>DBVV01000034.1 GCA_002308795.1 Mageeibacillus sp. UBA1255 | reverse complement strand
GAGCGTTAGCGACCTTCAAGCATTTAAAGGATCGAGTATAAAGAGCGTAGGGACATGCCGGTGGCCAAAGCTTAGGTGGCTTTAAGAATTTGGCCATCCTTATACTTTATCCGGCGAAGCCGAGTAGATGGTAAAGAATTTCGTGTGTCCGAAATTCGTACCATCACTCGGTTCGCGCAGCGAGGAGGGACCCTTTAAGCAAATTACAATCAGATAATGGAAAAAGGTTGTAATTTGCGTGGGCGAATCCCCTATGCTCCATACGCAAAACGGACACCATTTCGGTGTCCGTTTTGCGTATAACAACAAGGGGATTCGAACTGAGCGTTAGCGACCTTCAAGCATTTAAAAGCGGACGACGCGTTCAATCACCCGCGCTGTTACGGTACTGCGAAGGCGTCACGCCCTCGTGATATTTGAAATACTTAAGAAACTGGTTAAGATCCTGCCAGCCGAGAAATTGACCCACCGCAGCCACCGGCATGTCAGACGTCACAAGCAGCTTCTTCGCAAGCGCCATCTTGCGAATATTGATGAAATCCTTGAGCGTTGTCCCGTACTCAGCCTTAAAAACGCGTCCGAGATACTGCTTGTTATATCCGAATTTGTCAGCCAGCTCGTCAACGCTCATAACTCTCGTTGAATTCTGCAGGATATACTCCTGGACCTGCTCCGCAAGCTGCTGCTGCGGCGTAGTTTTCTTTGCGAGCTTTTCGGCCACGAAGATCGTTTCCAGGAGCAGCACGTCGAAAATGTATGCGTCGGATTTGTAACGCTCATACCGGCTGCAGAGCTCGTCAAGCGCGCTCTCGGCTGCATTGGCACCGCTCAGGACTATATATTTTCGCAAAGGAAAGAATATAAAATTACTACAGTTAAACTCAACAAGATAAAACTCGCTGCCTCCCATGCCGGCGGATGAAGCCGGGTCAACGATACCCTTATATGACGTGAACGGAGATATGATGGCAAGATTGCCAGCCGTTAGCTCTTCGCGATCCCCGTCAATGAACAGCGTGAACCTCCCTGCGGCAATATATATCATAAGATAATCGTTCAGAAACGTCTGGTGGACAGATGTTTTCTCCCGTATGCAAAACCGGCTGGCAGAAAGGAAATCCACAGCAAATAAAGTCTCTTTTTTTACACTGATACTTGAATAAACTGACGATTCGAACTTTATCATGTCACTTTTTCTCCTTTTTGCGATAATAATATCACTTGAATGATTTTATTGTATCGTATAAAATGTGTCAAGAGGAAGATAAGCGGTTTGCGGACTATATTTTGGATTGTGATCCGGATTGTGAGACGATCGGAGGACCGGAGATGAAACCGACGAAACTTTTATTTGAGAGCGGAGATTCTGACAGGATAGGGCGGCAGGCGTCAATGCGGCTGGCGGCGATTTTGCTGGCGCTGCTGACGTTTACGGCATTTTTATTCCCGGGAGCCGGTGCAGCTGAAACGAACGGGACCGCAGAAGGAGAAAAAGCGATGACGGAAGCACAGACAGCCCTCAGCGCCGGCACGCAGGCGCCCGCGTGGGATACTTACAGCGACACCTGGACACTCACTGACGCACTGGGACGCTCGGCACCGCTGCCGAAACAGACGAGCACGAAGCGCGAAGGCAAATACGCGCTGATCTTTTACCACATCTGGCACAGCGATTTCATGAAAAGTACCGTGAAAGCCGATTCGAAGGCGCCGCGCAACGTTTCCGCCATCCTGGAGAGTAACCAGGACGCCCGGAACAAAAAGTCACTCTGGGGACCTGAAGTCAGCTACCACTACTGGGGCGAGCCGCTGTACGGGTTTTATAATCTGGACGGCGACGGATACGTCGTGCGCAAACACGCGCAGCTGCTCACGGACGCGGGGATCGACGGCATCGTGCTCGATTACTCGAATTATTGCGTCAGCGGCGTGCACAACGAAAGCAATTACAGCCGCGCTGCATTGACCAACCTGCTCGATACGTACCTGAAGATACGCTCGGAAGGCGGTCGGACGCCGGGCGTGGTGCTCCTGCTCACGTGGGACGCGTCGGTGAACGGCACTGCGCTTAAAAACTTTTATAAAGACTTCTATTCGAAGCCGGAATATGAAGAGCTCTGGTTCCGCTGGGAGGGAAAGCCTCTGGTGCTCGGCCAGAGTTCGTCCGTGAGCGCGGAGATCGCCGATCACTGGACGTACCGCCGTCCGTGGCCGTATTACACGCCCGTTGACGGACCGAACATGTGGTCGTGGCTCTCGAATTATCCGCAGCAACCCTGCTACACCGAAGATAACGCTCTCGAAATGGTGGCGGTCAGCGTCGCTCAGAATTGGTCCGAATCGCTCGACTTCATGAGCGCCACGGACGCCGACGGAAACTATATTGCCCACGGCCGCAGCTACACGTACGGCGGGAACAATAAACTGCTAAATGACCCGGTGAGTCCCGAATACGGCAGCGAATACGGTGCGAATCTGCAGCAGCAGTTTGACCGTGCGCTCGAACTGGACCCTTCCGTGCTTTTCATAACAGGCTGGAACGAGTGGATCGCGGCACGGTTCCTGACCATACCGGCATGGGCGCGCTGTTCGGCCGATCCGGTGCCTGCGGGCGGCGGCTTCTGCGACGTGTTCTCGACTGAATTCTCGCGCGACATCGAACCCACGCGTCAGGGAGGCCTGAACGATAATTTCTACAACCAGCTCGCGATCAATATCCGCAGGTTCAAGGGTACCGGCGCGCTCCCGGCGGGTAAACAGCTGGACGCTCCGGCACAGGGCGCACAGCTGACCGCACTCTCCTGCTGGAACGATATTGCCACCGAATACCGCGACAGCATAGGCGACACGGCTTTGCGCGACGCGGACGGGATCGGTAAAAACCACTACGTGAACGCCACCGGCCGCAACGATTTTCGTGTTATGAAAGTGTTCCACACCGCGGAGGAACTGTATTTCTACGCCGAGACCGCTAACGAGATCTCCGCGGAACGCACGGGAGGCTGGATGACGCTGTTCATCAAAACGAGCGGCGGAAGCGCTTCCTGGGAAGGTTACAACTACGTGGTGAACCGCACTGCACCCGGCGACAATGCTCTTCTGGAGCGCAGTACAGGCGGCTGGAACTGGGAGACCGTGAGCGATCAGATCCGCTTCGAGGTCA
>DBVV01000092.1:756-2614 GCA_002308795.1 Mageeibacillus sp. UBA1255 | reverse complement strand
TTTCCTGCGGGAAGCGGATATCCACACCCTCCCGCAGCTTGACAGATATATTGAAAGCACACAGACAAAGATTTCGGAATTAGCGCATGAACGCTCTCTGATTCGCAACAAGGTGCGCCGGGAGACTGATCCCGCCGTGCTTGCGGATAACAGAGCAGCTCGCTCTGAAATAACGAAACACATCGAACCGTTACGGAAGAACCTTGACCGGGCAAAGCGCATCAGAGATAAATCACCTCACCTCTATGATCTCGTGCGACAGGAGTTTGAAATGGAAGCGCCGTACCGGAAACTTGACCGCAACGGAAAAATGATATTCAAAGACGCTCCCGAACACGGAGCAAGATAACCAATAGGAGGAATAAAAAATATGAAATGTAATAAACCCAAAGCGCCGGTGATGATACCGGTGGAAAACCTCGTCCCCTTTGACGGACACCCGTACAAGGTGCTGGACGACGACAGCATGAACGACCTGACCGAGAGCGTACAGGATAACGGCATTATGGAGCCGCTGACTGTTCGACCACTCGAAAACACTGACAATTATGAGATCATATCCGGACACCGCCGTTATCACGCGGCGAAGAAGGCAGGGCTTACCGAGGTCCCTGCCTTTATTCGTGCCGTCGGCCGCGACGAGGCGGCGATCATGCTCGTGGACAGCAATCTGCACCGTGAGCGTATCCTGCCGTCGGAAAAGGCGTTTGCTTACAAGTTGAAAGCGGAGGCTCTCAATCGTCAAGGAAAACGCTCGGACCTCACTTCGTCGCAAGTTGCGACAAAGTTAGATACCGCCGCCGAAATCGGCAGTGCGTCGGGCGAGAGCCGTGATACCGTTTACCGCTATATCCACCTGACCAATCTCATTCCCGAACTGCTCGATATGATGGACGAAGGCAAGATCGCTTTCTCCGTCGGCGTCGAACTGTCCTTCCTCGACGATCAGCTTCAGTACGACGTTCTGAACACCTGCGAAGAAAACGACAACACACCGTCCTACGCGCAAGCCGTCCGTATGCACAAGGCATACACGGCGGGAGAACTCACGCGGGATGATATTGATGCTATCATGTCCGAAGAAAAAGCGAATCAGCGGGAAAAGCTGACGATCCCGATGGAAAAACTGAGAGGTAAGATTCCGGGTGGATATAACGCTCAGCAACAGCAGGATTACGTTTTGAAAGCCTGTGATTTCTATCACAGACATCTGATCCGTCAAAGGGATGCGATGTAAAATGCAAGATGACAGTAGCAGATCATAGCAAGAAATATATGGTCATTGACGGTCATCTTATCACATTATCTTTTTCAAAAGCGCCGAATAAAGACCTTTTCAGCCGTATCAAGAGCATTCTCCTGTCATCCGGGCAAAACCCGCATAATTGTCCTATCCCCGCCGACAGTGATACAATGCAGAAAAGCGACAAGGGGGCTTGAGTATGGAACAAAACAGAGTCTGTTGCCTGTACCGTGTTTCCACGGATAAGCAGGTCGATTACGACAATAATCACGAAGCGGATATCCCGATGCAGCGAAAGGCGTGTCACAGATTTGCCGAGAAGATGGGCTGGAATATCGTACACGAGGAACAGGAAGACGGCGTTTCCGGTCACAAAGTACGCGCCGAGAACCGCGACAAGATCCAAACAATAAAAGAACTTGCCCGGAAAGGCAAGTTCGATATTCTGCTCGTTTTCATGTTCGACCGTATCGGTCGTATCGCGGACGAAACGCCGTTCGTTGTGGAATGGTTCGTCAAGAACGGAATACAGGTCTGGAGCACGCAGGAAGGCGAACAGCGTTTTGACAATCACATCGATAAGCTGCTCAACTATATCCGCTTCTGGCAGGCTTC
>DBVV01000092.1:240-710 GCA_002308795.1 Mageeibacillus sp. UBA1255 | reverse complement strand
GAAGAGGGGCACTACAAAGGCGGCACCGCTCCGGTCGGGTACGAACTCGTCAAAAGCGGGCGCTTCAACAAGAGAAAACACGAGCTTTATGATCTGAAAGTAAAAGAGGACGACGCCAAAATCGTCCGGCTGATATTCGAGAAATACGTCAACGAAGGTTACGGCGTACAGAAGATCGCAAACCATCTGAACGCAAACGGCTATCGGAATCCCACCGGCAACCCGTGGTCTCACAACACGATCCGCAACATTCTGCAAAACGAGACCTACGTCGGTGTTCTGAAAAGCGGAGAGACGCGCTCTCCGCATATCCCGGAATTGCAGATCGTGGATCGTGACATTTTCGACAAAGCGCAGGATATTCGCCGCGAACGCGCAGAAGCCAAGGCCGACACGCCGAGGGTACCGCTCAATATGCGCGGCAACTCGCTTTTATCCGGTAACGTCTTTTGCGGGCACTGCGGCTCGCT
>DBVV01000092.1:0-176 GCA_002308795.1 Mageeibacillus sp. UBA1255 | reverse complement strand
TACGCCTGCTACAAGAAGGTGCGAAAGATCGTCGAGTGCGGCGGCCAGTCCGGGTATTCGGCTGAAAAGCTCGACGGGCTCGTGGAGGCGGTAATAAAGAACGTATTCAAGCGAATGAGGGGGCTTTCAAAATCCGAGATCATCTCTGCCCGTTATGAAAAGGAGTTAAAGGTCCG
>DBVV01000151.1 GCA_002308795.1 Mageeibacillus sp. UBA1255 | reverse complement strand
AAAATGAAAAATCTGTGGCAGAACGCAGGCGAAGAACAATATTTCACGGAAAAAGGAAAAGAGCCCCTTCAGCAATTATCATTGACAACAGCCATTCAAAAGTGATAACATTGACACAACAATAATAGCATATGTGAGGTGCGTTCTATATGCAGATTTGGCTTGAGAGATCAACGGAGCAGATTTTCGGCAATGCACGGCCGGGAAAAGATTCGCCGGATATACTTGACATTCACGCTGCGCGAAATTCTTACGCCTCGGCGCAGATCGTAGTAAGAAACCTGGAACCGTTTACGGTCGAAAAGATCAATGTCAGAAGGATCGGCGCAAGGGCCATGCGCAGGGGATCGAAGGTGCGTATCTTCAGGCAGGAGTACACGACCTACAACGACCGGACGGCTTATCCGGATAAACTCACGGAACTTCGGGGAGGTAAGGCGAAGACTGCCGTAAAAGCGCACTGCGCACAGGTGTTCAGAGTCGATTTTTACGTACCTGACGGAGCGAAGCCGGGCTTTTACCAGTATGCCGCTACAGTTGTAACGGACAAGGGTGATTTCACGGTCGAGATCAGTCTGATCGTCCACAGAGCGACGGTAAATCCGCCTGCAGAATCGGCGTTCGGGCACGAATATTTTTTCAACACTCAGCTGCTGCCTAAAAAGGCCGGGGTCAAGATGTTCACGGAAGAATGGTGGGAACTTCTCGGTCATTACGCTGACGTCATGCGAGAGCTTCGCAATAACACGATATGTGTAAGCGCTTCGCTGCTCTCGGCAGCGGGAAGCTGCAAACTCCCCGACGGAACTTACAGGTTCGTATGGGACTACTTCGACAGATACGTTAATCTGTTTATTGACCGCGGAGCAGCGCGCGGGTTTACCATGAGCGCAATCATGCAGTCGGTCGAGGGAAAAGCAGTCTACGCGATCGGCGAAAACGGTAAGGGCGTGAGCTACGACACGTTTTCTCCCGAAGCAGAGGAGTATATAAGAGCGTTATATACTGCGCTTGAGGCACATCTGAAGGAAAAAGGGTGGGATAAGATATTCCGCTCGCACATAGAGGATGAACCGCATACGACTGAAGGATGGCTCTGGGCGGATAAGATCATTTTAGAAGCAGCGCCTTCGATAGTAACCGGAGAACCGCTCGATATGATCGAGAGTGCCAGAGTCATTTGCGAGACGGCGAAATGGGCGGTGCCCAGGATCAACGTTCACGATGAGGATCAATCGGTGTTTAAAAAGATGATCGGGCGGGGAGGAGAACTGTGGCTGTACTCGTGCTGCTTCCCGGAAGAAGCGTGGTGGCTCAACAAATTCGTTGACCTCCCGGTGATACGCTCGAGGCTTATGGAATGGGCGTGCATTGACGTCGGAGCGAAAGGCTTCCTGCACTGGGGCTTCAACTACTGGGGAGACGGAAATTCGCTGTACGGATTTAACGCGGACGCAAGGTTCAAAGGCGACGGCGCGATAGTTTATCCGAACGTGAGAAGAAAGAAACTCGATCTTTCGGCAAGGTTTATGAATACCAGGGACGGGCTTCAGGATGCGGATCTGTTCATGCAGATATTCGCTTCGGACAATGAAGAACTGAAGGCCGATGCGTTATCGCTTCTCAAACGCACCACCGGCGGGAATTTTACTACTTTCTCCGACAACAGTGCCCTTTTCGAGCATTCATACGGGACGCTTCTGCATATCGCGGATGGTCTGTGGCCTAAATAGCAACAAAAATCATTGAAATATATTAAAAACAGCGGAGGAAACGCTTATGAACAGCAAAAAACTTCTTGATGGTTTTCAGGAACCCGGAGTAGCCTACAGAGGCAAACCGTTCTGGTCGTGGAACGGCGAACTAGAAAAAGAAGAACTCAAGCGCCAGGTCGGCGTTATGAAGGAAATGGGGTTCGGCGGTTATTTCATGCACTCGCGAGCCGGACTGATCACCGAATATTTAGGCGACGACTGGTTCGATATGATAAACGCCGTTGCCGACGAAGGCGAGAAGCAGGGGCTCGAGTCGTGGCTGTACGACGAAGACCGCTGGCCCAGCGGCTCGGCAGGAGGAAAAGTCACCGTTGACCCGCAGTACCGCGCTAAGTCGCTCGTACTTACCGAGACCGACCCGGCGGAATACGAACCGGATAAAAACGATCTTGCCGTGTTCTACGGAAAGATCGACGGATTCGATATCTATGAGTACAGAGAACTGGAGAAGGGCGAAAAACCTGAACCGGCGGAAGGCTGGAAAGTGCTGCGATTCACCGTCGTACCGGACAGACCTTCGAGCGGCTACAACGGAACTACTTATATCGACACGATGAGCCGTAAAGCGACAGATAAATTCATCGAAATGACGCATGAAGAGTATAAAAAACGCTGCGGCGACAGGATCGGGAAGTCGATCAAAGGAATATTCACCGACGAACCTCACCGCGGGCATTTGCTCGATAACCTTCACAACGAAGGCGGGAAGCGTGTCTGCTCGCTTTGCTACACGGACGATATGTTCGAAGAATTCGAAAAACGCTACGGCTACAGTGCGAGAGCGATACTCCCCGAGATCTACTACAATAAAGACGGAAAGAGCGTATGGCCGGTAAAACACGACATAGTTAACCTCGCCGACGCGCTGTTCCTCGAGCGTTTCGCCCAGCCGATCAACGAATGGTGCATAAAGAACGGGATAGAATTCACGGGGCACGTGCTGCACGAGGATTCACTCACGAACCAGACGGTTCCGAACGGCTCGCTGATGAGATTCTACGAGCATATGGGATACCCGGGCATCGATATACTGACCGGCGGTAACCGCTGCTACTGGGCTGCGAAGCAGCTCGAGTCCTCATGCCGCCAGCTGGGCAAGGACTGGCGCCTTTCCGAACTGTACGGCTGCACCGGCTGGCAGTTCAATTTCAAGGGCCATAAGCTCACCGGAGACTGGCAGGCGCTTTACGGTATAAACCTTCGCTGTCCGCATCTTTCGTGGTATACGATGGAAGGCGAGAGCAAGCGCGACTACCCTGCGAGCATACTGCATCAGTCAACGTATTATAAAGATTACAACGCCGTAGAGACGTATTTCGCACGGTTCGGTTATATAATGCAGCAGGGTAAACCTCTGTGCGACGTGCTGGTGATAAATCCGATCGAATCTCTCTGGTCGCGCATCCGCATCGGCTGGGCTTCGTGGATCAATCCTGTCGATCCGTATATTCACAAACTGGAAGATCATTACAGACGCCTGTTCCACATGCTTGCGGATAACCAGATCGATTTCGATTACGGCGACGAGGAAATGATGAGCCGCCTGGCGAAGGTAGAGGTTAAAGACGGGCAGACCGTGATACGCGTAGGGAAAGCCGTATACAAAAATATCGTTGTCAGCGGCGCCGACAGCATAAGGTCGTCCACGTATAAACTGCTCAAGAAGTTCGCGGATAAAGGCGGAAAACTTATATTTGCGGGAGAGGCGCCGAAATATATTGACGCCCGCGAATCGTCGAAACCGTCCGAACTGGCTAAGAAGAGCATCGTTACCGAATTTGACGGAGCAGCTCTCTCCGGAGCGCTCAGGGGCAATATCAGCACGGACGTCGTTGTCACCCGCGGCAGAAAGATCGAGAATCGCGTGATGGCGCAGGCGAGATTCGACGCCGGCAACGGAAATATGTACGTCGTCCTGCTTAACGCGGACGGAAATAACGCCATCGACGGCCTTAAACTTAAAGTTCGCGACAATGCCGGGCTGCTTAAAGGAAGGGTGTGCGTCCAGGAGTGGATGCTCTCGTCCGGTGAAAGATACAGCGTGCCTCACAAACGCTCGGGCGGCGTAGTTACGGTCGATTTCAAGATGCTGCCGGGCGGAGAACACGTATTCGTATTTACTCCTGACGCAGAAAGGCTCCCCGAAAAGCCCGCTGAAGGAAAGACCGTAAGCGCTAAGAACGCCGCTCCTGATTTCGATTATACTATGGGCGAGCAGAACGTGCTCGTGCTGGATAAGGCGGAATTCAGACTGAACGGCGGCGAATGGAAGAAGCCTCTGGAAGTGCTGAAAGTCGATCAGTCAGTACGCGATATGGTAGGGATCGAACACCGGGGCGGCGGAATGCTTCAGCCCTGGTACGCGAAGCTCAATTATACCGAAAAATACGGAAAGCTTGAACTTAGATACCGTTTTAACGCGGAAAAAGTGCCTGAAGGTGAATTGAAGCTCGCTTTAGAGAGACCCGAGAACTGGACCGTGAAGCTCAACGGAAAGACGCTCAAACATAGACCCGAAGACGGTTTCTGGATCGATAACTGC
Source organism: Mageeibacillus sp. UBA1255 (assembly GCA_002308795.1). Lineage (GTDB taxonomy): Bacteria > Bacillota > Clostridia > UBA1212 > UBA1255 > UBA1255. Next base: position 4,044 of record DBVV01000151.1, on the reverse strand, counting down.
CTCCAGGTGCTGAAAGTACCTGCGGGGACCGTGCGCGAAGGCGGGAACCTTTTAACGCTGACAACGGATTTCATGCGTACGACCAACATCGAGGCGGTATACCTGATCGGCGATTTCGGCGTTAAGGCCGCGTGGGACGGAAATACTCTTACGGATCTTCCGGAAAAGATCGGGTATAAGAACCTGTGCGAATACAATATGCCTTTCTATACCGGACCTTTAACGTACCATCTCGGCAAGCTGCGCAAGCCCGGAAAAGGGAAGAGACTTATCATCAAGACGGCGGAATTCACAGGCAGCCTTGTGAAAGTGACGCCCGGCGGAGATATAAACGCACCTGAAAAGATCGTGCTGGGCTGGGATCCGTACGAGGCAGACGTTACCGACTGGGTCAATGCCGGTCTTCCGATCGACGTTACGTTGATCCCGAGCCGCAAGAATCTGTTCGGACCGCTTCATCAGATCCCCGCGAATCCCGGCGCGACCGGCCCCGGATCGTTCGTTACGGGCGGTCAGGGCTGGAGCGACGAGTACGCTCTGATCGACAGCACGGTGGGCAAGATCGTTATTATCTGCCGCGAGGCCGAATAAACTATTTCAAGAGGAGGTCAGTCGATGTCAGGACCGGACGAGAGAACCGACAAAGAAAGAAAACCCGCCCCCGCTTTTGTCCGGTATCTGCTGCTGGCAATGCTGCTGCCGTTAGTACTGGCAGTTTGCGCGGGCGGATGCAGAAACGAAAGCGGAAACGAAAGTGGGGAAAAACCTGTGAAAAGCATTGACCTCCTCGAATTCAAGCCGGCATCGCCTGAAAAACAGGTGCTGACGAAAGACGGAAAATCGCCGCAGATAATTGTCGGCAGTTATAACGAGACAGCCATCGACGCGCTCGGAAGAAAATTGCCGACGTCGGAAGAAGTCGGGCTTCCGAAGAAGGGCAAGTACGTGGGGCTGTTTTATTCGCTCTGGACGGCGGAAATATCGGCGCCTGTAGACGTCACGAAAGTACTTGCCAATAACCCCGTAAAACCGGATTTCGGTTCGAGATGGGGGTTCTGCTTCTGGGGCGAGCCCGAGACGGGGTACCACAAAGCGAATGACGTATGGCAGATCAGGCGCGACATGTACTATTTCTCCATGGCGGGCGTTGACTTCCTCTATTTCGATATGACGAACGGGTACCTTTACGAGAACGCGATGAGGACGTTCCTTGACACGTGCTTAGAGATGCGCGCGGAGGGGCAGATGACGCCGTTCGTGGTGCCATGGTGCTTCGGTACTGACGCGAATGCATCGCACGGAGATACGGGCAAATTCTATGATCTCTTCATGACGGAAGAAAAATATAAGGATCTGTGGTTCTACTGGGAAGGCAAGCCGCTCGCCCTTATAAAACCGACGGATGACGGTGAATTCCCGATATTCAACGACGATAATTTCAAGGATAAACTGACGTTCCGCAAGTCGTGGCTGGGCGGCGGAGAAAAATGGTGGATCGACGGAGGCGTACTTTACGGCCAGACTTACGGCTGGGCGGAGGATCCGGAAAAAGCGGAGTGCATCGGCATCGGAACGGCTGCTTTTGCTAACTACGGGTCGGGGCGCAGTGCCGTGAGATCTTCAAAAAAATACGTAGATAAGTTCTTTGAGACCCCCACGATGGGCGATGGTCTTATGTTCGAGCGCACTTTTAAACAGCTGATGGACGAACATCCGGAGTGCCAGGTAATGCTTATAACGCGCTGGAACGAATGGATCGCTCAGAATTTCACGCAGGACAATCCGAAACCGACCGATACGGGATACGTAGATCAGTTCAACCGCGAGTTTTCACGCGATATCGAGCCGATGAAGGGCGGATTTACGGACAATTATTTCTACCAGATGTGTTCGATCATCCGCAGATTTAAGGGCGTGCTGCCGCCGGACGGGAATACGGGGGCGAAGACGGTGGATATTGACGGCGGTTTCGGGCAATGGCAGGAGATCAGGCCGGTGTTTACAGATTTTAAGGGCGATACGACGGAACGCAATTCCACCGATACGACCGGGACGATCAAATACGTCAATACCACGGGGCGCAATGATATTGTCGAGAGCCGAATGACGGCTGACGGCGGAATGCTTTACTTTTACGTGCGCACTGCGGAAAAGCTCACGAAGCCGGAAGGGCGGAACTGGATGCTGCTGTTTATTGACGCCGATAACGATAAAAGCACGGGCTGGGAAGGATACGACTACGTTATCAATTACGACATTCTGAACGAAAAATACACGACTGTCTGCGCGTATAAAAATGACGTATGGCAGGAGATAGGCATTGTCCGGATGAGCCTTTCGGAAAGCGAACTGATGATAGCCGTTCCGCGCTCGCTGCTTGGTGTCACGTTGGAACGATTCACGCTTAATTTCCACTGGACGGACAACGTAACTGATATCTACGACCTTTATTCCTGGTTCACGACCGGTGACAATGCTCCCGAGCGCCGCAATAACTACACTTTAACGCTGAACGTTCCGTACGCCGCGGACAAGGAGAAGCCTGCCGTTTCTGCCGATGAGATCGCTGCTTTAGCTCCTGGCAGAAAAGCAGTTGCGTATATGCCTGCGGCAGAGCTTACTGATGACGAAAAGGCGGGACTGGTGCGGGGATTGACCGCCTACGGTTTTAAACTGACCGCGGGTTACGGCAAGATGCCTGAACCTGACCTTCTGACCGTAAAGAAAAAATATACTGCTGTAACCGATTCCGTCGATGCGAGATGCATTTCCGGGCTTCAGAAGGATTACGCGGTACTTTATGAAGGGTACGTGAAGCTCCCTGCAGACGCGGAGTACAAATTCTCGCTTACTTGCGACGATTGCGGAAAGGTTTATATCGACGGCCGCCTTGTCGCGGAATGCGTGTACGACGAGAACCGTTCTTCGGAATACCTCGCATATGACGAGGGTTCGCTCCGGCTCGGCGCCGGTCTTCACCGGATCAGGATCGAATATGCGGAGGTGCGCGAAGAACTTCCGGAACTTTCTCTTAAAATCGAGGGCGGAGGCATCAGCGGAAATATCAGCGACGCTGCGGAACTTTATACTATCAGTTAATAGGACCTACAATAACTACTTAGAAGGAAACTGACTATGAAAAAGATAAAGCGCTCAAAAATCATCTCAGTCGTTTCAGCGCTCATTCTGGCAATAATTATGCTGTTCGTTCTGTCATCGTGCGGCGTAAAAGACGACAGTTCTCCCGGACCCGGAAAAACCGATGAAGTGCCTGCATACGAAAGCACGCCTTCAGAAATACCCGCGACACCTGCGCCGACCGCTGTCGTGACCCGCGCTCCGACAGAGGAACCCTCCGATCCTACGGAAGAGCCTGCACCGAGGGTCAAAGAACTTGACCCAGGCACCGATTTCTATCTTGATTTTACGGAACTCGGCGAAAGCGCTTTCACTTCGAACGGAGCATGCAGGATCGAGCAGGAAGAAGATGGCGCAGTTATGTACGTAGTCGCCAATGACCCGTTTGCCACGGTCAATACAGAGACCGGGTTCGGCACAGCAGAAGAATACAGATACATAGCGATGAAATTGAAAGCGTCCAAAAATGACTACAACGGTGAGTACCGTTTTTCGACTACTACCGACGGCCGCGGCTGGGCAATGATCCAGTTTGATTACACCAAGCCGGGCGAGTGGGAAGTTATCGTTCTGGATGCGACAACGGCAGGTTATATGAATCCGGATACTCTCGAAGGCGACGTTACGTCGATCAGGATCGACCCTTATAATGACGGCGCTCTAGTACTTACCGATGAGTATGCTCTTAAGATCGAATCAATAGCGCTGTTTACTACGCTGGAGGCGGCGCAGGCGTACAAGGGCCTTTACGAATGGCCTGACGAAGCGCAGTAACCGGTCCGCGGCGCAAAAATCTGCGCGGCAAAAAATCCGGTTGACAAAGTTTTTTTTCATATGTATAATACGGAACGCGCACGTTAAAAGCGCGTTCCTTTTGCTCTTATAGCTCAGTAGGTAGAGCGCATC
>DBVV01000152.1:5937-13072 GCA_002308795.1 Mageeibacillus sp. UBA1255 | reverse complement strand
ATCTATCCGGCTTCGCTGGCGAAAAATAAGGTAATCAAAAACACCTTGATTTTCCATTTTCAATTATCAATTAATCTTTCAGATTGGAGAGAGGATCTTTATGAAAAAAACTGGCGGAGAAGTAATCGTACAAAAACTCATCAATGAAAAAGTGCCGTATATACTTGGTATCCCCGGACACGGCGTGCTTGGCCTGTTCGACGCTATCCGCAAAGCAGAAGCTGAAGGCAAGATCAAATATATGCAGGTAAAGCATGAGCAGGCAGCCGCGGCGATCGCAGACGGATACTACAGAGTAAAAGGCGAGCCTCTGGCGGTATTCGCGTCGATCGGCCCCGGCACACTCAACCTGTCGATCGGGCTGGCAACGGCATTCGTGGATTCCACCCCGTTCCTTGCCCTCTGCGGCGACACGCACACAAATATGTACGGCGTAGGCGTGCTGCAGGAAGTTGAAAAATACCACGACAGCAACATCCAGCGTGCGCTCGAGCCGCTGGTCAAACGCAGCTGGCGCGCCGAGACCGCAGGGCAGCTCCCGCGCATCATGAACAACGCATTCAAAGAGATGTTGTCCGGCAGGCGCGGACCGTGTGCCGTAACGCTCCCGATGGACGTGCAGGCAGATTCGGTAGATAAACCGATAGCACTCGAAAAACAGCAGATCTGGGAACTCCCCGTCGCTGACGAGAAAGCGGTAGACCGGGCCATCGAGCTTATGAAGACCGCTAAACGTCCTCTGATATTCGTCGGTGGCGGTGCTCTTCACGCAAAAGCCGGAAAACTCATAGAAAAACTGGCAGAAAAATGGGGCGCGGCGATAATAACGACGCTGGCTGCAAAAGGCACGGTCCGTGAAACACACGACCAGTACTGCTTCCATACAGGCAGCAAGGGCACGAAAATCGGACTCGAGATCAGCCGCTCAGCAGACGTTGTCCTCGCACTGGGCACACGTTTCGCAGACGAATCCACCTGCTCGTACCGCAAAGGGATAGCGTTCAACTTCCCCGACACGAAACTGATCCAGGTCGATCTGGACGGTCACGAGATCGGTAAAAACTATGCCGCAGACGTCGGAGTATTCGGCGACGTGACATCGTTCCTGACGCAGGTACTCGAAAAAGACCCCGCTTTCAAGGTAAACAAAGCATATCTTGACGAAATAAAACAGCGCCGCAAAGACTGGTTCGAATACGTGCATAACAAATGGAACGCCGAAACAGAAGAGATGACCATCTCGCGCATGATCGGCGTGCTGAGCGACACGCTTCCGAAAGACACCATAATCACAACGTCATCGGGCAACACTCAGGCGCAGCTTTTCCAGGAATACTGCTACGAAGAACGCGGCTGCAACCTCACCACCGGAGGCTTCTCCACGATGGGCTGGGCGTTCCCGGCGGCAATGGGCGCGAAGCTGGCGGCTCCGGAGAGACCCGTTGTCACACTGCTGGGCGACGGCGACTTCATGATGGTCATGCAGGAGTTGTCAACGGCCGCACAATACAACATTCCCGTCATTGTCATCCTCGCGGATAACCGCGGCTGGATGGCTATCAAGGATCTCCAGGTAGACGTGCTCGGTAAAGAGAACACGTTCGGCAACGATTTCCAGCAGGACGGCGAAACTTACGCTCCCGATTTCAAAGCGATCGCCGAAGGATTCCATATTAAAGCATACCGTGCGGAAAACAACTCCGAACTGCGCGACACCGTAAAAGACGCTCTTAAGCAGAAAGGCCCCTCGCTGATCCACGTGCCCGTGTCGTCCGTTCACCCCTACTCCGGCGGAGAAGCGTTCGGATGGTGGGACGTTCCGATCCCGGGCTATATGGAAGAAAGAAGAAAGGCGTACGAAAATGCCATCAAAGAAGAAACAGTTTAACGCACTGGAAACAAAACGTTTCGCGGCGGAGATCCGCAAAAACTGCATCCGTGCGCTGGAATCCGCGGGCTCGGGACACATCGGCGGCAGTATGTCGGTCGCCGACGTCCTGGCCGTGCTGTATGGCGATATAATGAATATCGATCCCAAAAACCCTCAATGGGAAGACCGCGACTGGCTGGTACTCTCAAAAGGGCACTGCGGACCGGCGTTGTACGCCACGCTCGCGCTAAAAGGATACTTCGACAAGGAAGAACTGCTTACGCTGAACAAGGGCGGTACGAACCTCCCCAGCCACTGCGACAGACTGAAAACGACGGGCATCGACATCAGCACCGGATCGCTCGGGCAGGGATTATCGCTGGCATCAGGCGTCGCGCTCGGTAAAAGGCTTCAGGGTATTCCGGGAAAAGTATTTGCGATCCTTGGAGACGGAGAGCTGCAGGAAGGACAGAACTGGGAAGCACTCATGTTCATCGCCCACAGAAAACTGACGAACCTGGTCACGCTCGTTGACAATAACCGCCGCCAGCTGGACGGATACGTTAAAGACATCTGCAATGAAGAAGATCTGGGGAAAAAGTTTGACGCGTTCGGATTCGAAGTAAGGCGTGTAAACGGTCACGACGTCAGTGCACTGTACGAAGCGATCTCGCGCGAGGCCGGAGACAGGCCGGTCGCGATCATCTGCGACACAGAAAAGGGCCACGGCTGCTGCTTCGCCGAATTCGACGGATTCAACCACTATATGCCGGTTTCACACGAAGATGCAGAGCGCGCGATCGCGGAGATAGACCGCAGACTGGAGGCGGAGTTATGAGCTTTTTAGTTGAAAATTTCGCACCCGACGAAGTTGAGATGCGCCAGGCATACTGCGATGCCCTGATCGCCGAAGCGGAGGTCAACGACAAACTTATGGTCATTGACGCCGATGTGAGCCACTCGGTCGGAACGGGCAGGTTCTATAAAGCTTTTCCTGACCGCGCGGTCAATTGCGGCATCATGGAAGCTCAGGCAGTCGGTATGAGCGCGGGATTGTCCGCCACCGGCATGGTCCCCTTCTTCCACGCGTTCGGTATATTCGCCACACGCCGCGTCTTCGATCAGCTGTTCCTGTCATGCGCCTACCAGAACCTCAACGTTAAAATAATCGGTGCAGATCCTGGCGTAACGGCCGCGCAGAACGGAGGCACGCACATGCCCTTCGAAGACCTCGGACTTATGCGGCTCATACCGCACGCGACCGTCGTCGAGCCGGCAGACAGCACGATGTACGCATCAGTCGTAAAAGAAATGGCCGAAACGTACGGCGTGTTCTACCTCCGGACGTCCAGACGCAAAACGGTCAGGATCTACCGCGACGGAACAAAATTCAGGATCGGCAGGGCAATGCGGCTCTACGAAGGAAAAGACGTATGCCTGATCGCCTGCGGCATAATGGTATACGAAGCCATCCGGGCAAGAGAAATACTGAAACTCGAAGGTATTGACGCGGGCGTTATCGATATGCACACTATAAAACCGATCGACCGGGAGGCAGTCCTGGAAGCGGCACGAACGTGCGGAGCGATCGTAACGGCAGAAAACCACAATGTAATAGGCGGATTGGGCAGCGCGGTGAGCGAACTCCTCGGTGCCGAATATCCCGCACCGGTCGAGCGCGTAGGCGTATTCGAATCGTTCGGAGAAGTCGGTACACAGGCATACCTGCAGGAGCGTTTTAAACTGACTGCTGAAGAAATAGCAAGGAAAGCCAGAATATGCATAGAACGAAAGGGCGGGATCAGATGATCATGAGAATAGCAGTAATCAATGAAGTGTCCTCACAGGACAAAAATCCAAAAGTGATGGAGGCGCTGGAAAACGTGCCTGCCGAGATATTCAACGTAGGCATGACAGGCAGCGGCGACGAGCCGGAACTCACGTATATCCACACAGGACTGATGGCAGCGATCGCACTGAATTCAGGCGCGGTCGATATGGTCATAGGCGGCTGCGGCACCGGACAAGGTTTCCTTATCTCGGCTATGCAGTACCCGAACGTATTCTGCGGACTGATACTGAACTCGCTTGACGCCTGGCTGTTTTCACAGATCAACGGGGGCAATTGCATTTCCCTCGCTCTTAATAAAGGCTTCGGCTGGGCTGCGGATATAAATCTGAAATACATATTCGAAAAACTGTTCGCAGACCCGATGGGTCAGGGCTACCCTCCCCACCGCGCCGAAAGCCAGGCCGAGAGCCGTGAAAAACTGAAAGTGATAAGCGCTGCCGCTCACAAGGATTTTCAGGAAGTGCTCAGGGAGATCGATCCCGCGCTTCTGGAAAGAATCTTTTCACACAAACCGTTTAAGGAGCTGATCGAAAATTATGGAAAAACTGAATTTGTTTATTAATAACGAATACGTCGATTCTGCCGCGCAGGAATATTACGACGTCTATAACCCGAGCACCGGCGAGATCATCGCAAAGGCGCCCAAGTGCACGCAGGAAGAGGCCCTGAAGGCCGTTCAGGCGGCCTACAAGGCATTTCCGGCATGGAAGGATACTCCTGTACTTAAGAGGATGCAGATCCTCCACAACGTGCGCAGAATGCTCGTAGAAGAGATGGACGAACTCACCATGAGCGTTGCCCGCGAAAACGGTAAAGCTTGGGAGGAGGCTAAAGGAGACGTGCTGAAGGCTAAGGAGGCTACCGAGCATGCGCTTTCGATGCCCTCGCTGATGATGGGAGATTCAATGATGAACGCCTCGAGCGGCTATGACACGGTGATGATCCGCGAGTCCGTCGGCGTGTTCCTGGGGATCGTTCCGTTCAACTTCCCCGCCATGATACCGATGGGCTGGATGACCCCGATGTGTATCGCATGCGGCAATACCATCGTGATCAAAGCTTCCAGTTCCACCCCGATGACCGCTCTCAAGATAGCTGATATTTACCGCCGGGCCGGGCTTCCCGACGGCGTGCTGAATATTATCACCTGCGGTCGCGAAGTTACCGACGTGCTGCTCGCTGACGAGCGTATCCGCGGCGTTTCGTTCGTCGGATCCACCAAAGTCGGTCTGTCGATATATGAAAAAGCGTCGAAATACGGCAAGCGCGTTCAGACGCTGTGCGAGGCTAAGAACCACGCCTTGGTAATGAAGGACGCTCCGATCCAGCGTACGGCGGCGGGCATAATCAACGCCTCGTTCGGCTGCGCGGGAGAACGCTGTATGGCACTGCCGGTCGTTGTCGTCGAAGAAGAGATCGCTGACGAACTTGTCGCCGAACTGGTTAAACTCGCTTCGGACATCAAGGTCGGTCCCGCGTATGATAAAGAGACGAAACTCGGCCCGGTCTACAGCGCGGCACATAAGCAGAAGATCATCGGAGACATCGAAAAAGGCATTGCCGACGGCGCGGTGTGCGTACTGGACGGACGGAACGTGACCGTCCCCGGATTTGAAAACGGTTTCTACCTCGGACCTACGATCCTTGACCACGTGACCCAGGATATGTACGTAGGCCAGCGTGAGATCTTCGGTCCGGTGCTGTGCGTGAAGCGTGTCAGGAACTTCGAAGAAGGCCTGGCTGTTATGAACGCTAACCCGTTCGCAAACGGCTCCGTCATATATACGCAGAACGGTTATTTCGCGCGCGAATTCGCGAAACGCACCGACGGCGGCATGGTAGGCATAAACGTAGGCATCCCGGTGCCGGTAGGCGTTTTCCCCTTCTCGGGCCATAAAAAATCGTTCTTCGGCGCACTGCATACGCTCGGAAAAGACGGTATGAATTTCTACACCGACGCAAAGTGTATAACCCAGCACTGGTTCACGGAGGAAGAAAAAACTTCGGATAAAGTAAGCACCTGGGACGGAACTCTTAACGGCTGATGCCTTCGCACGACCGCCGTTCGATCAGCCCTTGGGATAGATCGGCTGCGGTCCGATAAGGCCGGAACGGTTGAAAAATTCAATATTGTGCCGCACGATATGATCGATATACGAAGCGATCAGTTTAGCAGTAAGCAGATATCCCGCGGCATTCAGATGTCCACCGGTGTAAAAACGCCGGTGGAATTCTTTATCGTGAACGGGACCGTACTCCGCCAGATCGATAACGAACGTGTTTGAAAAATGAGCCGCGAGATCGTACATAAGCGCCCGGTGAGACTCGTGTTTGACCTGAAACTCCTCCGCTAAGAGTTCAAGCGGCTCGCGGGGCATCGTGACCAGGAAAAACACCGCGTCCGGACTGATCTCTTTATACCGCTGTATGATCTTACCGAAATCACCGGCGAAAGTAGGAGCGTTACGGTGATGATCCGGATCGATATCTCCGATATTACCGACTGGCTGCCGGGCTTCGTCAAGGTCGTTGCATCCAAGTGCGAGAACGTACGCCTGCGCCGCGAGCGACTTGTCCCAATACCCCTTCTCGTCAGCAAAAGAATTGCAATACTCACGGGCGGTCATTGCCCCCCGCGAGAAATTATGCACGGTTACGCCGCACATGCGGGCAATATACGATCCCCATGATATATCAAAAAAGTCATGAAATTCTTTCGGCCCGCCAACGTCGATCGATTCCAGATCACCGGCCGCGAGCGAGTCGCCGACAACGGCGATCGTCCTGAAGATCCCGGTAAATCCTCCGCCCTCTTTTATATCGCTAAGCGGTCTTTCGTCATTTTCCGGCGTAAATATCGCTGATAGATCCATTTTCCTGTTCCCTGTTCCCTGTCATTCCCTGGCCAGTTTGTAGATCAGATCGTACGCGAAAGCCAGATCATCTATCGAGCAGTGGTCCTGCACGAAATGCGTCGTGCAGCAGATCCAGCGCTTGCCCCGGAGCAGCCCGAACACGCGTCTTATCTCCTTCTCCAGTTCCTCTCGGCCAACGAGCCCGAGTACCGTCTGTATGCATATCCCGCCCAGGATAGCGAATTTATCCTGATATTTATCAAGATAAAGATCATAAGACATTTTCGCGCTTTCCTGCCACGGATGGACAACGTCGAGCCCCAGTTTTTCTATACCGTCGGTAACTTTTAAGATGCACCCGTCCGAATGCAGCGAACAGAAGCATCCGCGCGAGTGCACGTAGTCAACGACACGTTTCATATGCGGATAAATAATATCCCACCATAGCTGCGGGTTAAACATAAGATCGTTCTGCGATCCCCAGTCATCCGAAATATGCACCATATCGATCCCGAGGTCAATACAGTGCCCTGCGAATTTTACGGTCCATTCCGCCTG
>DBVV01000152.1:5346-5923 GCA_002308795.1 Mageeibacillus sp. UBA1255 | reverse complement strand
AGCTCGTCAAGCTCGTCCGGATACATCGCGAGGTACATCAGCTGATTCTCTATTCCAAACACTCCGTTAAACTGTTCAAAAAAGCCGGGCGTCTGTACGTAGCAGAATCTGCCGCGCTGTTTGTGAAAACTGATGGCGTCCTGCACGTTGCGGTATTGATCCAGCACGTCCGGATCGGTGAATATATCCTCATCAAGCAGCAGGTCAGGCGTCATCTCATCCGTTTCGGCTCTCAGTCGCCTGAAAATCTCATCGTGAAATGAACCCGGGCCTCCGAAAACGTGGCTCATATCAAATTCATATTTATCCTCGAATGCGGCAACAGATCCGTACGCCTGTGTTAATTGCGCGGATAAATTTGCAGCGACCCAGCCGTATATTGGCTGACGGTCTGTCGGTTTGCCAAGTATCGTGTTCCGTACTCTCTCAGTGCTGTCCATATTGCCTCCCGCTTTTTCTTGCAAAGTGCCTCTGATCTGCTTCGCTGCGTTTATATTTATCGTCAATATTTTAAGCGTTTTCTTTTCTGTTTGTCAATCATATTCCGCAAGAGGCTCTTTTCCTGTTTCCGTGAAAT
>DBVV01000152.1:0-5305 GCA_002308795.1 Mageeibacillus sp. UBA1255 | reverse complement strand
CCGGCGCTGTCTTCAGTGGTAAAATGGCGAAGAACAATATTTCACGGAAACAGGAAAAGAGCCCCGCAAAATCCCCAATCAAAAGGGCTCTTGCTTTTGATCAAGGTATTGTTTATAATCCGTGACGAAAACGCACACGAAAGGCGGACAAATGAATTGACGTCGAAGCCAGCTGAAGCAGCAGAAACAAGACAAGAAAAAGGCATTGCGATAGCGGGAAATCTTATTGCCGACATCGTTAAAAACATATCCGCTTACCCGCGTCAGGGCATGCTCGCGGACATCACGGCTGTGTCTGCGGGAGTCGGCGGCCCGGTACCAAACACGGGGATCGGGCTGGCTAAGATCGACCGCACGCTGCGGATAAACGCCCTCGGGCGTCTGGGTAAGGACGCATATGGCGATTTTATTCTGAAAACGCTGAAAGAAAACGGCATTTCAACGGATCTGATAAAGATTTCTGATGATAATCCCACCTCATTCACCGACGTGATGAGCCAGCCGGACGGCGAACGAACGTTCTTTCACATGCGAGGCGCAAACGCAGAATTCTCCCCTGAAGACATCGATATGGCAGAACTTGCCCGCCGCACGAAACTGCTGCATACAGGCTACGTAATGCTGCTGGACAGATTTGACGCCGAAGACAGCGAATACGGAACAGTGATGGCAAGATTTCTCCGCGACGTACAGCAGGCGGGAATAAAAACGTCGATCGACGTTGTCAGCAGCGATTCCGGCGACTTTCCGCGTACGGTGATCCCGGCGCTGAAATACTGCGACTACGTAATAATCAACGAGATCGAAGCATGTCTTATCTGGGACGTTGAACCATACATTGATTCGGATGGACGATCCGAACTGAATATTGACGGCATCCGCTCTGCAATGGAGCGAATGATCGACGCCGGGGTCAATGAAAAGGTGATCGTTCACGCTAAAAGCGCAGGTATGTGTCTCAGCCGCGACGTGCCAAACGCTCCATCCGGTGGCGGAACACGGCCCGCGGACAATGTCATTCGCCGTTTTACTGTCGTTCCTTCGCTTAACATCCCAGGAGAACTCATAAAAGGCAGCGTTGGTGCCGGCGACGCGTTCTGCGCCGGAGCACTTTACGGGATATACACCGGTATGTCCGACCGGGAAATGCTGCGGTTTGCATCCGGCGCCGCTGCAACGTGCCTTTTCTCCGCCAACTCCACCGACGGTATAAAGAACAAAGACGAAATATACGAAATCATTAACAAATTCGAGAGGAAGTAGATTATTTTATGCTAACGAATCTGACCGACGTTCTGAAAAAAGCACAGGAAGGTCATTACGCCGTAGGGTTGTTCAACGCCACAGACTCGGATATGCTGGAGGCAGTAATTGACGCAGCAGAAGAACTCCGCTCCCCGGTGATCGTTGGCACCGCGCAGGTGCTTCTGCCGTACGGCGAACTGAAACTGATCGCTCCCTCGATGATCGCCGCCGCGAAACGCGCAAGCGTACCGGTAGTCGTACACTTTGACCACGGACTGACGTTCGAACGCTGCATAGAAGCATTAAAACTCGGCTTTACGAGCATTATGTTTGACGGATCCGCCGGTAATGCAAATGATAATCTGCGCGACACCGCCGAGATAGTGCGTATCTGCCACGCTTTCGGCGCCAGCGTTGAAGGCGAGATCGGACACGTGGGCATGGCTGAGAGCGGAGACGGAGACGTACGAGACATGTATACCACACCTGAAGAAGCAGTATCATTTTCAGATGCGACAGGCGTTGACGCACTCGCGATCGCCATCGGAACGGCACACGGCGTTTATAAAGCCAAACCGCATCTGGATATCTGCAGGTTAAAAGAGATCCGCGCTGCACTGAACACCCCGCTGGTCCTGCACGGCGGTTCCGGCCTTACGGATCAGGACTTCAGGAACACGATCGAGGCAGGGATCACAAAGGTCAATATCCACACTGATCTTTGCCTTGCCGGTCTTGCGGCGATCCGAAGCGGCATCGAAGAGGGGCTCGATTATCTGTCTCTCAGGCAGCGCAAAGTCGAAGCGATCAAGGCAGAGGTTAAAAAGAAACTGACATTGTTCGGCTGCGCCGGAAAGAGCATAAGCTTATGACGTGATCAAGATCAAACACCGTCCGGCTGCTCCAGCACACGCACTGTGACCGTGAAAGACTTGCCGCCTGCGATCGTTACGGTCACCGTTGCCTTTCCGGGTGAGAGCGGTGTGATCAGGCCGCGGTCGCTTACGCTGACAATGCTGTTGTCGCTGACGGTATAGGTCACCGGAAAACGCTTAGCACTCACCATCTTGTCGCTGTTATACGCCTCCGCCCAGGTATTGTCCGAGAATCTCACAAGGCCGCGGATCTGCGGAGAGTGCTTCTGATTTGCGGTCAATTCAAATTCGCCTGTCACCGGCGTAAACTCTTCTACCGTCTTACTGCTGCTTCCCTGGAACTCTGTAAACGAGCCATGTACGTACACCTTAAATTCAGTCTCCAGCCCCTTGTACCGCACTTTAACGACAGTATTTCCTGTACTGCCCTTCGAAGTAATCTTCCCGTTTTTGATCGAAATCAGAGAAGTATCATAACCGGAAAACTTCAGCTTTCCGGTATCGGTAAGTTCGTATGCGCTGAGCATCGGATCGAGCCATACGAAACTAACACCTGCATCTTTTTCGTCCGGGAACATTTCAACTATCCGTGGATATGTGGCGATCGCTATCATCGGCGGATCTTTTGGACGCTCGATGAGCCATTCGCCGCACAAAACGCCAGGTTTACCGTTGCCTTCCGGCTGCGGCTCGCCTTCATATAGCGAAAGAGAAACGTGCTGGAACGCAGTTGCCCATTTGCCCCAGTTCATTCCTTCTCCGTCACTGAATGCGTAACCGACAAAAATATCATCCTTCAACTGAATATGACCGTCCGGCCGTTTGCTTACGCCCAGGCTGTGAAGGTGTTTATACAATCCTTCGCACAAATATTGAGTGTGCCTGAACGTGATGCCATCATCTGACTCAAGCAGCACAAGGCCGCTGTTTTCCGCGAACCTGAACTGTGTTGTAAATGCAACAAATATCCCCGCGTCTTCAAGGTACGTCACGTCGCATGAATCCTGACTGTTGATTTTTTCATATGCGTCGCCGCGGTAAACCAGACGTGCAGGCCAGTCTTCCGCGGTATCGGACGTCGCGACTTTTATGAATTCTCCGTCCGGGCAGGCCCATGTGTAATAGAAATATAAAACGCCGTCACGCACTACCATACTTGGTTCGCCTGCACCGTAATATGAGTCATCTTCATCGTAGTAGACAACAGGTGCCGGATCACCGCCCCAACCGTTTCCGTTCCATTTTTCATACGGACCTGAAGCATTTCTGGAGCGGGCAACGAACACGTTGTTATTTACGCCTCCCTCCACGATCGTGGAAGTGTATCCCAGGTAGTAGTAACCTCCAAAATAAATAACTCCGGGATCGCAGCACGAAAACCTGTCCATAGAATCAGGCGTTGGAACCAGTACGACTTTTTCATCTCCGAAGTTTACCCCGTCCTTTGAATGCTTTACAGTTATCCAGTCCCATTCCCCTCCGTATCCGGGCGTTGAAAACCATGCGTCACACGAACCGTCAGCATAATACATAATCGACGGACCGTACCGGTACCCCGAGCCGTCAACGGGCGGTTTATAAATCACGTTCTGCTCTCCCCGTACTGATATACTCACGTGCTTGCCCGGATCGGGCAGAACGGCAGACAATGTGTCGTCAAATAGTTTCGGACCTTTCCGGCTGTTTGTTCCACATCCGGTTAACAGAAGCGCTGCCAGCAGTGTATCAGCCATTAAAATACACAACAATAAATTTAATATTTTGCCTATCTCGGTTTTCTCTTTCCTTTTCACCTGTTAAATATCCCCTTTGTTACCTGGCAGATAATCAATTCGTACCTTGCCCGCACATATGACTTGTAAAACATCTTTTGCAGGTTGGTAATGCCTGGGACAAGGTCAATAAAATCTTCGATTTGCTCCATATGGATTCTTGGAGCGATTCGCTTTAGGGCTTGGTTTGCGTCTTCATTTCCCGCTTTAGTCAAAAAATCATAGTAGTTGATTTTTCTGCCATTCAGTTTAATTGCAGATGTCGGGAACTGAAAAACTCTTGCGTTAAGCTCATCTTCATTCGCGAGAACCCTTCGCATTACATTGTCATCAGCTTGAGGGTGCAGACAGCTTCCACAGTCAAATACAGGAGCAATTTCCGCCTTTTCTTCGGCGTCATCATAGAGAAAACCCCAGTTACCGTTGTGTCTGTCAAAGTTACCGAGTAGAGCGTCCGCAATAAACATATTCCAAAAGTGCTCTCGCAAAACCGTCGGGGAGATGTACTGCTGCTTGTCAATGGCATCCATTATGTCGTACAGTTCTGTTCCGCTTCCGTTGCTTTCAGAGTCAAGAACAGTGTTCTTGATCGAGCAGAAGTCGAACAGTCTCTTGCCTCCGGATGTGAAATCCATGCAGGCACAGACAGTCTTTATCTTTCCTCTGACAGTAAAAGTGCCAATTATGGTTTCCTGTGCCCGTATCCCCAGCATATTGAAGATGCTGCTGGCGATATGCTCGCTGATACAGCTGTTCGTATAGGAAAGTTCGATCGGCTTTCCCTCGACAGATGGCGGAAACTTCAGCATATAAATCCCGCCATCGTATTCAATAGCAATTTTACTGCCGTTCGCACCGTTGTAGGCCCTGCCGGGAATTACCCTGCAATTTGTAAAATCGATCATATTCCCGTTCCGTAAAGATATTTCCTACGCAGATAATTTGCATGTTCTGCTGTTATTACACCTTCACTTATCTCTGCCATATTTATGCTTCCGTAGAGTTCCCCCCACAGGCAGTCGATCAGACCGCTGTGCGATTTCAGCCCCTCTTTATAGGCATCGAGATCGTGCTGTAGATAATCGGGCAATCCGTATTCAAAAGCTCGCTCTCGTTCCGCCTGAAGTATGCCGCCTTCCGTCAGGAGTTCCATTGACACGCCAAGCGCTTTTGCAAGCTTATACACAGTTTCTGCTGAACACTTCTCAAGCCTTGTCTTACCGCTGCAAATGTCATTAAGCGTTGCATGAGGGATACCCGCCTGCAATGCAAGCCGGTATTTTGTCATTTTGCTCCTTTCAAGTAGATTTTCTATAATCATTGCGTACAGCCCCCTTCTTTGATATTATATCGGTATGCCGACATAAAGTCAAGGGGTTACGCAAAACGGCTCTACTCCCAATTTCGTAGCGG
>DBVV01000039.1 GCA_002308795.1 Mageeibacillus sp. UBA1255 | reverse complement strand
CTGAAAAGCTGGCGTAAAAGAAAGGTAGTGATCTGCGGCGAATACGAAACTTTTGCTGAAAGGTTCGCAGATGAGAACGGTCTCAGATTTCTTCACAACGATATTCATCTCGCCGACGATGATATAGAGGTAATACACGAGCACGATATTATAACTCTGCGCTTTCATGAAAACGGCTCAAGCGATATCCATTACAACTGTTTCACTCCGGGAAGTTCAGCTGGCAGCTACGGCGGAGGCGAATACGCCAATCCTTTGCCGCGGGACTTTTACGTCGGATGCACCGTTGAGGATTTCGCCAACAACCTGAACGAGAGAGTTCGCGAGCAGATCATGTCAAACGAAACACTGAAGCGATTTCTTGAGATTTCGAATAAAAGGCACAGTGATTATGATAAGAGAAAAAATTGATTCCGACTCCTGTTCATCTAAATAAATAATGATTCCTGCAAATCGGGATTCAGATGGGGGGATGCCTAAATGAAAGTTTTCAAAAAAATACTTATAATACTTGCCGTCGTGTCTGTTATCCTTGCGGTGACAGCAACGGTGTCGCTGGCTATACTTCAAAAACGAACAAACGAAATAAACGACGATATCTCGGGAATATATACCGATGAAAGGTACAGCGATCCCGTATTTGTCAACGGAGTAGACGTTATAAAACAGAATGTTTCCTGCGGATACGCGGTAATTGAGATGTTCTCCTCGTGGAGCGGCCATTCGGTTACCGAAAAGTCCCTGTACGATCAATACGGCAAAGTGGTCACTTCGACGGGCAATTCATTCTGCAAGGAAATGAACAAACAGTTCCCGGAATATAAAACTACGATTTGCAAGTATCTGAAGAACACGGAATATATAGACGCCGTTTACGAAAGTCTGTCTGACGGAATACCGGTCCCGTTTGAGTGGGCGGCTCTTTACGACGGCGAATGGACGCTTCATTACTCGCTGATCATAGGCGCCGATATCCCTGCGGACAAGCTTTCGATCCTACGAGAACATGCCCCTGTTCTTAAAATTGGGCTTTGCTTTCGGAATATTTGAAAAGAACACCATTTTCAAAGTGATCAGATAAATCCCGGGCCACACAAGAGAAAATAAGAATGATCCCGACAAATCGGGAGTTGACGGGATGATTCATATGAGTGGGAGAAAAAAATGAAACTCTTATTGGACCTTTTTTTGACGTTTTTGAAAATCGGATTGTTTACTTTCGGCGGCGGATACGCTATGATCCCGCTTATCGAAAACGTTTGCGTTACAAAGAAAGAGTGGATTACGCACGAAGAGATGATGAATATAACGGTAATAGCCGAATCAACACCCGGTCCTATCGCAATCAACTGCGCCACGTACGTGGGGGCAAAGAAAAAAGGCTTTTGGGGCGCGGCAGCGGCAACGCTCGGCGTGGCTCTTCCGTCGTTTCTCATAATACTACTGATATCATTCTTTCTTGACAGCTTTCTTGAAATAAAGTGGGTGGCAAGCGCGTTCAAAGGAATCAAGATCGCGGTAGGCTTGCTGATCCTTGACGCGGCAATAAAGATGATCGTCAAAATGAAAAAGGAAGCACTTTCGATCATTATTCTGTCAGCCGCTTTTGCCGCTATGATGCTGATAAACATATTTGCACTGCGGATCTCGACGATCGTTCTGATGCTTGCCGCCGCGCTTGCCGGGTTATCCGTCTATCTGATAAAGCGTCATAAAAATACGGAGGCGTCAAAATGATCCTCCTTGAACTTTTGCTCGGATTTCTTTGGATAGGCTGCTTTTCATTCGGCGGTGCGTACGGAGCGATTCCGCTGATCCGCGAGTTAGTATTATCTTATGGATGGATCGAGGAAGAAAAACTTTCTTATATGATCGCTGTCAGCGAAAGCACGCCCGGCCCGATCATGGTCAATCTTGCAACGTATATCGGAAGCACGAAGGCGGGTGTTCCCGGCGCGATCATCGCGACCGCCGCCGTCATACTGCCCGCGTTCCTGATAGTGATCGTACTGATGACGCTTTTGAAGAAACTGATTGGAAACGGTGTGTTTCATGCCACGCTCGGTGCTCTGAAAGACTGCGTGACCGGTATCGTTCTTGCCACCGGAGCTTATATGATTCTTATAAACTGTATCGGAAGCGTCAACAGCGTTTCCGTCGACTATTCCGCGATCATTATGACCGCTGCTTTAGGCGCTGTATACTTCGTCTCCAAAAAGATGATCAAGAACGGAATATCGCCTATCATTCTGATCTGCATTGCCGGTATCGCGGGGGTATTCGTATTTGGATGGTAAAACGATAACGACAAATTCCAGCTTGTTGAGGTGAGTCATGATGGACAATAAAATAGAGTGAATGTATTAAATGTCAAAAAATATAATTCGGCAGTTATGAGTTGAAAGAGCATCGGGTCAATGATAAAATACTGCAAGAGATCACTTTGATCGATGTTCTGATAGAAATTAAAGTGAGGTTGTTTTCTATGAAAAACGGAAAAATGAAGGCAGTATTGGTAGGACTGGGCTTTGGCGGCGCCTTTGTGCCTATCTGGAACGATCATCCCGACGTATATGCATTCGGCATTTGCGATTTGGATCCGGCGCGTGCGGAAGAATTTAAAAAGAATTATACGGACGTACAGATCTACCACGACATTGACGAGGTCCTCGCTGATGAGAGTGTTGACGCGGTACATCTTGTCACCTGTATACCGGACCATGCCAGGCAGACCGTTGCCGTCCTGAATGCCGGCAAGCACTGTGCCTGCACGGTTCCGATGGCAACCTCCCTTGACGATATCCGTGCTATTTTTCAGGCGGTTCGAAAGTCCGGAAAAAAGTATATGATGATGGAGACCACCCTTTACACGTACCAGTATTTTTACGTAAAGCAGATGCTGGAATCCGGCGAAATGGGAAAATTACAGTTTATGAGGGGCTCTCACTATCAGGATATGGAAAACTGGCCCTGGTATTGGAACGGCCTGCCTCCGTTCTGGTACGGGACACATGCAATTGCCCCATTAATAGGTCTATCAGGCAGCCGCGTTGACCGCGTTTCCTGCCTCGGCTCCGGCACCATGCGCGCAGATCTGATGAAGACATACGGAAATCCCTTCCCTGTCGAGACCGCCCACCTGCATTTTGCAAACGGCCTTGCCGCAGAAACGACCCGTTCCCTCTTCGAAACCGCACGTATTTACAAGGAAGGCCTCGCGGTGTTCGGCAGTCACAAGAGCTTTGAATGGGGCTTCGCCGATTGGGACAATCCCATCGTTACCACTATGGACAATGACGCCGACGTTGCCTTCAGAGGTCTGCCGACCCGCACCGAAGTCGTGGAGATGCCGAATTATTATGCGGATCTTCCGGAGGAACTTTGGAAGTACACCGTTGGCGGACAATACGATGCCACCAATCCTCAGGAGTCTTTAAAGAAGGGCGCCGGCGCGGGACATCACGGCTCCCATTCCCACCTGGTCAACGAGTTTGTCCGGAGTATCATCGACGACCGCAAACCGTGGATCGATGAAATATTTGCTGCCAATATCACCGCCGCAGGTATATGCGCGCACGAATCGGCTCTGCGGGACGGCGAATGGGTGACGGTCCCTGAATTTTGATCATAACGGATAGGCAGAAAGGCATATGGTTTACGGTTTGATCGATGCAAAGAGTCAATGTTATTATACTTAGGGGGTGTTCTTTTGTTTGAAATAATATACGAAAATGAAAGCCGGAATCCGGAACATTTCAGCCTCCATGATTGCCACGCAGAATCAGCGGAATTCGACAACGAATCCTTATCGTTCTTTTTCCCGGATGGTTTTTATAATTCAGCCTACGGAAAAGATTGGCCGAACACGGGAGATGCCGCCGTCTCCTTCAAAACCAATGACGCATATTTATACTTATTTGTACAGAAAGACGGTCAAACAATACGCGAAGAATATACAGTAGATCAGTTAGTTGATAAGGTTAACCGTAAAGAATGGGATCTGGATCTGACGAGGTGAGGTAAATGGACAAAACAGAAGAAAAAGCGATATTCGACAGGGCAACGGAAAAGCTCGATCTATACGTTCCGTTCTGTCTTGAGGACGGCTACGTTGACGATGCAAGAGAGTTCCTTAAGCCTGGCGGTCAATACGTCAGATTTGCCGTGAAGGAGTTTATGAAAGAATTGCTCTTCGAACTGATCAGGCCCGTAGGAGAATGGACGAAGGATCCATACTATATCGATTTGGCCCCGGTCTACGAAACGGTAAAGAAGGAACTCGCAGATCATTTTGAGGTCAGGCACGGGCTCGAAGAATATATTTTCTCCGAATTCGTCTCCGTAAAGATAAACGATATCCTTTCTTTCGATCTTCTGAGGGGACACCACGCGTTCTCTATCGTCGGGATAAGAGTCAATGGACTCTGGGACGATGACGATAGCGACTGGATGGGGTACGTTGCCGAGAAAACAGACGATGAGCTGCTTGAGTGTCAGGCGAACGGAGACTGCGAGAGATGTTCCGCGTACTTCTTCCCGGATCAGACGACCGAGTTCTGCCGCGTGGCTGAGTACGTCTATGACAATATCGGCCTCTTCACTGAGATCGCGGAAGAAAAGGCTCTCGAGGAGAGAAAAAAGTATAACCTTTGAATCCCGGGGCAACGGGTGTATTTATGGAAAAGATAGAAAAGTATATAAACTGCAAAAAAGAGGACGATCAGGAGGATCTCAACGACAGAGTCAGCCGGCTCGCCGTCGACCTGAACAATGCTTATTACAAAGAAGGCAATCATCCTTTTGAAGACGTTCACGACGGATTCATCCGCAGCATAAGAAGCACTGTACGAGGAGTACGATATTCCGCTGCAGCCGGTCCTGAAAGAAGCGATCGATGCGCTTCGCAAAGAGAGCAATTCGGATCCCTGTCCTGATATGCAGTGATCTGGAGAATGTCAAAAAACGAATCGAGGCGATACTATGATCATACTGATTACTGGAGCATCTCACACAGGTAAAACGCTTCTGGCGCAAAAAATGCTCGAAGAATACAAATATCCGTATCTGTCGATCGACCATCTGAAAATGGGCCTGATCCGCAGCGGTAATACCGGATTAACTCCGGAGGACGATGATGCTCTTACGGAGTACCTCTGGCCTATCGTGCGTGAGATCGTGAAAACTGCGATCGAAAACCGTCAAAACCTCATTGTCGAGGGGTGTTATGTCCCGTTTAACTGGAGAAGCGATTTTGACGAGCGGTATCTGCCTGCCATCCGCTTCATCTGCCTCGCAATGAGTGAAAAATATATAAACGATCATTTCGGCGAGATCATTGGACGTGAATCTGAAATAGAATACAGAGCAGTAGATACGAATTGTACTATGGAAGGTCTGAAAAAAGACAACAAGATCTTTATCGACGGTTTCAGACGTGCCGGGGAGCAGATCGCGCTGATAGAGTCTGACTATGAGCAGACGCTGGGAAAGCTGCTGAATTGACAGGAGCCGGTGTTAAGAGGTGGAACATGAGCTTACTTGACGAATACTACAACAGCAGCGATGAAGAAAACCGTCTTCTGTCGCAGCACGGGCAGGTCGAATACCTGACAACGATGAAATATATTCACGAATGCATTGACCGCATGACCTCCCCTGCTATCCTTGAAGTCGGGGCCGGTACGGGCAGGTACAGTGTAGCGCTCGCAAAAGAAGGATACTCCGTAACGGCAGTTGAACTTGTCCCGCACAATCTGGAGATCTTAAGGTCAAAACTGGACGGCACAGAACCGATAAAGGCTTTACAGGGCAATGCGCTGGATCTTTCGGCATTCAATGACGATTCTTTCGATCTGACGATGCTCCTGGGACCGATGTATCACCTTTATACTGTGGAGGACAAGATGCAGGCCCTGGCTGAAGCGGTACGTGTTACTAAGCCAGGAGGATATATACTTGTCGCCTATTGTATGAACGAGCCTACGGTGATCCAGTACATATTTATGGCGGGGCATTTTAATGACGCCGAATGGATGGATTCGATGCTGACGGACGACTGGCACTGCAAGAGCGAGCCGAAGGAAATATTTGAACTGGTAAGAACGGAAGATATATCTTATTTGAATTCCGCCTTCCCTGTCGACAGGGTAAAGCTGGTCGCGACAGACGGTGCGTCGCATTACCTGAAGACGCTTATCGACGGCATGGATCAGGCATGTTTTGCAAAATGGATGGATTACCATTTCGCGACGTGCGAACGTCAGGACCTGATCGGTGCGTCAAATCACACGCTCGATATTTTGAAGGTTCGCGTGTAAATGATACAAAACGTAGACTCTGCTTTCACTCTGCTCCCGAAATATAGATTTTATTGACAAAATTCATCAAAGAGTGTATCCTTTTTGCGTAACAATACATACAAACCGACGCTTTTTAAGGAGGACTATATGAAAAAGAAGATTCTGTCTGTTGTTATAGTTTGCGTGATGCTTCTTTCATGGCTGACTGTTTTTACGACGTCCGCGGAAGGCGATCTGCCTTTCACGCTTGTCGCGCCCGCAAACGTTAACGCAAAGTGGCTGGAGGGCAATGATTCGCCCACGACCACGAACATTTCGTACAGCCTGAGCAACGAGATGACCGACTTTTTCAAGAAGCTGGAAAACGCAAACCTTGACGGAACCGTCGAGACTTTTCTGGCGCAGTGGGGCATTGAAGGCATCGCGATGACGACGCAGGTCGACTGGGCAATTGACGACGTAAAAGACAGCGTATCCGGCTGGCACGCGAATGATTACTGGAAGGCAGACTCCGTCCACGGCCTCGGCCGCGACAGTGAGGGACGCCCGCGTTACAGTGAATGGGACGTAGTAGACGGCGGAATCGGCAACGGCACCGAGACCGTAAATGAAATCTGGGTCCTGCGCGGCGTGCCGAACGGCGAACGCTGGAACGGCAACCCGGACACTCTCACACCCGGCGTAAAGGATCAGCTGAAACCTGACCAGTACACCTACAACACCGCGGACGAAGAACTCCGGATCGACTTTACAAAGCACACCGCGTATTTCCGTATGCGCTTTGTTGTCGCCGTATGGAAAACTGTCGGCGATGAGTCGAAAAAGGATTACTACTACTCAGAATGGTCAAATATTGCCTCTGTAGGCAAGGACGCGGAAGTATTCAAGCCGCTCACAAAGGACGACCTTACTGCACCGGTCATTACCGGGCTTCGTATGACCGATCACGACTTCAACGATAATCCGGTCGTAGCGTTCACGCTGACCGTGCCCGACAAACTGGCTCAGGATGCCGCGAAAGTTGCCGCAAACCTCGGTCAGATAACGATCGAAGTCCAGGGCCGCGTCAAAGGCGACACCGAGTTTACAGGGCTTCAGGGCGACTGGCTCATCAAGGCGGGTGAAATGGAAGCCGCGCTTTTTGCGCTCGCAACCGCTGAACGGCCGAACGTTCCGAAGGACGCGATCATCGAGCTGCGCTGCCGCTACGTGTACGATCATCCCGAATATTTTGACGGTTCTATCTGTTCCGACTGGTCGAAGATCATCTCCTTCGGCACCGACGACATCAACTACCACACCAATCCCGGAACGGACGGCACTCCCGACCCGGACGATCACTTGAATCCGGCGAAAAAGACCTGCCCGATCTGCCATTTCTGCCCGCAGCCTCTCGGACTGTGCATCTTCATCTGGCTGCTCATCATACTGGCCGTGATCATTGTGATCGTCATTATCATCGTGATCGCGAAAAAGAAAAAGAAGGACAAGAAATAAAAACTTTTTGATTGCTTTATAAAGCATTAATAATGGCCGCCTGGGCTCCGGAATGCCGGGAAGCCGGGCGGCCTGTTTTTTAAAAAAAAAGACTAAAACGCATGATGACTACTAGCGAGTATATCTGAACGAGCATCCTTATGATAAAGCATACAGGATCGAGCACTCCTACCGGGTCGCAAACATCGGACGGGAGATCGCGATTCACGTTGACGACGAAGCGGATTTCGACGGAGAAAGGACGCCTTTTTCACTGACTGTTGGAGACGCGGACAATATTGACCGCTTCGACGCATACCGCATCCATGAAGCTCTCGTTGACGACCGTTTTCTTGAAAAGAATTTGGACGATAAAAGCGAATACGTTGAAAAGCGACTGGCGAAATTAAATAAACTTGCGGACATGCCTATGGGGACCCCAGCGGCAGAAGAAATGTGGAAGTCAAGGATCGCCTTTTATACAGAGTTTTACGAAAAACTTGAGGAACAAATAAAGAGCAGCAGGAGCGTTATCGATTGACAGCGTGAGCAGATTTTGATAAAATCCGGTCATAAATTCAGGTTTGCAGGAGGAATGTAACCATGAAAAAAATATTGTCATTTTTAACAGCACTGGCGATAGTAGTAACGCTGGCAGCGGCGGCATTGCCCGCAGCATACGCGGAAGAAGCTGAAAGTACCGGAAAAAGCACGGAAGCCGAATACGTACGCTTCATCGGAGACGGTTTTGACCCGTACGCGTCGTTCGAATTCAGCGATAAAGGTCAGAACGATTACATTGACCCGGACACCGTCAAATGGGCGGCCTTACGCCACCGCACCGCGGCACGCTACAATGAAGACAACGTCGAATATATTGCCCAGTTTTACGTATCTCCCCCTGCTGAGCCCTTCATCCCCGCGCACTACATCTACTCGGGCGAATGGGAGACCCTCATCGTAGACATGACATCCGTTGCCGCCCTGTACGGCCGCGAATCCATCTGGGACTCCAGCCATTATATTAACCCGGAGAACATCCGCCTTGACCCGCTCGAGCCCGACCGCGACGCTGAAAACTTTGACGACAGCACCGGCCGCGGAAAGGTCATCGAAGGCGACTACATTGACATCGCCTGGATCGCATTCTTCGAAAAAGAGGAAGATGCTAAAGCATATACCGGCACAGAAAACACACCGTTCTGCATACTCGATGCCGAAAGCCTCTCCGCTCCGTTCTCCGTACACAGCCTGAAGGCCGAGTTTTTCTCAGATAAGCCGGTCGATCCCGACGTCACCGAAGCACCGGTAGAGATCTCCGGGCCCGTTGCCCTGCTCGCTCTGAATTATGAGGACGACGTGAACGACATGCTCTTCGCGGGCGGTAAAAACATCATACAGGAAGTGTATTTCGGCGAAAAATGCTACGTTGTCGACGTTCCTGCAGGCGGAGACCCGAACGTTGAACTTTGCTTCGGCACGCTCGCTGCGGGCGGCGACATCGATGAGATCTCCGCTGACGAATGCAAAGTCATGCAGATGGGCGTCAGGGTCAATCCCGATGACGGCGGCGTTGTGGGCAATATCTACTGGCAGACCGATCTTAACCCCGGCTACAGCGAAACGCAGAATTTCGAGTACAAATACGCGAAGACCACCGACGTTCAGGTCGTGACGCTCGACTTCACCAAAATCAAGAGATGGGAAGGCGCCGTTTCGAACCTGCGCTTCGACCCGTTCGTATCCACTAACAACGATACCGAAGTTGAGCTTTATTACGTCGCTTTCTTCACCAACGTAGAATCCGCTCAGGCGTTCGGCGAAAAATTCCTTGCTGAAGGCCTTCCCGCCACTCCGGCACCCACAGAAAAACCGACCGCCGCTCCCACCGAGGTACCGACCGAAGTGCCTGCTACGAACGCTCCCACCGAGGCACCCGTGGCCACCGACGCTCCTGCTACCGATGCCCCCGTAGCGACAGATCAGGGCAATTCCGGGGATAAAGATAACACGGACAATACTCCTAAAAAAGGTCTCCCGACCGGAGCTATCATAGGGATCGTTATTGGCGCAGTTGCTGTCGCAGCCGTCATATCGGGTGTGATAATAAGCCGTTCCAAAAAGAAATAACGGCAGATAAGGCCGGATCAGGGAATTCGTGGGTTGCGAATATTTAAGTGCAAATATTCGAGGAGCAAAAACAATGAAAAAAAGCAAAAGAAATATATTGGCTTTGATTGCGTCGCTGCTGGCGCTTATCACGGTTCTTTCCGGTGCTTCTTGTAAGAAAGCACCGGAATTACCTCCGGTAACTGAAGATCCTGCGGTATTGCCCTCAGAAACAGACGAAGCCGAGACCGCGAGACCCACTGCGGAACCCGAACCTACGATCGCACGCACGCTCGAGCCGGGACAATACATGGCGGAGAACGGCGTCATATACACTCCTGAAGGATATTCTTCAGCCGAAGGCAATTCATTTACTTTTAAAAAAGGCTTCTCTGCCTCGATACTTGACTACACGGGCAAGGATTTCAACCGCGTCACAATCCGCTACTCTTCCACAAAGGCGCTGAAATTCAAACTCACGTATAAAGTCGGAGACCGGGCAGTTGACGACGCCTTCTTCCTTGAAGCAGGTGAAAACGTCACGTTCAACGGCCTGATCCTCGGATATCTTAACGGCGATTGCGCAAACAGCATCGAAACGGTCGCATTTGACAGCCTTAAATCGACCGCAGATTTCACCCTGCTTGCGCTTTCTTCGTCAAAAATAGACGTTCACAACGATAAATCGTTCTTTATCCAGAACGACCGGTTCAAGGTAGGCGTTCGCCTCAACTGGGGAGGCGGGATCAACTACATCGAAGACCTGAACTGCCCCGTAAGCGGTCTCACGAATCTGATTAACAGCCACGATACCGGCAGGCTCGTGCAGCAGTCCTATTACGGCGGCTACGACAGTTCGTACACGCCCGGTGAGTTCAACGGCAATACCTGGCCGTATAACCCGGTACAGGGCGGAGACAAATACGGAAACAGCAGCCGCCTTATCGACCTCGAGATCGGGAGCAATTACGTTTATATCAAATCGCAGCCGCAGGACTGGTCGCAGAACAATCTGATCACTCCTTCTTATATGGAGAACAGATATACCGTCGAAAAGGACCACATCCGCGTCGATAACCGGTTCGTTGACTTCTCAGGCTATCCGCACGGTCTTTCGAACCAGGAGCTGCCCGCGTTCTACACGGTAAGCTACCTTGACTGCTTCACGTGGTATAACGGCGTAAATTCCTGGGCTGACGAGAAGCTTACGCACCGCGCGGATCTGAAGTTCTGGGGCGATCCCAAATACGCGGATGACTGCCGCTTCCATATGAAGGACGACAATACCGAGACGTGGTGCGCGTGGACGAACCGCTCGGATGACTTCGGAATAGGGCTGTACGTGCCTAATATTGACCTCTTCTACGCCGGAAGATTTGAGTACAATAAATCGAAAGATGCGAACAACAACGCCACGAATTACGTTGCCCCGCTGCTCACCATAAAACTGCCCAATTTCACCGCGCTTGAATACAGCTACCTGATAACGACAGGCTCGCTCGACGGAATACGCGCCACGTTCAAGGCGAACAAGGACTTCGCAACGAACGAATCGCTTCACAAAGGCTACAGCGCCGAACGCGACGTATACGTAGATTATACGAACATCGATTTCTCGAAAAAGAAGAACACGTACGTGCTGGTAGCGGGAAACCACTCCGCCGTATCTTATAACAGTTCCGCTAAAGCCGCGAAGCTTCGCGTTAAGGGCGGCGCAGATCCTCAGACGTTCCTGAATTTCGGCGATTTCACGCCCGGCGTCACGGCGGAGAAGTATTCCAAACTCTCGATCGAATACATGATCCCCACTTCGAATTCGCGCGATTCATACGTGTGCGATCTGTTTTTATGCACAGGAGATAAAACCGTTCCGGACGGTTCCGAGATGATCCGCTCCGAGCTCATCTGCGACGGCGAATATCACACGCTGGAGATCGATCTCACAGCGCTAAGCTTCTGGAAAGGAGAGCTTAACCTGATCCGGTTCGACTTCTTCGACGAGTGCACGTCCGGAGATACGATGAATCTGCGCTCATTCAAACTTTCTTGAGGATGATAACAGGTTTTTAAGAAGGACAATATAATGATTGCTAACTATCACACACACTCGTACCATTGTCGCCACGCCTCCGGAAAACCGGAAGACTACGTTGTCAACGCCATTCGCAACGGTCTTGAAGAGCTGGGCTTTTCTGACCACGTCCCCTACCCTTTTTCGAACGGTCACCGCTCCGGCTTTCGCATGGACGTCGAAGAGACCGGAACGTACGTGAACGAAATACTTGAACTGCGCGAAAAATACAGCGGAAAGATCAGGATCTTCATCGGATACGAAGCGGAATACTACCCGAAAGAATTTGAAGCGATGCTAAGCAACATCCGCTGCTTCACGCTCGATTATCTGATATGCGGCCAGCATTTTACGCACAATGAGTACGACGGAACTTATAACAGTGCCGTCACCGATGATCCCGCCAGAGTCACCCAGTTCGTCGATCAGGTCACGGAGGCAATGTCAACGGGTGTTTACACTTATATCGCGCATCCGGACATGCTCTGCTTCACCGGCGACAAGTCATTTTACGAGGAAGAGGTCCTGCGTATGTGCGAAGCATCCGTAAAATACGACGTGCCTCTCGAGTACAACTGCCTCGGCATGGAGGGACACCGTCATTACCCTTCGGATAGATTCTGGCAGATCGTTTCTAAAACAGCAGCGAAGGCGGTGATCGGTTCCGACGCACACGCTCCGGACAGAGCGGGTGATCAGCAGAGCGCAAATATGGCCGCGGCAAATCTCGCCCGTTTCGGGATCGTTCCTCTTACAAAACTCGAGTTAAGAGATCCAAGATAATACAAAAGCGTGTATCACGTATATCACATATATTATAAAAAGCATTTTTATTCCGGGCTATGGCAATATTCGATATCAGCATTAATATGGAAAAGCTCACCGGCACGGGCGGCAATTTCACCGTCTCTGATCCGGTGTTTTTTAAAGTATTGTCCGCGCAGATCGTTAAAGCAGCAAGGTCGGAGAAAGATAATCAAAAATCCGAACTGCGTTTTCCCGCTCCTTCGCCTGAAAACGTTAAGATCCTGCGGCGGTCGCTCGATTTCAGAAAAGGCAGAGCGCCTGCGCTCGGGCTGAAAGTTTCATTCTGTGAGCCGCCCGAAAAAGCCGTCAGCAAAGATGTATCTTATGCCGCGGGAAATTTAAAATCAGATATGGACCCAGAGATAAGACCCATTGTCGCCGGATTCGGCCCGGCGGGAATATTCTGTGCATTGACCCTCGCCAGAGCCGGAATGAGGCCGGTAGTAGTAGAGCGCGGCGAAGATATTGACAACCGCACCGGTACGGTGAGCCGCTTCTGGAACGGTTCTCCGATCGATCCCGAGAGCAACGTGCAGTTCGGCGAAGGAGGCGCAGGAGCTTATTCAGACGGAAAGCTGACCACACTTGTTAAAGAGAAAAACAGCCTCGGAAAAGCGGTGCTTGAAACGTTCGTGGAATTCGGAGCTCCGGAGGATATCCTTATCGATACGCATCCGCACATCGGGACAGACCTGCTGAGAAGCATCGTAAAAGCGATGCGCCTTGAAATAATCAGGCTGGGAGGCAGCGTGCTCTTCCGCACTAAACTCACCGGATTCGGGATCGAAAACGGGGCGGTCTGTGCCGCGATTTGCGACTCCCCCAACGGACCGTTAACGATCTGCACGAATTCAGTTTTCCTCGCAGCAGGCCACGCGGCAAGAGATACTTTCGAGATGCTGCGTAGAAGCGGCGTTGCTCTTTCGCCGAAGCCTACCGCAGTCGGACTTCGCATCGAGCATCCTCAAAAACTTATAAATGATTCGCAATACGGCAAATATTCAGAGCTGCTTTCCAGGCGCTACCCGGCGATCTACAAGCTCGTTTCACATCCCGAAAGCGGCGCAGGGGTCAATATCCCTTCTGCGAGGAGCGTATACACTTTCTGTATGTGCCCCGGCGGTTACGTTGTCGATTCGTCTTTCGAGCGCGGCGGTCTGGTCACGAACGGTATGAGCTACAGCAAAAGAGATGGCGTCAACGCAAACAGCGCCGTTCTTGCGGGGGTTTCTCCTGCCGATTACGTTCCGTTCGAATCTTTCCCGGGAGACCCTCTCTCCGGCATCGGTTTTTTAAGAAGCATTGAGCGCAAGGCGTATGAGCTAACTATGGGTTCGGGAGCGCTTCCCGCTCAGTCGTTCGGCGACTTTGCAAAATCTTTGAACAGCAGCGCGGTATCGCACGGCGGGGATATTGATGCTTATTATGAGGGGTTCGGGACAGCACTTTGCGGCAAGGCGCAGAACGCCGACGTTGCCTGCATTTTTCCTGATTACGTGTCAACGTCGCTCCTGCATGGTATCCTGCACTTCGACAGCATAATTCCGGGCTTCGGGCACGCGGGGGCAATATTGACTGCGCCGGAGACTCTATCCTCTAGCCCCGTGCGGATCGACCGCGATCCGGTCAATTTCGAGAGTGTAAATTTGCGCGGCCTTTACCCCGTCGGCGAAGGCGCAGGATACGCCGGAGGGATAACCTCATCTGCCATTGACGGAATAAAAGCAGCTAGATATTTTATCTTTAATAATTGAGAATGGAAAATAGCACATGAATAATGGAGAATTGAGGTATTGCCGGAGGCGATGATTATAATATATTCCACAATTCTCCATTTTCAATTTTCCATTTGCAATTTGCAATTTGCCATTTGCAATTTGCCATTTATTGAATAATCAGTCTGTCCAGTACTCCCACGTCGAGGTGCTGGTTCTCGGTCAGATACTCCTCAATGACCTCGCGTGCGGACGTTGTCACCGTACGCCTCGGAGCATTTGCCAGTATCTCCGCATGCGTGATTCCGAACGAACTTTCCATGTTGTTATAGTGGAAAAGCTGAAGCCCGACAGTAAACATCTGATCATCCGCCACGTCTGTGCCTTTAAACTTGAACTCTTTAAACTCATGATCCGCACGCGAATAAACCATATGAAGGCCTTCCGAGAACTGATAAAACTCAGTATGAGCTCCTTCCCAGACCTCGTCGCGCACGACGTACTTGACCATACGCTTAAGCTGCGCGCCTGAGATCTTGACCATAAACACCTCATCGTCATACGGGAAAGCATTCGTAAGGTCTCCGAGCATTACGATCGGTCCGAGTTCCTCCGTACGCACGCTGCCCGAGCCGAGCAGCATTATATCAAGACCAAGGCTCTTGCAGAGTGCGTCTGCCATAAGGTCGCCCAGAGACGTTTCCTGTGTTCTTGAGGGGTGCGTAAGCTTTCTGTTGAACCTCGTAATGACGCGGCCGTACTTTGCGTCAGTCTTGGATTTATACGCGTTGATCAGCTTCTCGATCTCCGTATCGACCGGACAATGTTCTTTATCGATCGGCACGCTCTGCCATTTATATTCGGCGACGCAGTTATTTGCCGTGTCAATAACGATGTCGAAGCGGCCGATCTGGTCTGTACCGGTGCCGGCCTGAACGATCAGAATGTCGTTGACCTTCTCGGCTTCCTTCAGGAAAGTGTGCGAGTGGCCGCCGATTATCACGTCGACGCCCCATGCGGGATCGAGCATTGCCGCCAGCTTCTTATCTTCCTCGAATCCGATATGCGTAAGAAGTACGGTAAAATCGATGTCGAGAGAGTTATGAGCGTTGCAGATGCGCCCGATCTCCTCCGCCGCTTCGGTAATATTTACGAAAGTACCCACTTTTCCGTCATTCTTCGCCTGCGCGATGACGAGTTCGGTGAGTATTCCGATG
This sequence comes from Mageeibacillus sp. UBA1255, assembly GCA_002308795.1. GTDB lineage: Bacteria > Bacillota > Clostridia > UBA1212 > UBA1255 > UBA1255. The sequence goes on along the minus strand of DBVV01000039.1, from coordinate 6,975 downwards.
AACAGTACCTTCATCCCGCCAATTTCTTTTACAAGATACGGCTTGAACAGCCGCGCGCCGTTCGTTTTGATGTGGAAGTTCGCGTTGATGATCGGAAATCTCGCACATTTTTCGAGGAAAAGCAGATGCGATACGCCGTAGTCAACTTCATGGTTTCCGAGCGTCACAACATCAGGAGAGATCATATTCATTATCTCGATCGTTGACATGCCCTGAAATTCGGAGTCAATTACCGAACCGCGGAACATGTCGCCCGCGATGCAGTACAGCGTGTTCGGCTCTTCCTCTTTGACTTTGTTGATGTAGCCCGAAAGCATGCCGACGCCGCCGACAAGTTTATTGTCAACGTCTTCTGCCAGGAAATCGCCGTGCATATCGTTTGAATGGAGAAGGACAAGTTTTTTATAGCGTTCTGTGTCTGAGAATTGTCCGCCGTCCGGGACAACGTTCGTGTTTTCCATAATTGACCTCCATTGATTTTCCGGAAACCGGTTCTAATTCTTTTATTGTCTGAGGACCTCGTTCAGCCTGCTTACGAAAATGTCTTTCTTCGCTTTTGTAACGACTGACACGTTTGCCTTCCCTATCTTCGGCATCGAATCGTACGTGAAGCCTTCTTTGTAGAAAATGACCATGCCGTGCGTCTCGCCCGGAGCCGTGATGCAGCTGCCGTAGCACTGAGTGGTCTCAAGCACGAAATCAGGCCAGACGAGCGTAGCCATTGCCACCGCATCCGGAAGATCCAGCGCGTCTATTCCGTTGCCCTTTTTGAATTCGAGCAGCTTTCCGGTTGCTTTCGCGATGAACACCTGGAGCGGACTTCCGTTCAGCATTTCCCGCCACGTTTCTTCGCTGGTCCACGTGGGTTCGTCGTCCATATCAAGTCCGAGCACCGTTACGGGCACACCGAGTTCGAGCATGATCTTATACGCTTCAGCGTCCTTGTATACGTTGAATTCCGCGACAGGAGTAGCGTTTCCGGGGCCGAATCCGGCGGTGCCCATGGACAATATTCTTTTGACTTTGAGCATCGTCTCTCTGTCTTTCTGGATCGCGAGGGCAATATTCGTTACAGGTCCGAGGGCAACGATCTCGATCTCTCCCGGATTTTCGCGCACGGTCCTGAGTATGTAATCTACCGCGTGCTCTTTCTGCGCTTTCCCCTTCGGATTAACGATGCCCGCGTCTCCCATTCCGTCGTTTCCGTAAACGCTGAACGTCTCGCGCTCTTCGCCGGAGACTGGCCTTACGGCTCCCGGATATACTTTAACTTTAAGTCCCACGATCTCGATCGCGCTCAAGGCGTTTTTAACAGCCTGCTCGAGTGAAACGTTTCCTGCGGCAACGGTCACGCCGAGTATTTCTACGTCCGGGCTTTTTGCGGCGAGAATAATGGCGGCAGCGTCGTCTCCGCCCGTGTCGGTGTCAATTATTATTCTGTGTTTTTCGCTCATAATTATTTATCCTCCTGTGTTTTTTCGGCTTTTATGATACCACGAAAATACCGTAAATGCAAATGAAAATGCGCGTTGATGCAATTGACTTTTTCCGTTTTATTTGTTAGACTCAGCACATAAATTCGTTCTTATGGAGGAACAGATGATGAGATCGATCTTGCGCGGTATTTCAGTTAAAACAGTTATTTTATCAGTTTTAACTTTATCGATACTGCTGTCATCCTGTTTTACGGGCCGGGCGATCATTTCCGGCAGAAAAGTTCACGCCGCTGAAGCGACCGGGATGCTGACCGGGAAAGAGATATTCAGCGAAAACTTCGACGCCGTTGACGACGGTAAGCTGCCTGACGGGTGGTCCGTTAACCGGGACCTTAAAACCGGAGGAAGCGCCGAAGTAAAAGACGGCGAACTTATTATTGACGCGTCAGCGGTCGAACTGGGAAAAGTCCTGCTCCCGGAAAAACTATCCGAATACGGTGATTATTCTTTTGAAGCAGATATCCGCTTTATTTCCTCGCGCGACGAGAACAGATGGATGTCGCTGATCGTGCGCCAGCAGAGCGAAGACCAGAAATATTATCATATGTGCGTAAGGAGGAAGACCTCCGCCTCCAACGGCGTGGAATTTGCCGAGCGTTCCCCCGGCGCGTGGAACGTTATGATCACATCGTCAGGCGGGTCGGATATCGGGCTCGAAAAAACTGCTCACGTTAAGATATCGGTCGTCGGCGATATGGTTTACGAATATATCAACGATAAACTCATAATTGCCACCGACTCGCTTTCCTCTATCCGCGGAATGTATACGAAAGGCATCCCTGCGATACAGGCAAACTACTCGGTCATACACGTTGATAACGTTAAGGTATCCGAATGCAGTTACGTTATCGATCCGGAGGTTTTTGTTGACGACAAATATATGTCGCATACGTTCGCTGTTACGCCTGTAATATCGCGCGCGGCGACAATATCCGTGGCGGATTCGGCCGAGACGATAGACCGTGTATTGACCGCCGAAAACAAACCCGATAATATGATCCTGTATATCGGTGACGGCGGAAAAGTGGTCAGCCCTGACGGTAAAACAGTTATAGGCGATATCGGTACGGTCACGGATAAAGTTTTCAGAAAGGCGATCCCGGTCTACTACGTTAAAACGGATGACGCCGCCTCGGAACTGCGTGATTACCTTAAGAGCAGCAAGCTCATCGACTGCATCCTGATCTCGGACAGGCCAGAGATCATCAAGGAATTGAGAAGAAGGCTGCCTAAAATAAGCGGCGCTATCGATTACAGCGGCATTCAGGCAGATCAGCTTACGCAAGAAAAACTGGACGAGATCATCTATTCTACCAACGAAAACAGCGCGAAGATCGCTCTGATCCCCGAAAAGTTTGCAACAAAAGCAAACGTTGAGTATATGCAGCACAGGCTTATCACGGTGTGGGTGGCTGAATCTGCAGGTACCGGTGATGATGCAATGCTGCATAATTCGATCCAGAGCGGCGCCAACGGGATCGTTACCGATACTCCGGAGGCTTTGATCGATGCTTATTCTTTTTACAGAACGGATCCCGCCGTGCTGGTGAGGAACCCGATGGTCATAGGCCACAGGGGCCTTCCCTCCTCGGCGCCTGAAAACACGGTCGAGAGTGCAAAAGAAGCGATCGCCGCAGGTGTAGACTGCATCGAGCTGGACGTCAGGCTGTCATCGGACGGAAAACTGTATCTGTACCACGACGCAGATCTGAGTTCGTTGACGACCGGTAAAGGGACGATCGGAAGCCATACTTCCAAAGAGCTCGATTCGATTTTTGTCACCAAATCGAGCGCTTACGGGACGTTCTCAAAATACAAAAAAGTTAAACTTCCTTCTTTTGACGATTATTTCGCAGCGCTGAAAGATGAGGACGTGATGTTTTTCATAGAGATAAAAGAAGAAAATCTTGAAGAAAAAGTGGCGGAGATCGTTGAAAAATACAATATGAAGAATAAATGCTGCATGATATCGTTCGTCAATTCAGCCGTTACCGGTTTCCCGAAAGCGGAGCCGGGCATGTCGGTCGGTCAACTTATGGGTACGCCGTCAGGCAGCAGCTACGAGTCGAAAGTCAAGAGCATAATCAACACCGTCGTTCCTGAAAACGCCACGTTCAACGCGAGCGGAGTCAATGACACTAAAATGATCCGGGCGCTGATGTACCGAGGCGTAACGTCGTGGCCGTGGACGTATAACCACACAAATACACGCGACGCGTATCTGCTCGGCGCTGGCGGCATCACGACCGATTTCTGCAACAACGTATCGTACGTCCCCACCGTTATTGATATCGGTGATAATTATTCGTTTACGCTGAACCCGACCGAAAACGGCAAAGATGCGATAACGTTCTACCCTGCCGTCTATAACCGCATGGGCATGATGGATCTTTCAAAAAAATACAGTGACGGGTCGCCGGCGATGAGGCCAGAGATAGTTATACTTGAAGGCGCGGATCACGTAAAAGTAAACGGAGACACGGTCACGGCTCTATCGGACGGAACAGTCAGGCTGATGTACAGACTGCTGGCGTCAACGGATCCGGACAAGGCTCCCAGTGAATTCGGTATGGATTCGTTCGTGCTTTATACCCAGGTCGTAACGGTCAATATCGATTCCGGCGCGGACGTCGATCCGGGTACGCTGCCTACTCCGTCGGACCATAAAAAGAACAATGATCAGAAAGACGGGTCAATTACCCGGGTCATCGTGATCTCCGCTATCTGCGCAGCCGTCATCGGCGTTTGCTGCATTCTTCTTGCCATAAGAGGAAAGAAGAAAGAAGCCGGCAAGAAGGACTGATCCGATACCCAGAAACAGGAGCCCGTTGACCAGCACCTTTTCTTGAGAGAATATTTTTTCGGCGAACAATTCAAGCAGCCAGGAACTGTTGAACCCTGCATGTACAAGGATCGAGCTCCATATGGAGCCGGTCCTTTCGTATACTGCCAGAAGCAGGATAGAAAACACAAAAGTATAAATTCCCTGAAGGATATTTCCGTGGTAGATCCCGAAAGCGAGAGAAACGGCAAATCCGGCGATAAGTACCGCGAAGCGTCTTTTGAGCGGGATCGCATCCCGGAGCATCGTATATGAAACGCCGCGGAAAATGAGTTCTTCAGCTACCGGAGCGATAAGAGACGTTGCCGCAAGCGCGATCCATAAGCTGCCTGAAAGAACAGCCCCGACCGATTCGTTGTTCGCCTCGATCCATGACTCCGGAATGGGGACCAGTTCCATGATATTGACGAGTCCCACGTTAAACGCCATACCCGTTAAAAAGCTTATGATCCCGAGAGGGATGGCGATTCCGATCTTATGCGGAACGCGGAAGAAATCAGCCATATTCCATTTCTTCGCTTTTTTAAGCAGCAGCAGTATAAGCAGCATGATTCCGATCGATATGATGCCCGCGATCAGCACTATCAGCGCCATATTCATCATAAGATTCTGCTGCGTATAAGCCATTATCTGTTCGGCTTTATTACTCCCGGGATAAACGGACAGATCCATTTTAAGCGAATAGAACGAGAAATAGACCGCAAATAATATCGTGACCATAATTTGGACAACGGCATATCCGACCATGAATGCAAGCGATATTCCTATGGCTTTTAGTATTTTCTTGAAAGTACTCATTTTAACAGCTCAATCCTTTTTACCGATTCTGGATGAAAAGTATGCGATTGCGACACCTGCAGCTAAAGTAAGAACAGCGATCAGTATGCCCGGTACGGTAAATTTGATCGCGTAACCGGTTAGGCTGATAAACAGAGCGAGAACCGAGCCGCAGAGCAGTCCGAGTATACCGTAATACGTTCCGACTCTGAATTTTTTAAAAAGAAATCCGATTATTTTTGCTATCGTGAAGATGCCGGCAATGATGCCGAGCCCCAGCGGGATCGCGCAGAGCACCGCGGACAATACCTTATGCATGTCGCTGAAGGAAACGAGCCCTGATATTATTGCCAGCATATCGTCGTAAACTCCGAGCAGCATCATTACCAGAGAACCGCTGACGCCAGGCACGACCATTGCCCCCGCGCTGAGCATACCTCCGAAGAACAATTTCAGTATCATTCCGAAAGTCAGTACGGGCAGCGTGCCTGACCGGATATTTGCTGCATCGCCGGAGAAGAAAGTCTGGATCACTGCAAGTGCTACGACTGCTATCGCGCAGACAGCGAACGGGATCAGGTAGACCGCTTTGAATTTGTTTCCGTTCTGAGCTTTTTTCAGGATAAGAGGGACCGATCCTATAACGAGTCCGGCAAAGAACAGTCCCGTCTGGAGCGGAAATTTATCGAGCGAAAGCCCGATCAGTTTGCTGAAAGCTACGACGCCCGCGACGAGTCCGAGACCTACGGGAAGGAGAAATTTAATATTCTTTTTGAATTTTTTAAATAGTGTGTTGATTGCTTCGATAAGAGGATCGAAAATACCGGTAACTACGGCGATAGTTCCGCCGCTGACTCCGGGTATTATGTTTGCCATACCAACTACGATGCCTTTTACGAAAAGTATGAGCGATTCGATCAACCATCCATGCTTTTTAGGAGGATCAGACTTCTCTTCATTCACACTGATATCTGTTGTTCCGTTTACTTCACTGTTTTCGTCCATTTATTTACCCCTGCTGAATAATATCCGTCGCTCCGTTCGTAACGTTAACGGTACTGTTTTCAACGCGTATCGGTTCAGACCGGTTATCCTCCGCGGCGTTCTGTACTTCCTGGGCGTCAACAAGTTCTATTTTTGAGACCGATACTTCATACGCTGTCCTTTCCGAGACAGTGCCGTCAGGCAGTTTCTTCTGATATACGCGGCTTTGCATACGCCCGACGACGCGCACGTGATCGCCCACCTTGCGTTTCCCGCAGAAGCGTGCGTTCCTCCCCCAGCATATACAAGGCAGGTAATCGGATTTATTGTACGATCTGTTCACGGCAAGGAGAAAATCTGAAATTTCGCGGTTAAAAGGCGTGGTGCGGTAAACCGGCGGTTTGCAGATGAATCCGTTCATTTCGACGACGTCAACGTCCGTATCGGGGATCACTTCCGGGAAACTGATCTCCTGTGCAAAAAGAGTGAGCGTTAATTTGATCTGCCCGCTGTTCATGACCGAATTGTACGAGCGGAACTGTCCTTCGAGCATAGTGAACCGGCCCTTTTTCAAGCCGCTGATATCCGTAAGCCTGTCAGAAACCGTCACCGGTATCAGATCGGAGCTTTCGCTCAGCCTTCTGGTGCGTACAATAAAAATATAAAAACCTTCTCCGTACACCTCGTGGCTGAATACCGGCTCTTTCTCGATGCACCCGGTAAGTTTAGCCATATTATTTTCGCTTTGGTTTCCGGTCATATCAATGCTCCCTTCGAAGGTTTTGTTGTGCACAAAACCACAATTTATATTATATACGCAAATCTGTTCTTTTTCAAGGTTTAACCGTACACGGCTCTTTTCCTGTTTCCGTGAAA
>DBVV01000076.1:28635-30295 GCA_002308795.1 Mageeibacillus sp. UBA1255 | reverse complement strand
CGCGTATGGCACGATCAGAACTGGGCAGAACCGACGTTTACACAGTCCTTTGAACCGGACAGGACAACGTTGTCGCTTGTTTTATCACCGACAATCGGCGATAAATCGGCGATAAAAACCGGCGATAAACTGATGACAAAAGAGGCAAAGAAACAGTTTATTATCGATTACATTACAGAACATCCCATGGTTCGCACATCGGAGATTGCAGAGATTGCACACCTTAAAGCCTCCAGGGCACGCGATTATCTCTCCGAGCTTGTTTCGGAAGGAATACTGGTTGCCGAGGGGGCAAACCGGAACAGGACATACCGTCTGAAATCATAGAACTGTTATGACACTTCTATGACAATCGGTATTGTTTCTCCAATGTAGATAATAGAGGGGCATCTCAGATCGGTCAGTGCAGCTCTGTATTTGTAAATATCTTTTTCCTCACAATATCCTCCACATCTATGTATAGATGAATTATCTCGGAAACGATAAACCGTTTTATCAAACGATCGATTCTTTTGAAGAACTGCAAACCTTTGACTCGATAAATCTGAATGTCTGACTGTCAGGCATAACCGGATCGTTTATATAGGAAACCGCAAGCTCAACCGCTGTGTCGACCTGAAGTGCAATATTCTGGTTGCACGAAGCGGTATAACTCGGATAAAGCGAATTTATACCCGCCTTTGTAAAGCAGTCGTGACCGAACAATAACTTAATACTGGTTAATTTTTTTGCTTTAACGACAGATAACGGAAGTTCTATACTGCCGAAAGGTATATAAATACAGGAATATTTTCCGTCCATCCGGTCTAACAGCGCGGCATATTTTGCCGACACGGTCCTTGAATTATTGAAATAGTTAGCGTTCAACCGGATCACCGGAATATCCTGCGCATATGAAGAATTAAACTGTTCAAGCGAATGAATGAAACCGTCGATACGCTGAGAAATATTTGCGTTTCCGCCGATATTATTGAGTATAAGAGGGGTATGCTGCGGATAACGCTGGCAAAACCACCATCCGATCCGCTCCCCGTCCTGGTAAGAATTGGCGCCGACGTAAGTGGAATTCGGCAGTTCTCCATATTCGGAGAGCAGTATCACATATACGCCGTTCTTTTGAATATCCGCAAGCTTTTCTCTGATCTCCTTCGACAGAACGGCGGTCAGTATCAATACCCTCGCGCCGCTCCGTATTACGTCGTCCAAATACATTAGAACCGTTTCGGAATCATATATCTTGGAGTAAATGCTGTAACGTACCGGTATACCGGTTTTTTTCAGTTTTTCTTTTATTTCACGATGATACGTATGCCAAAAATAAGTCGGAACGTCGGGCATGATACAGTAGATGCCGCATAAATCAACGGCGGATTGAATACCGGCTTTACGGGCGGCTTCGAGTACTTTTTTTCTCGTCCCGCCGTCCACGCCCGGACAATGTCTGATCGCACGGCTGACGGTGGAGCGGTCAAGCCCAAGATCGTTGGCGAGATCCTGAAACGTATCGTTTTTCACGGTTGTTCCTCCTTTTTGCGTATCCGGTTATACGGATTTTTAGGTTATTCTGCGGTGTTCGCGTGTGTTATATACGGTTATATCTTGCAAGCCCGCACCGTACTGCCGCGGCGGCAGCGGCGGCTATCTGCATCTCGGTGTTGAT
>DBVV01000076.1:10648-28608 GCA_002308795.1 Mageeibacillus sp. UBA1255 | reverse complement strand
TTTATCTCTGTACACGTCCCGAACCGTCGCCGTTCATAAGAGTCATGACCTGTTCCACCGTAACAAGATTGAAATCCATCTCGATACTATGCTTCAGACATGACGCCGCCGCGGCAAATTCCAATGCGTCACGATCCTCCATACCGTTTCGTATTGCGTATATTAAACCGCTTGCAAAACTGTCACCTCCACCGACACGGTTTACAATCTGGATTGTATAATTTTTTGAAAAATACGTCTCACCGTCGTGATACAACATAGCCGACCAGTCATTGATTGAAGCGGAAATGCTTTTTCTCAGCGTTGTTGCTATATAAGGAATACGGAATTCTCCGGAAATCTTTTTTGCAACTTCGATATAGCCTCCGCAGTCTAATTCGCCCGCCGTAACATCGGTATTTCCGGCTTTGATGCCCAATACCTTTTCAGAGTCCTCCTCATTAGCTATAAGCACGTCGACGTAAGGAAGCAGGCGTCTCATCACCTGACCGGCTTTTTCGGTAGTCCAGAGTTTTTTGCGGTAATTGAGATCGCAGCTTACGGTAATCCCTCTTTTTTTAGCTTCGCGACATGCCTGCTCAGTTATGGCGGCAGTATTGTCGCTCAACGCCGGAGTGATTCCGGTAAAATGAAACCAATCGGAGTCGGCAAATATTCTGTCCCAGTCAAAACAGTCTTCGGGCGCCTCAGCGATCGAGGAATGAGAGCGGTCATATACTACTGCAGAAGGGCGCTGAGCCGCACCGCGCTCTGTATAAATTATACCGATACGGTCTCCTCCCCAGTCGACAAAATCGGTTCCGATACCATATTTTCTGAGAAAAGCAAGCGCGGCTTCGCCGAGCATATTGTGCGGCAGACGCGTTACATACTGTGCCTTCATCCCGTATTGCGCCAAAGATGCCGCCACGTTGGCTTCCGCGCCTGTGTAAAACATTTCCACTTCGTCCACCTGAATGAATTTATAATAACCCCTCGGGCAAAGACTGAGCATCAGTTCTCCAAAACATACTACGTTTTTCATCTTTATTCCTCATTTCACAATATGGACGGCAAATCCTGCGATTTCTTCTTTCAGATAAACACAGCTCAGATTTCCCGCCGCGTCATATTTTCTGCTTTCTTCAATAAACTCTGCGCCTCGGGCTTTAAGATACGTTATTGCACGTTCCATGGAATACGTGCGTATACCTATATGACCTTTTTCTCCGTATCCGCCGCGGCGAAGGTATTCGACCCCGGTTCCGGAGTACACGGAATTGGCTTTTTCCGTAACGGGAAATCCAAACAGAGCGGATAAACGCCGCGCCGAGTCTACTGCCTCCGCGTCGCTCTGACAGTTGACCCCTACGTGAGCAAATCTGAATCCGACTGCCGCCCTCGCCGCTTTTTCATACAAATCGGCAACCGCTTCATACCGTTCGCTTTCCAGTAAAGAATACGGAGCCATAAAACTGCCTCCGACGGCAAGCACGCGGTTGTTCTGCATATAACCGTCAAGGTTATCCATATTTATCCCGCCTGTAGGTATAAATTCAACTCCGCTGAACGGCGCGGCAAGATCTTTGACAGCTCCGATTCCGCCGAGTCTTTCAGCCGGAAATAATTTAAGGACCCGCAATCCCGCCTCATAAGCACGCTGGATTTCCGACGCTGAGCTGCATCCCGGTATTATCAGCTTGTTTCTTTGCAGGCAGAAGTCCACAAGTTTATCGCCGTATCCCGGCGATATAATAAAATCCGCACCCGCTTCAAACGCTTCAGACGCCTGTTCACACGTCAGAACCGTACCGGCTCCCACGAGCAGATCCGGAAATTTGCGTTTGAACTCCCTTACCGCTTCCGAGGCGCCCGCGCTTCTGAAAAGCACTTCCACAGCCCCGAAGCCGGTCTTTTTCAGTATTTGTCCAAGCGGTTCGATCCATGCCTGTGATTTGAATACGATCGCCGGCAGAATTCCCGTGCCGCGTATAACCTGTATTATCCTCTCCGATTCTGAATTCTTCACATTTATGTTCCTCCTCTTTAGACAACGGCAATCTTTTGTTTTACGCTGTATATTGATATCAAAAACATCGTACGCGCTAAGCAACGTTTTTATGTTACACGTTTTCTATCTCTTCTGCTGAAGCGTGTAATGAACGTCGTAAGCTTTTTCCTCGTCGGTATATTTGCGCAAAGTGTTTATAACTTCGCCGCCGTTCCATTTTCTGTCTCCGACGTCTTCAACCGTTCCCATTACGGTAATGTTCAGCTGACGGCGTCTTGCTCTGACGCAATCCCAGTCGACAAAATATATATGAGCAAATTCACCGCCATCAAGTATTCCGTCTTTGATTGTCATCGTCTCGCTTCTGCCGAAGAATACCGAGCGAAGATGCCCGTCGGTATTAAGAGAAGTAAAGTCCCCCGGTTCATTGACGTAACGGCCGAACTGCGTATGTACGGGACCGGGATGGCGGTATTCATGCTCCTCGTCATATGACGGTACGAGTTTTTTCATGATATCGAGAATATCGTGCTGCAAATACTCGAGATCATATTTATCAAGATCGTGAGAGCACTCCTGTATCATGATGGAACAGGTCGTATGATGCGACGCAATACATACGGTTCCGTTTTTTACACCCGAAGCCTTTACTATTTCTGTCACTTCCTTCGATACGTCGTGAAACGTCGGTATCCACCCGCGTGACTGCAGTTCAAGTTCTTTCTGATATACTTTGAATTCCATAGTGTTTTCCTTTCGGCTTTTCGCCTTTCTATTTTCTTGAAATCGTATCTGCCGTCAATCGATAAAATTCGGCAAAAGATCTGATGCTTTGGTATATTCGCCTATCCGGATCATTTCATCGTACGTTTTTTCGTTGACAGGGACGCCGTCCTTAAGAACCTGCGCATGGTGCTCAAACTCTTTTTCTCCGTGAACATAGATCCGTTTTTCACCATCGGCTTTCGCAGAATTGCGTATCTCGTCCATAAACGCGGACAGGCGTGCTTCCGTTTCCGCCTTATCGCCGAATTTTCCGTAATCCAATGCTATGAAGCATTGGGAGGTGCTCACTCTGCCGGGAGTGCGGTTGACGTGATTTGAAGTACATCCGTGAGATAAAATTCCTGTCATTATCTCGCAGATCATACCAAATCCGTATCCTTTATAGCCTCCGGTCTGTTCGCCGGCTCCGCCAAGCGGCAGGATCCCGCCGCAGGATTTAGAAATAATGTTGTGCAGGACGCGGTCGGAATCTGAACTGGGATGACCCGTTTCGTCGAGCGCCCAGCCGTCCGGAAGTCCGTTGCCGCGCTTGGCATAAACCTCGAGCTTGCCTCGCGGAACCACCGTAGTAGCCGCGTCAAAACAGAAAGGTACAGGTTCCGCATACATTGCAAACGCGATCGGATTCGTGCCAAGCACCGGTTCTTTGCCGAAAGTGGGCACCATAATAGACTCACTGTTGGTCATGCAGATTCCGATCAGATGCTCTTTTACTGCCATGTTTGCATAATAACCGGCAATACCGTAATGATTGGAATCCCGCACCGTAACGATACCGATGCCGGCAGTCTTTGCTTTTTGTATCGCAAGATCCATGGCCTGAACACCTATGATCTGTCCCATACCGTCGTGCCCGTCAATAACCGCGCTTATCGGTGATTCAAAGACCGTCTCCGGTTTTCCGTCAATTTTCACAAACCCGGACCGTATTTCATAATCGTATCTCGTCAGGCGCTGGATGCCGTGAGATTCTATACCGGAAAGGTCAGCTTCGAGCAAAACGTCGGTAATAAGGCGGCTCTCCTCTTCGTTAAAGCCGTAGCCCTGAAAAACCTTTACGCAAAATGCCTGTAACTCGTAAAAATCAAGATGTCTGTAAATCACGATTAAACACCTCGTAAATCAGCACCGCGATCAAAAACGACCTGCGACTTATCTGATCTCGATCACTTCAAAGCCCATCATCCTGCCGAACGCCCGTATCTCCGAAATGTCGGCATCGTAAACCATAGCAGAATGATGTGTGCCGCCGGCATTGGAGTATTCCTCCAAAAATACATCGATCGGCTTGCAGGGTTTGAGCCAGCCCTGAGTATTGCGCCTGTACGCACCGTCGATCAGTCCGACGTCAAGAATTTCTCCCTCCGTGATGATCATCGTAAACCGGTCTTTCATCGGCGCGAGATTAACGTATACCACTTTACCGGGACGGTAGCAGTTGTACATAGCCACAGTATCGCCGCAACTGTTGTAGCGGAACCTCATGTCGGCTATCAGCGGTTTCCAGTTGGCGAGCCGCGGATTGCTTTCACCCATGTGGCTGAGGAGGATCATATTCTGCTCCCAATCCGGGCAAAACATCTCCGTAAACGTTGTATCCGGATACACGGATGCAAGCGCTCCCACAAGACCGGCGGTAAGCACATCTCCTTCGCCCGCATAGCCTTGCCCGCGCTCCAGTATCCTGCAGCATTCAACAAAAGGCATCTTCGGCAGTCCGCATTTATCCAGCGTCAGGAAATTGACCGTGCAGCAATTCAGTTGCTCTGCCACCATCCATTTGCGTATTGCCAGCCCGCTGCGCGTCGCCTGGCGATAGCAGTCAGTTTGTTTGATCTCAATACGGCATTCTTTAGCGTTGCGGTCGATTTCGGCATCAATTTCATCATCTGTTATCTGTGAAAGATAATAATTGCTGACATCCGGCGTCATGTAATGGATCGTGGCGCCAATATCATTGTGATACCGTTCATCGTCGATTAAAAAATCTCCCATACCGATAAACGAACCGCCAACAGAACCTATGCGGGCATTGGTGAAGAATTTCTTAGCCGCGGCTGCGCGGCAGGCTCCGACGACCCGGTCGATCACGTTACTGTGAAAAGCATGTCCGGCACAGATCGTGTAGGGCTTTTGGTTTTTTCGCAGCATGCAGCACATATCCTGCACGCCGTGAATACCGTGATCGTTGTCAATGCAGTTAATTTTATCTGCCGTTGCCAGCAACTGATAATCCGGCGTCGTATCGAACACGACGATCGGTGCATCCAACTGTAGCAGCGCTTCGATGGATTCCAGCGACGGAGAATAGGCAAGGTGCTGAGTGATCACAGCGTCAACTTTCAGCTCATTAAAGCGCCGGACCGCCCGTTCAAATTCCTCTTTCACACGGCACAGCTCTTCCGCAGGAAACACTTCCAGCCCGCGTTCGCGCAGCATTGCAATAAGTTTTTCCATGTGCTCGACCAGCGGAGTGCGGTCCTGCCCGTTATCGTCATACAGTTTAATGTAAAGGGGAAGATAACCTACTCGGATATTTTTCATAAAGACCTCCATTACAACAGCGTCATTTGAAATCGCATAAACACATTTTTATCAGCCCGGCTCGCCCGTCTGGAAGCGGCGGCGCACCTCTTCATAAACGGATTCCGGCGGTGTATCGACACCGTGATAATTATTAGGCACCCACATATCTCCCGCAGCGCTTGGGAAAGTACAGAATGTGTCATTACGGTAAGCGTCGCGCTCTGCCTTATTTCTCAGGTTCGGAACGTCAACGGAAGAGTTGCCGCTGCGGATAGAACGGTAGGCAAGAATACCGGGAATGCACATGTCCACCGCAGTATATACGTCGATCGAATGCTTCCTTGCTTCCTCGTTCCCCATGATCGACTGTATAAAGAAATGAGTTGTATAAAAGTCTGCTCCGCCGTGCCCGCTGTTCTCCGCTTCTGCAATCATAGGCGCAGGTGAATACGCGTCATGCTTGCCGCGACCGTTTTCGTTTTCACCCTCATAGTATATTTCCACCCTGCCATCCGACAGATCACGGATACCTCCCCGGGTCCCGTTGATTTCATAATTTGACGGAGATACGTGTTTAAGGTTGCCGTGGATACTTTTCAGGATCGCGCCGTTTTCCAGTGTGATCAGCTCCATTCCTGCGCCACCGGAGGCGGTTCCGAGCCTCCACATATAATCCGGGTTGGGAGTTTCAAAGCCGGAGACTTTTACAGGGCGGAGTCCGGTCATATACAGGATCGGTCCGATGGAATGTGTGCAGTAGAACGTGGAGCAGTTGATATTTCTCCAGTGATCTTTCTGACCGTATGTGATCTGAGGCCATATTGGCGAGCAGTCATGTCTGTATTCTCCTTCAGCATACATAAGCTCTCCGATATCTCCGTTGCGGTAACGTTTTTTCATTTCAAGTCTTACAGCGGTATAGCAGTAATTTTCAGCGTAGCTGTAGATAAGATGAGGATTTCTTTCCACTGCCTCGATCAGTTCCACGGCTTCCTTCATCGTTGCGCACGTCAGACATTCAGACATAACATGACGCCCGCTGTCCAGCAGACGAATTGCATACGGAGCGTGCTGATAGGCGTAATTTGCCAGGATCACCGCATCCATATCGTGTTTGAAGAATTCTTCAAAATCCGTGTAATAGGCGATATCGGTCAATCCCGCCGCCTCGGCAGAACGTTTGCAATTCTGTAAAAGCGGTTCGTATTTATCGCAGACTGCGACAAGTTTGCCTTCTGCTCCAAAAATGATCTGGTCAACCATATTCAGACCTCGACCAGCTCCGAACACTCCGATCCTTACTTCTTTCATAACACTTCTCCTTTTTGTAAATAGTAGGTGTTGATTCCCAATGTTACAATGTATCATCCCAGATACCGGTAGCTGAGGCGGCCCAGCGGCAGAGATTTGCCGGAGATATAGTAATCCATAATATCTGATGGATTTTCTATCCCGTCAGCCAGTTTAAAATAGAAGCGGTTGACGTCTGATGCTATTCCAAGCGATGCGCGCGGAACTTTCACCTGCATCACATTGCCGTCAACGTGATACTCCGCCTCTCCGCAAGTCTTCGAAGTGAAGTCTGGCTGCAATTTTTCCACTGTCAGCTTGCCTTCTCCGGCCTCGTGGCGGCCGATTACGTACTCGTATCCTTCCCAGCCCTTCTTCGCCACCTCTCCGGTGCCGATCAGCAGGTTCATCCAGCCCTGGTCGCCGGCTTCGCGAAGGACAATATCCTCCGTTGCCTTCAGCATGAAGTAGAAATTGTCCGCGTCCTGGGCAACGCGTATCTCAGTCACATTGTTGCGCGCGGCAGCCTGCGTGTAGCTCAATGAGGGCACGGCGCCTTTACTGGAGCGGGCCATGTTGACCACTATCGGATCGCGGAAGACCGCTTCTACTTTGTCCCAGGCAGACAGATCGGAAGTCATGGGGATCGTAACGGGTTCGGACTTGAGCTGTGCACCGGCGGGAATCTCCACATCTTTGTATTTTCGGATGTTTTTAGTCATCTGAATGTAGAACGCGTCGTTGTATTCGCCCTTCATCATCTCGGCATCCCGGGAGAATTCCATATTGCAAAGGTCCACCATTGCCCACTCACCGTCGTATTCCGATTTACCGGCAGTCCATTCGTTCCAGCCGGTCACAAAAACGATACGTGGATCCTCCTTGAACGCCACTTCCCAGGTGGATTGGAAAAACTGGCCCTCGTAGGCCTTTTCAGGCTCGTTTTTCTGTTTCTTTACGTTCCAGCCGCGTCCCCAGTTGGCTGCTCCGCGAGTAACTGAAAATGACATAGGCAGCGCGGGATGGCTGGCGACTGAGACATTTATGACACCGTTATGCACCGGAGCAGGATAAGTCCATTCGATCCAGGGAAAGCCGTTTTCGTTATATGGACGGTCAGGCCATTGTGATTCGCGGAAAGAGAAGTAGTTGAGCATTTCCTCTGTAAGCTCGACTTTTTCCTCCCAGTTGTAAATATTGCCGATGATCAAAGGCTTACCTTCATAATAATACCAGGCGTCTTTTAAGCTTTCTCTTTTATAATATGCATTATAAAGATGCGTTATAACCCCTTTGGAAGCAGACATTGTATAAAATACCAATCCCGGGGGATTCCAGCCTTCTTCCCTCAGTTTGAGGCACTCTTTGATTATTATTGAGACAACGGTGTCATAAGTCACCGCGTTGGTGGTATCAAACACGAGAAAATCCACGCCTGCCTGCGTCAGCAATGCCAGGTGACGGCGTATGACCCAGACATCTGCGGAATTATAGTAACCCCAAAGAGGTTCTCCCCAGAAAAAAGCTCCTCCGTCGGTGGGAGCAGTATCGTTGTCCGAATAAAACATCAGTTCCTTGCCGTTTTCCTGTTCAAGAAGCTCGGTAACGTTGACGATCTTACTTCCGTTACCCTGCCCCAGGGTGCAGAAGTAGAATAGTCCTACGTCCCGTTCCTTGTCCGGCTTGCTGCCGGCGTTAGCGTCAAACGTGCGCTCGAACTGATCGATCCCGGCGACATAATTCGCGGTATATCCGTTCATGTAATAATCCGCAGCGGTCAGATTATCAATCGTTGTCGTTTCTATATTCTTTTTTTTCTGGCAGGAAGCAAACATTCCCGTCAGGCACACACATGCAATAAGATTCGCCGCTGCGCGGATCATGTTTCTCTTTGAATTTATCTTCTTCATACGGTTAACTCCAATTTCTTCCCATAGAATACGTTTCAGAAAGCCATATAAAGCTGACCTGTTTTAATGCGGCGCAGCCAATGGATAAAGGAGGTACCTCAGCTGCGCCGCTGAATAATAATTCAAATTACTCAATATTTCAAATCATTTCTTTTTCTTCTTCGCAACCAGTATGACCGCCACTGCGATGGCAGCGAGCAACACACCTCCGACTATAAGCCCGACTGTAAGAGGCTTATTGCTTTTGGATTTTTCTTCACCGTTCTGGTTAGTATTCGCATTTTCGGTGGCTTTAGGTTCCTCCGTAGGCTTGGGGGGCTCGCTCACATGTATAGTAAGTTCAGCTTCGACTCCTTTGTAATTGACCTTCACCTTTTTATCCCCAACCGAGGAAGTATCGAATCCTTCCAGCGCTTCCGCAGCTGCTGCGACATTCTTTTTTGTCCAGTTCTCATAATTGATCACAATATTGATGCCGCCGGTGTAGCCGTCGCCTACCAGGTAATCGGTCTTGGAAGAAGCATCGATCTCGATGCCAGCGATCTTGTACTCATATTCAGTGATCGATATGTTATCAATATAGGCAGTGTCAATACGCATTCCCAGTGCCAGTACGCTGTAGTCCGCGCACACCATGGCGTTTTGGACCTCGCCCACCTTGTTTCCGTCCGCGTCAAACACCGCAACGTTTGAGTAATACCTGCACTCGGAAAGCAATTCATCGTATCCGTCAACTACATTTGAAAATTCAAAAGACGCTACAAATTTTCCGTTTACGAATACCCTTGCGCCATTGCCGTAATCAGCGAAAGAAAGCCTCTGATATCCGGAGAAAAAACTGTCAGGCGCTTTTATTTCTATAACTTCATTATTCAGGTATTTGCCTTTTGCATCGGGAGATTTTTCTTCGTCATAGTACTTTATGTAGCATCTTAGAATATCATGGTTAGGTATTATATATATTCCGGCAGGCCCTATACCCTTTATATCATGACCGCTTGCGTCATCTTCAAAATATGGATTAATAGCGGTCTCTCCGGTTGAACGAATAAATATGCCGAATCCCTGTTCGCCGCCCAAATTGGCATTACAAGAAAATACGTATCTGTTTGTAATGCCTTCCATCAGAATCATCTGCGAGAATGGCGCGAATTGAAGGACCTTGTTTCCGTTTTCTTCCTTTATGTGTGTGATATGAGCCCCTGTAGCATTTTCCAGGATCCAGTCTTCCTTCAGATCTTCCAACTGAGTGAAGTCAGTCTCTGCTTCATAATCTTCAAAGTCGATTATATACTCGGCCTTTCCTCCTATACCTTCCGTAGGCTCGCCCCAGCCGGCAATAAACTGATCCAGTTCGCTCGCAGTTTCTGCAGCGCTTACCTTCACTGCAGCGGTTGACGTTGTCAACAACGCCGCACTTATAACAGCGCATAACGCAAAACTGATGACTTTACACAGCCCGTTTTTAATTCTTGGGTGATTTGAAATTTTGCCTGTGACCGAAATTTTCATTGTTGCTTCCTCCTAAGAATGAATATAATGCGACAGCCATTTTCGAGTGGACATTTAAGAGAAAGCCTCGCTTTCGAAAGCAAGGCTTTCTGTTATATTAAATCCTGTTATCTAACAAAGGTCGATCGATCAAAATGCCCTCTTTTTAGAAAACACAACTGCGGCACCCATAGCAAGAACAGCGATAACAGCGATCATTGCCACTACGGCATCACCGGTCTGAGGCTGAGTCTCAGGCTGGGTAGCGGGCTGAGAATCTTCCACGCCAACGAATGTGAAGCTGGTGTTGGGAGGAGTAGCAGGGCCGGTAGCCTGCAGCGTATCGTCGATCTTAACAACTGCGCCGTTGGCAAGCTTAACTACCATTACTATATTGTTCGTGCCTTTGAGCTGGGTAGCATCGATCTCGATCTGGAAGCGTAAAGCGTTCTGACCGCCTGCGCCTCTGACTTCGTCTTCGGTAGCTGCTTTGAAGTCTCCGTATACAGGATCTTTTCCATTGATCTGGTATCCGAAGGATTCGATTTCCTCTTCAAAGCCGATCCAACCGCGAAGCGTGAACTTGCTTACGGAACCGTCGGAACCGTCAACTGTACGGCCGCGGGCATCAAGTTTATCGGAAGCAGCGCCGTCCGGCTCACCAAAATTAAGTACATCGTTGACATAGAACGAGTCGAACGAAGCGTTTACATAGTGGTATTCAGATTCGTCAACAGGTGCGGAATCCCCGGGAAGAGTTATCACAAGCTTTGCAATATCAACTCTCCATCCATTGCCGCCTTCACCATTTCCCCAGGGAGAAACACCCTGTACGAACTTGATCGTATTTTCGCCCTTTTTGATGTTTACTTTGATAGTGTAATCAAAAAATACATGGTCCTGAACTGCGTCGAGTTCTTCTTTTACATAATCCGCGTCATTTGTGCTATGGTAAAGTCTGTAATTAAATGCACCGTTTACATGGTCCGGGCAAATCAGTGTCAAGACGATGGTTGCCTCACCGTCAGCGCCAGCATCAAACTTAACGGCAATACCGTTGCCGAAAAGTCCGCCTTCGCTTTCAGCAGATGCGTCTGATCCGTCGGGTGCCAGGTTCACAAGCCGGGCAATAATTTTACCTTCAGTACCAGCGTCTTCTGCATAATTGCAATTGTTTCCGAAAAACGTGCCGGCAGCCTGACCTTCGGGTGTGTTGAAATCAATGACGAGCGTGTTTTCCGCGCTGACAGCGACAGAGAACATCACAAGCGCCATAACGGCGACAAGCACCGTTGCTATGATCTTTTTCATTTTGTTTTTCTCCTTCTATTTATTTTTTATGTGCTGAACACAAATTTACTATACAACAAACGTTTCGTGTTTATCATGTACAAAATATACAAAAAACAACGTGCCTTTTTGGGCAATCTGCACAAATGAAAAACAACTCTGGCAGTCACCGTAAACATAAAAGGCGTTGAGGATCGGTCTCAACGCCTTTTTTACTGATTTGATATTCCGATGATCCAAAGCAAAAGAAACGTAACAGTGCCGTATGATCAAGCAAGGATACATCACAGAACATCTGGCCTGTGGATTAATCAACGGCATCAACATGCTGGATCTGGATGCCATTGTCTTATATGGAGAGCTAAACTATCGTCCTGAAAAGCTGTTTGAACGGCTTTGTGAATCGCTTCGACAACGGTCAGTTCTGTTTCGCTCACACCCCATAGCACTACTCACAGCACACATCTCCCCAGATACAGCTGACATAGCTAGCGTATCACGTATCCTGGACGAATATTTTCAGCAAAATATAGGCGACAACGGCTTAGTAGATTAAGACAATACCACACTATCGAAAAAGGGACTGGATTTTGGGATTCCAGCCCCGTAAATAGTCGGAGTGACACGGTTCGAACGTGCGGCATCGTGGTCCCAAACCACGCACTCTACCAACTGAGTTACACCCCGACGGTGCGACGGGAATATTACCACATTGCCATCACGATGTCAACCACATGTAAAGAGCCGTGGCCTACTCCTGCGGATATAAAAGCTTCTCCATCCAGACCATATCGTACCAGCGCCCGAATTTGTAGCCGCACTTCGTGAACCTCCCCGCGAGCCTGAAACCCATATGTTCATGAAATTCAGCACTGTTACGGGTAAGGAATTCATCCTCCGTTTCAGGATAACCGATGCACGCGTACAGGTTCCGGATGCCCTGCGCCTTAAGACGCGCCTCCAGAGCGCCGTAAAGGGCCCTTCCGCCGCCTTTCAGGTGCCAGGCAGGGTCAATATATATTGTGACCTCCGAAGCCGTAAAATAGGCGCTGCGGCCCACAAACGGGCCGGCATATGCAAAGCCCACCACGTACCCGTCGTTCTCGAGGACAATAAACGGGTATTTCCGCTTAACGTCAATGATCTTCTGGCGGTACTCTTCGAGCGTCGGAGGATCATAATCAAACGAAACAGCGGTATTGACAACGTACCAGCTGTATATCTCTAAAAGTCTCTGCGCATCCTCGATCTCAGCATCCCTGACAGTAAACATAACAGCACCCCAAAATTCATTTGCAATTTGCCATTTGCCATTTATAATTTGCCATCACTCGCTTCGCCCCTTGACCCTAAACGTCACCGCATCCCCGGGATCCTTCTGCTCGAACACGAACGAAAAGCCGTAGGTGCCGTCCTCATTGAAATGGATCATATAGCCGTCATAGTCATTGACGACCGCGTTGCTGTAAGGAACCCAATCCTCACCGTCGCGGATATAGATCTCGGGCCGCTCAGGAGACGTAAAGCCGTCGACACGGACGGGAGTATTGCCGCGGCCGCCGGAAACGGTAAAGACAGCTTCGTTATCAACACACCTGACACGCGGCAGCCACTTTTCTTTTACGACAGAACCGGTCTCGGCCTTCACCGACAGCGGCGACGTCACGCAATCCTCATAAAGAAGATCCATGTTGCTGTGAGTTTCCCAATCGAGATTGCCCCACGGGATCAGCACGAACGACATGCGGATATAGTCACCCTTGCGGAACGTGGTCTTACCCATATCGAGCGTCAGGTAGCCGGAATTATACGTACCGTCTGTGCAGTTGCGAACGACGAAATTACCGTTCCATTTCCATCCGCCGGCCTTTACGTCGTAATCCCGCACGACGACGCCGTAATTCAGCGGATTATCATGAGCGGGCTCGGTTATATTGTTCCAGGTATACCAGAAAGAGCCCTTCTGCATCTTGTTATAAACGTTGACCAGCGCCGTCCTGCCGAGCTTCATATCCTCGATCTCGACCTCGCCCTTCGAATTGAGATACGTGAACCAGTGGTAGGCAGTTGTCCGGCTGTTGAACATTAGAAGCGTGAAATCGCGGCGCACTTCGGTGATCTTCAGGTCTTTCAGGAACCTGAGGTCAAGCGTATAGTACGTGCGGCTTTCATCGGTGTGCGGGAATTCGACGTGGCGGACGGTGTATTCGTACGTTCCGTCGTCGGCAATATAACTGTATTCTACGTCAGCATAAGTCGGCCCGTACGCATTGATCTTTGAACCGGTGTATTCCGTCTGGTAATACGTTCCGTCGGTACCGTAATGCGAAACCAGTTTCGTCACTCCGACCGCGTTGAACTGGGGCTGCGAGGGCCACATAAGGCTGCTGCAGCCGCGGAAGTCGGGCAATATCCATCCGTCCTTCCCGTAAACGTAATACGGAGCGATGCAGTTCGACTCGGAAACGCCCGTGGACAAATGATAGTAACCCACGAAAAACTGTATTGACGACAACTGTTTCAGCGGGAACTTTCCCCAATTCTGGTAAAGGTGATGCTCGGTGAACGTCGTTGACTCCCCTTTCTTCAGCACCATCGGGAAGTAGCTGTCGCCGTACCCTTCGTCAGCCGGATCGTAAAAACTGTCCTCGAATTCTCCGGAAAAGTTTTTGCACACTTCAATCGGTATAGGGAGCAGCGACTTCCCCTCCCCGTCCGCCAGCACGGCACATTCGAGCGATCCGGCATACGTGTGGAAGCAGAAATAGACGTTCCGGTCGTCTCCGGAAGAGTTGGTAGCCTTCACCGTAGAACTCTTGTAACCGTTCTGATCAAGATAGTACGAAGTGGAGAAATCCGAACCGCTTTTACCGAAAACGTAAACGCCGCGCACCTTATCGTATCCTGCAAACGAACAAGAAGAATTCGAACTTATGACCTCAAAATCTTTTGCATCCAGCGGATTTCGCTCTATCCTGGCCGCGGTGTCGATGCCGTTGAAATCGTCCGTCATATCGTTATAGAGGCGGTTGCAGAGCGTTATCCACGCCCCCGCTTTTATAGCCAGATCCGTCCCGCCGTATTTCTGACGGATAACGTAAAAGCCGTCCTCGTTCGTGACGGTCAATGCTCCCGTATTTCCCTTTATGCCCGGTATTATCAGCCCGATCACTCCTGCGCCTTTCACGTGGAATCCGGCATATTCGACGGTAGCGGGGTCAAAAGAAGTGTCGTTATGTATCCCGCCTGCGTCCCTGATCTGGATGGCGTCAACGTCCTTCTCCGGCAGGCGCAGCACGAGCCCGTATTCTTTAAGTTCGTTAACCTCCCCTGCTCCGACCAGCCTGAGTTCCTGGTGGATCTTATCCGGGAACACGTGAAGTATCTTGTTCGTCCTCAGGTCCGGCGCCGATCCAACGACGAGCCCTTCGATAGCCGTGATATTTACGACGTCTCCCTTTTCGCCCTGGAACTCGAGCCTGTACGACGTAAGATCGTTTCTTAACTGGTCGGAAATGTCGAGATAATACGTATGATACTGACCGTCGTTCAATATGGCAAACGTCTTTTTCTGTCTGTCCGAGAACGCTTTTGAACTCGCGTCAGTGTAGTAGAAGAATGCCGTTTTTACGGATCCTGTGGCTTTCATCGTTATTTTTACGGTGGAAATGCTGTCGAACGGTACGTTTAAGCCTTTTTTCAGCACATACGCATCGGTCGGGAACTGGATCTTTACGTTCAGGCTCTCCCCTGTTTTCTGAGAGATCTCTACCATATTAGAGTCCCAGTTTTCGGTAAAATCCGCCAGTTTTATGATCGGTTTGCGCGTGGCTTTATCCGGGTCGGTCAATCCGAATGAGTATTCCTGTATTTTAGTTTCGTAATAGTAGTACCCCAGGCGGGTCGTGTTGAACCGTCCGGCGGTCTGTGAAGCTCGATCTACCCATTCCACTCCGTCGCTGTCAATGACGTACATATCCATGCTGTTCGTGAAGTAATTTTTTCCTTCGGCGTTGGAGAAGAAGCGGATGCCCATATTACCCGAATCGGTGAAGCTTGATTCGAAGCTGGCGATCCTGTTGCTTATGCGCATCCCGTTGCGCCCTTCGTCAGTGTAAGCGACCTGTACGGTGTTTGCGGAATCTGCCGCGTACAATATCGAATCGGCGTACGGCGTGTCTCCGCTTATGTCTCTGCGCTGTACCCCCGGGGTGGATCTGCAGCCTGCGGCAATCAATAACAGCAGCACCGTCGCTGCTATCGCGGTCAATATTGCTGCTTTTCTTGTATAATTATTGCGCTTTTGCGGGTTCTCTGACATTTAATACTGCTCCTTTTGGGAAGGCGTTTCGTGGCTGTATTATCTCACATTTGTTTTTTTTGCGCAAGGGGCAGCGGCAGGCAAAGAGCAGAGACGCGCCACCGCGGAAGTTGACCGCGAACGCGATTTAAAGGTATAATACCATAAATAGGATCGGGCAGCCGGTTACTGCGCCTGTCCCCTGTCCCGCGAAAGGAGATGCGGACGATACAATGTTTAAAATACTTGTTGTCGACGATAATGCCAACGCCCGGAAATTCCTGACGGCGGTGCTGAATGCCGAAAATTTCCAGGTCGTGACCGCGAACAACGGAAAAGAAGCACTTGACGCTCTTGAACACGAAAAAGTTGACCTCGCCGTGCTGGACGTGATGATGCCTGAGATCGACGGCTACGAACTGGTGGAACTCCTGCGCGAAGCCGGAAGTATGCTCCCGGTGCTGATGGTCTCGGCCAAACAGCTCCCCGCGGACCGTAAACAGGGTTTTATCTCCGGAGCCGACGACTATATGACGAAACCCGTTGACGCCGAAGAAATGGTGCTCAGGATCCGCGCGCTTTTAAGGCGGTCGCAGATCGCGTCCGAGCGTAAGATCGTGCTTGGAAACGTCGTTTTAGATTACGACAGTTTTACCGTAAAAGGCCACGATCAGACGGTAGAGCTGCCTCAGAAGGAATTTCTGCTGCTGTACAAACTCCTGTCGAGCCCGGGACAGATTTTTACGCGAATACAGCTTATGGATGAAATATGGGGTATGGATACGGAAAGCGGGCCTGAAACAGTCACGGTCCATATCGGACGTTTGCGCAAGCGGTTTGAAGGCTGGCCGGAGTTCGAGCTGATGTCGGTGCGCGGTTTGGGGTATAAGGCGGTTAAAAAGGTCTAAACGGGACCGGAAGCAGGTGGCGATATGTCTAAAATTCATTCTAAAGAAGGCGGCGAGACAAGGCTCAACGTTCTGAAAAAGATCCCGCGTGTCCGCAAGCGGTGGTTCAACGTATTCTTTACGATCATCGTTATCATGATCACCACGATGGCAATGCTGCTTATATACGGACTGGCGTTCATGTTATATAAGATCGGAGCGATACCTGCCCTGTCCTTCCCGCACGTGTCGATAATAATGCTGATATTCGCCGTATCGACCGTCGTTGTCATCGCGATAATCGCATTCCTGTGGGGACGCATACCGTTGTCACCGCTGAACAGACTGATCGATGCCATGCACCGGCTTTCGCTCGGGGATTATTCCGTGAGGTTAAGAGACAGCCGCATCCACATATTTAACGAGCTGAACCACAGTTTTAATAAAATGGCGGAGGAACTGGGCAATACCGAGATGCTGAGCTCCGATTTCGTCAATAATTTTTCACACGAATTTAAAACGCCGATCATGTCGATCAAGGGTTTCGCGAGCCTTCTGCGCCGACCGGACATCAGCGACGCTCAGAAGCAGGAATATGTGTCAATAATCGAATCCGAATCGGAACGCCTGGCGTCAATGGCGACGAACGTGCTTGACCTCACCCGCCTGGAAAACCTGACGATCCTGAACGACGCCGTTGACCTCAATCTGTCCGAACAGATCCGCACCTGCATATTGCTGCTGGAAAACAAGATCGAAAGCAAATCGCTTGACCTTCATGCGGAATTTGACGAATATTATATCAACGGTTCGGACGAACTGCTTAGACGCGTGTGGATCAATATTATCGACAATGCCGTTAAATATGCTCCCGAAGGTGCCACTCTCGACGTATCCGTTTCGCAATCGTCGGACGTATGCCTTGTTTCGGTGCATAATTCCGGTTCGTTCATACCCGAGAATGAACGCGAGCGCATATTCTCTAAATTTTATCAGTCGGACCGTTCGCATGCGTCAACAGGCTGCGGCCTCGGTCTCGCGATCGCTAAGCGTATCGTGACGCTGCACCGCGGTGCGATCAACGTCGAATCGTCCCCTGAGGTTGGGACAACGTTCAACGTGTATCTGCCGGTCACCTGATTCTCCGGCTTTTCCGCCGTACTGCAAACAGATAAAAACGGGACCGTGCCTCAGGTCATCCCTGACAGCCCGGTCCCGGTCTTTTTAAAGATCGTTTGAGAAATACTCAGTTAAGAATATTGCTTGTAAGGATATTACTTGATCTCTACGGTAGCGCCGGCAGCCTTAAGTTTAGCTTCAGCAGCGTCAGCATCCTCTTTGGAGACTTTCTCTTTGATGGTGGAAGGAGCAGCGTCAACGAGTTTCTTAGCGTCCATAAGGGATACGCCGGTAACTTCCTTAACAGCTTTGATAACGTCCATCTTCGTGGGGCCTGCATCCTTAAGGATAACGTCGAATTCGGTCTGCTC
>DBVV01000076.1:0-10603 GCA_002308795.1 Mageeibacillus sp. UBA1255 | reverse complement strand
GCGGAAACGCCGAATTCCTCTTCGAGAGCTTTAACGAGCTCAGAGAGTTCAAGTACGGTAAGAGCCTTAACATCTTCGATCAATTTTGTAACTTTTTCGCTAGCCATGATAATTTCCTCCATTTTTTATAGCTATTTTAAGATTTGCCTGAATCGCCCGCCGCGTTTGATTTATTTTTTTATTTACGCGGCTTCAGCGGATATTGTAAAAGTCAGGCGCTTTTCTTTTCGGCGATCGCGTTCAGAGCAACCACCAGTCCACGGATGTTTCCGTTTAAAACATTGACTAGACCGCTGATCGGAGCATTGAAACCGCCCAGAACTCTCGCGATGAGTTCTTCTTTGGATGGCATTTTTGCAAGCTCCTTGACCTGTGCTGCATCGATCACCTTTCCTTCTACAAGTCCGCCCTTGACCTTGATCTCTTCGTGTTTCGCTTCGAATTTCACGAGGACCTTCGCGGCTTCGGTATATGAACTCGAGGTGGCAATAGCAGTGGGACCCTTAAAATAGTCCTCCGCACCTTCAATTCCCAGCGATTCTACCGCTTTCGTCGCAAGCGTGTTTTTACGGACGGCGAATTTAACGCCGGCCGCTCTGAGCTCGTTACGAAGTTCGGTATCTTCTTCTACAGTCAGGCCTCTCGTGGCAACGATGATAGTAGCGGGTGAATTTTTGATATCATCAGCTATCTCAGCTACCACAGCCTTTTTTGCCTCTAAAATCTTATTGCTCGGCATCCAACAAACACCTCCTTCCGGATATAAAAAACCTTGTCCGCACTTAGACAGACAAGGTTGTTGGATCATAATGAGTCTTTCCAATCGATCTTGCCTCGGCGGGTCTTACAGGTCCCATCGCTGGGACGATGCCTGCTGTCTTCGGTGCAATCT
This sequence comes from Mageeibacillus sp. UBA1255, assembly GCA_002308795.1. Taxonomy (GTDB): domain Bacteria; phylum Bacillota; class Clostridia; order UBA1212; family UBA1255; genus UBA1255. Next base: position 9,711 of record DBVV01000076.1, on the reverse strand, counting down.
TTTTTATTTAGTTATTCAAAACCTGATACTTAATCTGCGCGCCCGCACTGCCTTTTACGGCTGTCAAGCGGTCAGTTTCCGCTCAGGTTTTTAGCGGGGTTAAGGCGCACTGCCGGTCCCATTGTGGAAACGACGGTGATGCTCTTGAAGTACTGGCCTTTCGCTGCGGCGGGTTTAGCCTTCGCGATGGCGTCGTACAGTGTCGAATAGTTCTCATTCAGTTTTTCTACGCCGAACGAAACTTTACCGATGACGCAGTGAATGATATTCGTTTTATCAAGTCTGTACTCGATCTTACCGGCTTTAAGGTCAGCGATGGCTTTCTTAACGTCCATCGTAACTGTTCCGGCTTTGGGGTTGGGCATGAGTCCTTTAGGACCGAGGAGCTTACCGAGACGTCCTACGACACCCATCATATCCGGTGTAGCGACAACGACGTCGAAGTCGAACCAGTTCTCGCCCTGGATCTTAGCTACCAGGTCCTCGGCGCCGACGTAGTCAGCTCCGCCTGCCTGTGCCTCGTCAGCCTTCGCGCCTTTCGCGAATACGAGTACTCTGACTGTTTTACCTGTTCCGTGAGGCAGCACGACCGCGCCTCTTACCTGCTGATCCGCATGTCTGGAGTCAACGCCCAGTCTGATATGCGCCTCAACGGTCTCGTCAAACTTAGCCTTCGAAGCTTTGACCACAAGGTCAAGTCCTTCTGCAGGATCATACAGTTTGGCGGAATCGATGAGCTTTTTGCTCTCTTTATAGTTCTTTCCTCTGAACATAATAATTCTCCCTCCTGTCTGTATTCCCGCGGCCTCAGTCGACCACTACGATTCCCATACTGCGGGCTGTTCCGGCGATCATGCTGGCTGCCGCTTCAACGGACGCCGCGTTCATGTCGACCTTCTTCTGCTCCGCGATCTTCATAACTTCTGCCTTCGTGATCGTTGCGACCTTATCTCTGTTCGGTCTGCCCGATCCGCTCTCGATCTTGCACGCTTTCTTAAGAAGCACTGCCGCCGGAGGAGTTTTCGTGATGAACGTGAAAGTTCTGTCCGCGTAAACGGTGATGATAACGGGGATTATGAGTCCCGCGTCAGCTTTCGTTCTCTCGTTAAACTCTTTGCAAAAGCCCATAATATTAAGGCCATGCTGACCTAATGCTGGTCCAACCGGTGGCGTAGGTGCCGCTTTACCTGCAGGAATCTGCAGCTTTACCAGTGCAACTACTTTCTTTGCCATAAAAGTCCACCTCCCAAAATTAATAGAAGAATCTATGCTTACCCGCCTTGCGGCGAGGTGCAGCCTTTATCAGAACACGCGCTGAACCTGCGCGTACTCCAGCTCGGCCGAGATCTCGCGGCCGAACATGGAAACCTTTACCTTTACCTGCCCTTTATCGGTATTAATACCCTCTACGACGCCTGTGAAGTTCTCAAGAGCGCCGGAAATGATGCGTACCGTGTCTCCGACGTCGTAGTCGACAACAGGTTTTACCGATGCGTCTACGCCGAGGGCAACGATCTCCTGCTCCGTTAAAGGGGTAGGTTTATTTCCAAATCCGACAAAGCCCGTGACTCCGCGGATATTGCGGACAACGTACCATGTATCGTCGGTCATGATCATCTTAATGAGCACGTAACCGGGGAATATCTTTTTAAGAGCGGACTTCTGCTCGCCGTCCTGAATTTCCACTTCTTCGATCATCGGTATGATGATATCAAAGAAATAGTCCTTCATGCCACGGTTTTCGATGGCACGCTCTAAACTGGTCTTTACCTTGTTTTCATATCCCGAATATGTGTGAACCACATACCAAAGCGGTTCGCTGGACACATCTTCCAAAAACATGACGTTGTCCTCCTTCTCTGTCCCGAAGCCTCGCATTAAAGCATCAAGCGCTTATCTCCAGCTTTCAATGAGTGTAGTAAGTGCTTTAAAGCCTGCGTCGCAAAGCCAGATGATAAGACCTATCACCAGGCAGAACGCCAGCACAGAGATAGTATTAACGATCACCTGACGCCTCGTGGGCCAGGTAACCTTCTTCAGTTCGGATGCTATTCCTTTAAAGAACGAAGCAATCTTCGAGCCGATCCTCTTGAAGATATTGGGCTTCTTTTTGCTGTCAGCCGCCATAATTACACATCCATCCTTAACAATTCCACTGCCGCGGCCGCATTCTCAGCCGCGTACAAATCACTTCGTCTCTTTATGAGTAGTATGCTTCTTGCAGAACTTGCAGTACTTGCTCATCTCGATACGATCAGGATCATTTTTCTTATTCTTAAGCGTCGTATAGTTGCGCTGCTTGCACTCTGTGCATGCCATTGTAACCTTTACTCTCATGCCAGTCACACCTCCATCGCTAAAAGCGCACGGACAATAATACTCTTTTCCCCGGGCGTTGTCAACAACTTTTTTCGCCTTCCGTGCAGCTTTTTACCGTTTTTTTAATAATTTTAAATTTTCCGCCGTTTTTACGCATCCGCGCCGTATTTCATCGCGGCAGATAATCAGAATTTAGACTTCACAAGGGCAACGAGCTGCCCGATCAGGTTGTGGTTGTATATGAACCCTCCGATGAATGATTTCCTGAGCGAATCCGCAAAGCCGGTCATTATGCCGCAGGATGCGAGCATGCCGATGATGAACGCGATACCGTAAAGGATCGCAGCCCCGAGAGCGACGCCTGCGATCGCGCCTCCGACGGAGCCTAGCTGGTGAAGGACAGGAATGTTCAGCTGCCTTGTCTTCTTGAATATCAGCTTGATTATGAGCAGCGCGATGATCACGATCACGGCTATTATCAGGAACGCGATCAGATCTACCGCGAACGAAGCGATCTTTGAACCGAGCACGGCGGCGGTATCGGAACCCTCACCGTAGACGTTGCCCTCGTTCCCGGACGCCCACTTCTTTACCATGTCGGCAATATATTTCGGTATCCCGGTATCTTTTACGGCAGCCTCTCCCTCTTCCTTCGACACTTCATTGTCCGCGTTATTCTCCTCCCCGCCTTCTTTAACTGCATCTTCGGAGCCGTTCCCGCTGAGCGTCTTTTCGAGCAGCTGCGTTACAGATGCGGAGATTTTAGATTCAAGAGGAGTCTTGTCGAGCAGCTTCCTCACCGGCGCTTTAAGCGCGAATCCGAGGATGATGGCCAGCACTATCGACAAAAGCGGCAGGAGCATAAGGAAGAAGCCGCGCTTTATACCTACGATCATAAAAATCAGCAGTACCGCTACGATCACTATATCTATTATTATAGGCATATGATGACCTCCTTGTAAGTCTGTTAATTTATTACTGTTTACTTGTCCTGTTACTTGTCCTGATCGCCGAACGAGAGTACGAATATGCCTGACGGGGTGTCAACTGCAAGTGTTTTGCTGTCCATGAACGATGCGCTGTTCACGCCGGGATCAAAGTCCTGCGAGCCGATTATATTTCCGCCCCGGTTGATCAGATATACTGTCTTATCAGTAAACGCGCATAAAAAGCCGGAACACGTCTCGAGCCCTTTAACGCTGCCCCGGATCTCGACCGATCTCGTGACGTCGCCGCTCCTGTCGTAATACCTGATCTCGGACATACCGCCGCCGTCGGAAACGTTGCCGTCGCTGAAAGCTGCCGCAAACCTGCTGCCGTCTACCGCACACGTATCTGCGATCAGCTTCCTGTCTCCGGATCTGGCCCAAAGTTCTTTTTCCGTGTCTCCGCTGCCGGTTACCGAAGGCATCTTTCGAATGAGCCTGAGGGAGTCGGAATTTGCGGCGAACAGCGTACCGTCACTTAAATATCTCAGCTGGAGATAAACGTTGCCGTCGCTCACAATAGTTGAATATACTTCCCCGTCGGATGCTTTTAAAAAGACCGTACAGCCGGACAGCGTTCCGCCTTCGAAATAAACGCCCGATGCCGCGACCTGCGAACGGTCGGACGAACCGGCTGCAGAAAGCATATGATATTTTCCGAACTTTCTTGTAAATTTTTCGGAAAGTTTGCCCTTTGACTGGCCAAGCAGCGTGACGGACGATTCAAAATCTTCCTGTTCGCATATCAATATAATATCCGACGCACCCGATCCCGAGGAATTTCCTCTGCCGGAAACAGGGTCGGCAACGTACGCGCAGATCAGATCGGTGTCGGTTATGTATCGCCAGAGAAGCCCCGATCCGTCAAAAGCCCATACGCTTCTTCCGCCCTGGTCGGTGACAAGGATCATGTTCCCCGCGCCGCTGAACACAGGGGCAAACGCGCTTAGCGTGGAATTCCATTTCCATTTTCCCTCGCCGTCAATTCCGGTAACTCCGTTTTCGTCGCAGATGATCACGACTCCGTCAACGGCGCTCAGTATGTATTCGCCTCGCGGCGTATATTCGACAGGTATGACCGTGGCAGCCAATACTTTATCCGGGTCTTTTTTCTTGAATACCCCCGTCTTCCAGAGCACGATAAGCACCGCTGCGATCACGATAATGACTGCGGCGAGGAGTATTATCCGCCTTCGCAGAATACGCTTTTTGCGCTTCTGCTCCAGCACCTTCTTATCTACAACGCGGCTTTTATCCGCTTCAGCCGCAGCTGTTTCAGGCCTTTCAGTTTCCGGCGCGGCAGAAGTTATGCTTTCGGTCTCTTCATTTGTATTGTTGAGCTTGTCTTTTGTCTCTTTATCCATATCAGTTTCCGCCCGCTGCTTCCGGGTCTTCGATGCCCATAAGAGCGTAAAGATTATCGATCGTACCGATAATGCCGTAGTTGGTATTGTCCGAAGTTAACAGGTAGCGGTTACCGTAGCCGCCCTGATACGTCCCGTTGAGATATATATACATTGTCGCTCCGTCGCGGTCGAAACATTCGACGGTGTTCACCGTACCGTCCTGTTCCGTGTATATAATGCGGCAAAGCAGTTCGCCTTTTTCCGCCGGTTCATCTGCCAGCCCGGTGAGCCGCAGCCCGTACATTGCCGTTCCGATGCGCTTGAATTCGCTTCTGAAGTCGCGGTCATCGCCGAGGTCAACGTTCGTTCCGTTTATCGTGAATTTTTCGTCTTCGCGTTCCCCTGTCGCGTCATACGTCAGCAGATAATGTCTGCCGAGCACGTCAAGTTCGACCGTTTTAAGCTGCGTATACGATACCATAAATATATATTCATTCATGAACGATATCAGCGACGTATCGGTGAACGTGATCGACGAAGATCTTACAGTATATACGTCCGTGGAGTTGTCAATAGTAACGTAATACCCGCTGCGATCCGGGTTAAGATCTCCGATCGACAGTACCGACGTCTTATGCGGATCTGTTACGCTCACCTGGAATTTCGCCGGCGAAAGGCCGTATTTCCCGAGGTCGTCGCAGTTAAGCTTCTCTACGCCAGAGACGAGCATCGACGTAAGCGAAGAAACGAGGGACTCTATAGTAGTCCTGTCACCGGCACGCTCGACTGGGAACGTCACTTTCCACTCCCTCGGAACGTCCGCCTCAGTGCTGATGATCGCCTGAAGTTTGAGATAACTGCTGCCGTCCTTTGAAATATTGACCCGGCTGATCTGGCCCGCGTCTTCGAACGAGAACACTCTCGAATCGAGCAGGTCGACGGCGTCAACGAGCGTGCTCCTGAGCTGATATTTGTCAACGAGGTACACTTTATTTGTGCCTGTCTCCCACGTGTAAGAAGACGAACCGCTCTGGTTGTCCTTTCCGAAAATGACCTTATGCTCCGCTCCGTCGCTTAGTTTTAGCAGGATATAAGTGGTGCTGTCTTCAAACCCGAATTCCAGCAGCTTTGATTCCGTCATTTCGCCTTCGTACGTAAGGCGCCCGTTAAGGCTGCGCATCGAGTTAAGGCAGGAATTAACGTTTTTACTGATCACGCTGAGTGATTCGTGCGACGTGGATACCCATGCGTCGCCTGTCTTTGAAATGACGAGCAGTTCACCGTTATCTGAACTTTCCACTCCCGTTATCTTCTGGAATGCGTTTTCTTCGCTGAAAAATGCAAAAACAGGCCCCGTTACGACGTCGGCGTACGGGTCTTTCGTCGGTTCCGTTTTAGGATCGAGCCAGCCTGCGTTTTTTGCAATAAAGAATCCTCCCAGCAGAACTGCGATCACAACAAGAGCTATTATAGTTGTCAGATACTTTTTCATTTGTTATCCTCCGGCCCGCTTTCAGCGGCCGATCAGCGTCGATTTCCCGCCTAACCGGAAACGATCAAAGATGCCTTCTCCTGAGCCATACCGCGATTCCCACGCCGATGATTATCAGCGGGACAACGACTGCCGCTATTATTCCGAGCGTGTTTCTAAGTCCGGCGGTAACGATCAGGTTGGTGGAGCCGTAATTCTTCTGGGCGATCTCGTTGCCCGCGTTCGTGCCGTAGCTCTCGATCATCCAATCGACGCCCATCGCGTAGATCGACAGCGAACGGACGGTGTACGCTCCGTAAAGAGCGTAATACTCATCGGTAAAGGCGACAGTTGACCCGAACACCACAGCGTGAGTCGTTTCTGAGAAATTATAGTTTCTGGCCGCTGCGCCAACGGTAAATACACCTGCCGGGCTCTTTTCTCCGCCTACGATCTGCGTCGAAACGGCCGTACTGAACGTCTGCATGATCGGGTAATGGTTTATACCTGCGGATGATTCGTCAATATTCTGTACCGTTATCGTGCGCGACATGAAAACCGGTATCTGATACACGTTCGAATTCTCGATCGGTCCGTTCGAGACCGACAGGCCGAGGAACGAGAACGAGTTAGCCGCGGACGAGATCCTGTTGCTGTCGTCAGAAACCTGATCATTGTTCAGCGAAAGGCCGTACATCCTTGTCAGCAGATCATTCAGATTAGCGAACTCCGCGCCGCTCTGCATAGGATCGACCGCCACCGCAAGCTGCCCTGCTTTCTGTTCGAGCCACTGCTGTATCATGACGCTTTCGGCAGGAGTTATGTCAAATTTCGGACCCATTATGATCGCGACTGCCGCATCTTCAGGCATTTCGGTGACTTTACCAAGATTCAGTTCTTTAACGTCGCAGCCGAGCCCCTCTATATACGTCAGCAGCATCGAGAAGTTTCCTATATCCTCCTCGCCGTGGTTATTAATATAGTAAACGACAGGCGAAACTTCCGCCGTAACGTACATCACTGCCGTTGTGATCTTGCGCTCAGCCTGCATACCGCTCTGAACTTCGTACGAATAAAAACTGCTGTAGGTCTGCGTAGTCGTGACGTACATCTCCGACTCCGATATCCTTCTGGTCTTATCACCGCATTTTACGATATAGTCACCCGCCGAATACGAGCCAGCGTTTATCCTTCCGACGGTGTCAAGTATGAAGTTGGGGTGTGAGTCGGGATCAACGTACGATACTTTTATCTTTTCGAACGGTTCGTACAGGTCAAGTACTTTGATGATCCCTGCTTTATTGCTGTCTGCCTCCCCTTTCACACGGTCGTAGAGGGCAATAATTTCGACGTCTTTTTCGAGGCTCTCCATATTTTCCTTGGTGATATCCCCGATCGTATACAGTTTTTCAGACGTCAGATCGAGCGTCAGTTTAGTGGAAAAACGCTCCAGAACGACGTTAACGACAACGAAAACAACTATCACGAGCGCAGCCAGTACGATCATATTCGTGCCGAATCTGAACCTTCTGCGCGCAGTCTGTGAGAATAATTTGGAAAAGAAGCCCTTTTTCTCCGTGTTTGCATTCATTTCCTGAACATCCTTGATTTCTGTTTTATCTTTCATCACGGACACCCCCTCACTGCCAGCGTCTGCGCTCAACGTTGAGTACGGACAGGAAAACCATCATTCCAGAGAACGTGACGTAGAAAACAAGAGACGCTATATTGAAACCGCCGAGGGAGAAGTCGGAATAGCGTTTGAGAGGAGAAAGCCACTGCAGGATCGAACCGAACGTGCCTCCTATCGTAGCACCGATCGACTGCATATAGTAAAGCACGAGGAGCGATACGATGCCGGAGATCGCGGCAACGACCTGGCTCTCGGTGAAGGATGAAGCGAAAAGGCTGATCGCCAGATAAGTCGCGCCCAGCAGGAAGAAGCCGACGTAGCCTCCGAACGTCTTGCCCACCGGAACGCCGTTCTCAGAAAGGAACGTCATTATAATTGGATATATCGCCGTGAGCGCCACCATTATGGCGTACAGCGTGAGTGACGCGAGGTATTTTCCGACAACGACCTTCCACATCGGTACAGGTGCGGTCCTAAGCAGCACTTCCGTTCCGCTGCGCCGTTCGTCCGAAAGCAGTTTCATCGTCAGGATCGGCATGATGAACGTGAGGTACGTCGATGCCATCGAAAGAGCGCCCGAGAAGTCTGTCGAAGCGTACAGCAGGTTGCGTACCCAGAAGAAGAGTCCGATCAGGACCATAAATACGGCAATTATCGTATATGCGACCGGTGAGCGGAAATACGCGTTCATTTCTCTTTTATAAACAGTTTTCATCGGCTCACCCCCTTAATTATCGCTGCTTTCGGCAGCGGCCTTGTCGTTGTTCACGATATCGATGAATATTTCTTCAAGCGATCTTCCGACCGGCCTTAACTCGATTATCGGCAGCGAAGCTCTTGCGAGTTCGTTGAACATCGGTCTGCGGACGTCAACGTTCTTGGCTGATTCCACGCTGAACAGCGAAGCGTCCTTGTCCACGCGCATGAACGATACGCTCCTGACTCCGCTGACCTCTGAAATAGCCTTCTGGATTGCAGATTTATTGCCCACGACGCTGACAACGAATTTGTTTACCGATCCTTCTGAAGCTGTGAAGTCCGAAACGCTCCCGCTTGCCGCGATCCTGCCTCTGTTTATCATTACGACCGAACTGCATACGGCGCTTACTTCGGACAATATATGTGTGCTTAGTATTATCGTGTGGTCGTGGCGGAGCGACGAGATCAGTCTGCGTATCTCTACGATCTGGCTCGGGTCAAGGCCTACCGTCGGTTCGTCGAGTACGAGTACGGGCGGGTTTCCTACGAGTGCCTGCGCGAATCCGACACGCTGCCGGTATCCTTTCGACAGGTTTTTTATGAGCCTTTTTTTCATGTCGCCGATCTTTACAAGGTACAGTATATCGTCCATCTGTCTCTTGCGCTGGGCGAGAGGCACCGATTTGAGTTCGAATATGAATTTCAGGTATTCTTCCACCGTCATCTCGACGTACAGCGGCGGTATCTCGGGCAGATATCCGATCTGCTTTTTTACCTCTTTCGGGTTTTCCATTATCTCGAATCCACCTACTTTTACCGTACCCGACGTGCACGGCATGTAGCCGGTCAATATATTCATCGTGGTGGATTTCCCCGCTCCGTTGGGCCCCAGGAAGCCCATGATCTCGCCCTTCTTCACGTCAAACGAGATGTTGTCAAGCGCGGTGAATTGTCCGTATTTTTTTGTGAGATTTCTGATCTCGATCATCTGATCTGCCTCCAAAATACTGTTTCCGGCGCTGCCGGCTCCGCAATCGGCTGATCGCGGCAAATCTTCATTGTGTATTGTATCATTTTAGTTCGGTCAATGCAACTTCTAACCTACGCGGCATCGCCGGACGAAGAATGAAGGAAGAACGCAGGAAGAACGAAAGAAGAACGCACGGCCGAAATCCTGTCTTTGGTCCTTTTCGGCCGTATCGGAGAGGTAAAAAGCACGGCCGAAACTCCGCCTTTACTCAATTTCGGCCGTATCGA
>DBVV01000064.1:8243-8479 GCA_002308795.1 Mageeibacillus sp. UBA1255 | reverse complement strand
GACGGTATGAGCGCGGGATGAACGTTAATTATACGTTCGGGGTAAGCTTTTACAAATTCTTCGGACAATATACACATAAATCCGGCGAGCACGATCACTTCCGCGCGCGATTTTTTAAGGATCTCAGTGATCTTCTCTTCAAAATCCATCTGCCCTTCACACGACTTTTTATCCACCGTATATGCCTTGATCCCGGCCAGTTTCGCCCTCGTGAGCGCGTACGCGTCTTTTTTGCT
>DBVV01000064.1:266-8231 GCA_002308795.1 Mageeibacillus sp. UBA1255 | reverse complement strand
TTACCCGCAGCGTGCTGATCGATCATCGCCTGCAGATTTGTCCCTCCGCCCGAGACGAGCACCGCGACCTTGACCGTATTCGATTTTTCGGAACCTTTATCCCCCACGGTGCACCTCCGGATCAGATAATAACGATGCGCTCGTCGCCTTCGCACGCTTCGATCCTGCCGATGACGTACGCGTCCTCTCCTTCGGACCTTAATATCTCAAGCGCCTTATCCTCTTCGCCCTTCTTTACGACGATGCTCATACCTACGCCCATATTAAACGTGTTGAACATGTCGTGCTCAGGAACGGATCCGCGCTTTGCGATAAGATCGAATATCGGCAAAACTTTTACACTCTTCCGGTCGATCACAGCCCTTAAGCCTTCGGGTACAGATCTCGGTATGTTTTCGTAAAAACCGCCGCCCGTGATATGAGATATGCCTTTTACGTCAACGCTTTTGAGCAGCTTCAGCACAGGCTTCACGTATATTTTCGTTGGCGTTAAAAGCGTTTCGAGAAGAGACTTTCCGCCGAGGTCAGGCTCGGGCTTCGTAAGATCTGCGTTTTCGACGTCAAATATTTTTCTCACGAGCGAAAAGCCGTTCGAATGTACTCCGGACGAAGGCAGCGCGATGATGACGTCTCCCGCGGCCATGCGTTTATTGTCAATTATTTTTTCTCTGTCTACTATGCCCGTCGCGTAGCCTGCGAGGTCGTATTCGTTCTCCGGGTAGAAACCGGGCATCTCCGCCGTCTCGCCGCCTATAAGCGCGCTGCCGGACTGCACGCAGCCTTCGCACACGCCTTTAACGATCTGGGCGATGCGCTCCGGTACGTTCTTTCCGCATGCGATATAATCCAGGAAAAATAAAGGCTGTGCGCCGCAGCAGATGACGTCGTTAACGCACATTGCCACACAGTCGATGCCCACGGTATCGTGCTTGTCCGCGATGAACGCGAGCTTGAGCTTTGTCCCTACGCCGTCCGTGCCGCTCACCAGCACCGGCTCTTTCATTCCGGTAAGATCAGGCTTGAAAAGGCCGCCGAATCCGCCCACGTCCGAGAACACACCCGGAGTCATCGTACGGCTGATATGTTCTTTCATAAGTTCCACCGAGCGGTATCCTGCGGTGATGTCAACGCCCGCTTTTGCGTAGCTGTCAGATTTTGAATGTTTATTCATCGTTTTGTCCTTTCAAAGACCGAGCCGCGCTGATAAACACGCGGCTTAGTCCTGTTTGTCTATTCTATTCTTTTCCGTTCCAGCAGTAAGTGCAGAGTTTGCATTTGTCGAGCCCGATCGCTTCTACGATACCGTCCAGCGTCTGGAATTCGAGCGACGACAGGTGGAGTTTCTCGCATATGGCTTTCCGAAGATTTTTACCGCGCTCCGTACTTCCGTCGCTGTATTCGTCTATATGATCGAACCCTTCGCTGCCTTCCAGTTCCATTATAACACGCCGCGCGATCAGTTCCATGTCGCTCGTCGCCCTGGAAAAATTCAGATATTTACAGCCGTACATTATGGGCGGGCAGGCCGATCTCATATGAACTTCTTTCGCGCCGTTTTCGTACAGAAATTCGACCGTTTCTTTTAACTGCGTTCCTCTTACGATCGAGTCATCAACGAACAGCAGTTTTTTGTTCTGGATCAGTTCGTGCACCGGTATCTGCTTCATTTTCGCCACCCTGTCGCGCTCTACCTGCGTCGGAGGCATGAAGCTTCGCGGCCACGTGGGAGTGTATTTTATAAACGGGCGGGCAAACGGTACGCGGCTTTCGTTGGCGTATCCGATCGCGTGAGGAGTACCCGAATCAGGCACGCCGCTCACGTAGTCAATGTCAGAGGCATTGCCCAGTTCGGCATCGTGTCTGGCCATTATACGTCCGTTCCGGTAGCGCATCGTCTCGACGTTCACACCCTCGTAATTTGACGTCGGATAGCCGTAATACGACCATAAAAACGCACATATACGCATCTCCTCACCCGGAGGCAAAAGCGTTTCGGTGCCGTCGGGAGTGACGTTTACGATCTCGCCCGGGCCCAGTTCGCGAACGGTCTCATATCCGAGTTTGAGGAATGCGAAAGATTCAAACGAAACACAGTATCCTGCGCTTCCCCTGCCTACGATAATCGGAAGTCTTCCCAACTTATCGCGGGCGGCAATAATGCTGCCGTCGTCTTTTAGTATCAGTATCGAGGCCGTACCTTCGATGAGTTCCTGCGCGAACCTGATGCCGTCAACGAAATTCGTCTTCTGGTTTATCAGCGCCGCGGTAAGTTCAACGGAGTTTACGTGACCTCCCGTCATCGCGTCGAAATGCTCGCCTGTTTTAAAAAAGTACCGCGCTAAAAGTTCTTCGCTGTTATTAATGACACCGACCATGCATATGGCGTACGTCCCGAGCCTTGACCTTATAAGCAGCGGCTGAGGATCGGAATCACTTATGCAGCCTATCGCCGACGTCCCGTGCATCTCATCGAAAACACGCTCGAATTTTGTTCTGAACGGCGAATTTACGATATGGTGTATCGTACGCTGCAATCCGATATCCGTGCTGTAAGCCGCCATTCCGCCTATACGCGTACCCAGGTGAGAATGGTAATCGGTGCCGAAAAATACGTCATCGATGCATTCCCTTTTTGATGCTGCGCCGAAAAAGCCTCCCATTGCTACCTCGCTAAATTCTAAGCTGTAAAGTTGTAAAGTTATAGAAGATCAGGCAAAGAACAGTCTGGAAAGAGTCATCGGGTCAATATACTGGCCGTCTTTATACACTCTCATATTACCCGAGGCGATCTCGTCGATGAGCATGACGTTTCCGTCCGCGTCGTAACCGAATTCGAATTTGATATCGTAGAGTTCCATTCCTCTTTTGGTCATCTCGTCGGCAACGACTTTCGTGACTTTCTTGGTCATTTCTTTGATCTCGTCATACTGGCGGCCGCTCATGATACCGAGTTCGATAAGGCCGTCTCTCGTTACCAGAGGATCGCCTTTAGCGTCGTTTTTAAAGGTCATCTCGACGTAGGAATCGAGTTTAGCGCCGTTTTCAACGTATTCTCCGTATCTTCTGAAGAAGCTTCCCACGGCTCTCAAACGGCAGATGACTTCGAGACCTTTTCCGAAAACTTTCGCAGGAAGGACTTCCATCGTCGTATTTTTAAGATCGGCGCTTACGTAGTGTGTTATCACGCCTGCTTCTTTGAGTTTTTCAAAGAAATAAATGGACATACGAAGGTTAACGTCGCCGACGCCTTCGATCGTCAGACCGATAGAGTTCTCTCCGGGATCGAATACGCCGTCTTTACCGGTGCAGTCATCCTTAAACTTCAGAAGGTAATTTCCGTTGTCCAACGCGAAAACGTCTTTTGTTTTTCCGGAATAGATCAGTTTGTTTGCCATAGTTCATTCCTCCGTTTGATATATTTGTTCGTGATAACGAATAGTACTGCGTTTCTGCCGCTTTTGCGTCATTCTTCGAGCTGAGCTTCGACTTTTGCGTCTTTTTCAAGCACAGTCTGCCTGTCCGCGGCCCTTTTTGCTTCGAGTCTGGCGTCAAGTTCTTTATCGGAAAGAGCAAGTATCTCCGCCGCAAGCAGCGCTGCGTTAGCTCCCCCGTTTATTGCTACGGTGGCAACGGGTATGCCGGTAGGCATCTGGACTGTCGAGAGAAGCGCGTCGAGGCCGTCGAGCACAGGTCCTTTGCACGGTATCCCGATCACCGGAAGCGTCGTGTTAGCCGCGATCGCTCCTGCAAGGTGCGCCGCCATTCCTGCCGCCGCGATGATCACTCCGAATCCGTTCTTTTTAGCGTTTCGCGTAAACTCTGCCGCTTCTTCCGGTGTCCTGTGTGCCGAATAGATATGAGTTTCATAAGGGATGTCAAGGGATTTTAAGGTCGCCGCAGCCTTCTTCACGATCGGAAGGTCACTGTCGCTGCCCATGATGATACCGACTTTTTTCATATTGCCTCCTGCCGAAAAAATTAATGGCGCACTTTACTTCCGTATTGAAGAAAATGCGCCCAGACGGTCGGCCTGTTCACTCTTTGTTCCGTGTGGTGCTCCACTTATCCGTCAGTCGCGAAGAGTGTCGTAGCATTGTCCTGCTACAGCCGGTATTCTATCATTTTTCGAAAGCTCCTGTCAAGGAGCAAATATGACGTGATTTAACGGATTTCCTTCCTCGTCGACGATCTCAATGTAGTAGCTGACAGGGTCCTGATAGTCTTCATCCGGATGTTCCTCCGGATCACGGGAAGATAGAATATTTATCGTTCCTTCTTGCAGTTTCACCGGGCTCTTGCAGTAGATAGCATCCTTCATCGCGGATTCAGCTATTGCAAACGCAGGAGTTCCGTATATATCGAGCGTAACGCCGCTGTCGATCATGACGCACGCGCTTCCGTATTCGTTAGTGATGCCCATTTCTCCTAAAAGCCTGAGACCGCCTTCGTAAGTGTCCTCACCGTCCAGGACGATGTTCTTCGTACCGATCGTTAATTTTCCGTTTCCGGTAAACGTCACGCTTCCGGAATATCCGGCGCCGTATATCTGGATAAATTCAACTGTATTTTCGCCGTTGACCTCGATCTTGAACGCATTGCCCATCTCATTCACTTCGATGATCGATCCGTCAAAATCGGTAAGGATAAGAGTATTTGAAGATCTGTCGTACCGGATCGATCCGTCTGCAGATCCGTTCTCACGTAAAGGAACGTCAGGCTCAAGCAGGTCCCATGCGCCGCCTCTGATCAGAAATGCGTGGTCATACGAACCTTCTAAATGCTGTGAATACCTGATATAGTATTCGGGCCCGAGGTACTGATCCATTCGCGACCAGGCATATTCTCCGTCCCAGTCAGGATCGGGGTTCGGAAGCGACGGGAAAACGCCGAGGCCGTCGACGAGGAAGTCGCGCCCCAGAGGGTCAACGCTGAAAGATGCTAAAATGGTGGTCACGCCGAGGATAGTTGCCGCTATCGGCCTCAGGATATTCTTTTTGATCCTTTCGTGGCGTCTTTCGAGAGTTTCGTCAACGTATTCCGTTTCTCTTGAGCTGCCGCCCGAAGTGCCTTCTTCAAAAGCACTCACGTGCTCGTTAAATTCATCGCGCGAGATCTGCTCGTCCCTAATAGAAGGTTCTTCCGCCACCCGCATTTCTTCGACGGGCACCGGATCCTCCATATTCATTCTAACGGTATCATAGGCGGAGTCAACGCCGTTTCCACCGGTTCTTCTGCGAGAGAACTTAAACAAAGCCATTAAGCAAACCTCCCCTGCCGCTTACGCAGGCAGGTACGGAAATATTGACGTCAGACGTCATTTTACGGGGATATTGTGAACGTCCACCTGCGGGAACGGGCACTCGACTCCGAGCTCCTTGAATCCCAGGAGCAGGTCGTGGTTCAGCATACGCGTTCCGGCGAAAATATTAGCCTCCTCGACCTCTCCGATGAACTTCAGTATGACGCCGCTGTCGGCAAGCTCGTTAACGCCCAGGTATTGCGGTACGTTTTTCAGCATGTCCTGATGATCGTCATAGATCTTCTGAAGCAGCGCCGGAATATCACTTTCGAGTTTAACGAAGTCCGTTCCGTACGGGACCGCTATCTCACATATAGCGCGCGACGGTTTATCCGAACGGTTCAAAATATTCTTCATAGCCGAGTTATTAACGATCTTTACGTTTCCGCCCGGATCGGTGATGCACGTTGTCCTGAGTCCGATGGATGAAACAGTTCCGCGGAACCCGCCGACTTCAACGATGTCTCCGACGTTGTACTGATTCTCGAATACCATGAACGCTCCGGTCACCATATCGGATATGAGGCTCTCTGCCGAGAAGCCTACTACGAGGGCAACGATCCCGACGCTTGCGACGATGGTCGAAACGTTTACTCCGATGATCGACAGGCCCCAGCATATTATCACGATGGCGGCAACATATTTGAGTACGCTGGCAATGATCGACAGTACCGTGCGGATCCTGTGGCTCTTCGGCTTGATCAGTTCAAGTATGAAAACGAGCACCGCTTCGGCGCAGATCACTCCGGCGATCATTATGAGGAGCCTAAAAAAGATACTCAGGTTCATCCTGATATTGCCCAGCCCGTTCCAGGTGATAAGTCCGGTGGCAAAGGCGATCGGTATGAGCGTGACCATCACTCCTGCGCATACGATTATTCTGATAATTCTTGCTTTTTTGTTGACCGGCATTTTGATCGGCTCCTTTTCAGCAAAATTGTTTTCCATCGTCAATTTTACCCGTATTATCCCCCGCTGTCAATACAAAACATATTGAGGACAGCGTAAAGAGCATATTGACAGCAGGTAAGGCTATAAAAAATATAATTTTAGAAAAATAATAGAAAGGAACCTACCCGATATGATCAGAACCAATGTCGTCAACCTAACCGTTATAAAAGGTGTTGCCTTTCGCCAGAAGCTGATGAAGGGCGGCCCGGGCATCGTTATCATCCGCGAAGGCGCCGCTCAGCCGGGTATCGCATCGATAAGCAAGACGTCCGGAGAAGCGATCCCTGCAGCAAATACCCCCAAAAAGCTCTACCCTGTAGAGGCCTTCAACGAAGCGATCGCATTGACTGCCGGGATGCCTTACAAGAATCAGGGCAAAGTCGTGCTGAAAGGTGAAAAGATCGCCGAAGAGCCCGCCGAGCCGGTAGCGAAAGAGGAAGCCGAGGAAGTCATCATTGACAGCGCGGAATACCTCAAGATCGTTGAAAAGTATACCGACAAGACAGGTAAACTGTCCTACAGCCTTTTGAATAAGGACATGATCAAATTCGCACACTCCAGCAGCGTTGTCCGTAAAATGGTCGCCGACGCGGCAAAGCCGAAGGAAATCAGGCAGTACGTCGTTTGCACCAAATTCCGCGGCATCACCGGAAACGTGAAGCTCACGGACGCGCAGATCGATAAAATGGTCGAACTGCTTGACGAAGTAAGCCCGAAAGGTGTCTTCAAAGAGTTCAACGACGAGATCAGACGCAGCCTGAAAGCTCAGAAATAATTGACGCAAAAGCATCATACGAACATCGCTGTCGATCAAAAACAGCAGGCGATCCGAAAACGCCTGCTGTTTTATTTCGTTCACAATGATCCGGTAAATTATAATTAAGCCGGAACCTGGATCACTCCCATTCGATCGTGGAAACGGGTTTTTCCGAGATGTCCCACAGTACACGGTTCACGCCCGGAACGTCGGCAATGATGCGGTCGCGGATCGTTGTCAGCGTAGAGAACGGTATCTCGGGAACGGTAGCCGTGACGGCGTCAACGGTATTGACCGCGCGGATCACGACGGCCCATCCCATATAGCGCTTAGCATCTTTGATACCCGTAGACTGGAAATCAGGGATCGCGCAGAAATATTGCCACGGACGCTCGGGAAGCTTCTCGATCTCTTCCCTGACGATCGCATCAGCCTCGCGAAGAGACTCCAGGCGGTCGCGCGTGATCGCACCCACACACCTGACGCCGAGACCGGGGCCCGGGAACGGCTGGCGGTAGACCATGTTATCCGGAAGGCCGAGAGCCTTGCCCACTACGCGCACCTCGTCTTTGTAGAGGAATTTCACCGGCTCGACCAGCTCGAAATTCAGTTCCGGAGGCAGGCCGCCGACGTTGTGATGCGCCTTAACGCCCTTGCTCTCTAAAATGTCGGGGTAGATCGTGCCCTGCCCGAGGAAACGGATGCCGTCCAGTTTAGCGGCCTCTTCGGCGAAGACGTCAATAAACTCTTTTCCGATGATCTTGCGCTTCGTTTCGGGATCCGACACTCCGGCGAGTTTATCGAGGAAGCGGTCTACGGCGTCAACGTAAATAAGGTTCGCGTCCATTTCTTCGCGGAACACGCGGATGACCTGCTCCGGCTCCCCTTTTCTCAGAAGGCCGTGGTTAACGTGCACGCACACCAGGTTCTTACCGATCGCCTTGATGAGCAGCGCAGC
>DBVV01000064.1:0-246 GCA_002308795.1 Mageeibacillus sp. UBA1255 | reverse complement strand
GACGAATCCACGCCTCCGGACAATGCCAGCAGCACTTTCCCGTCGCCTATCTGTGCCCTGAGCTCTTTGATCTGCTCGTCAATAAACGCTTTCGCCAGCGTCTCGTTTGTTATTCTTTTAAGTGATTCCGGTCTGATATCGCTCATGATATGCTCCTTTCATTGACCCGCATATTATTTTACGCTTACTGCCAAACCCATATTAAGCATTAGTGTAGTTATCGAAATAGCCCTGTACGAGCACGAC
>DBVV01000052.1:18862-19080 GCA_002308795.1 Mageeibacillus sp. UBA1255 | reverse complement strand
CCGGACATCATCAATCCGGAGCCTTCCGCGATCATAGGCGGCGGTAAAGGTGTCACACCTATGGATTACGTTAAAGATTCGATACGCGAGATCAAGGCGATCTACCCGGATATCATGGTCGAGCAGGCTGCGGGTATCACGTGCGGGCAACAGGTTTACGATTTTATCATGGCGGGTTCCGAGGCGGCAGGAGCGGCTTCGGGCATTATGAACGCACC
>DBVV01000052.1:12892-18798 GCA_002308795.1 Mageeibacillus sp. UBA1255 | reverse complement strand
TGGGCGAACCGAGTGATGGCAATTGCAAATGGCAAATGAATAATGGAGAATGGAAAATGGTTAAAAAGTTTTCGTTTAAAGTTGAATCGAATCACAGGGCAGTGAGTTTTCATGACGTCACTGATCAGGTAAAAGAATACGTGAAAGAATCAGGTATAAAAGACGGTATCCTGGTCGTTTACTCGCACCACACCACGTGCTCGGTCATCACACAGGAATGCGCTTTCGACAGGTCGATGACGGGACTCGAGACGCTCCAGCAGGATCTGGTCAACGTTTTTGAAAAGTGGATCCCGACCTGCCGCACGGAAGGCATGTACCTCCATCCCGGGCCGGAGGCACTCAAATTTGCCGAAGAACACGGCGAGGACAATTTCGGCTGCCACAACACCGATGCGCATCTGCGGTCGTCAATAATCGGTCGCAGCGTAACTATCGTCGTTGACGACGGAGTGCCGGATCTCGGTGAATTCGGCAGAGTGCATTTTATCGACTGGGATCAGACAAGAGGCCGCACGCGCACGGTCTGGGTAATGCTTATCGGGGAATGAATATGAAATATTATATTGGCCTTGATATTGGAACATCTGCCGTAAAAGGGGCGCTGACGGACGAGACGACACGCGTTGTCGCGACCGCTTCGGCAGGATTCGTGTATATCGAAAAAGGAACGGGGAAATTCTTAGAACCGGAAAAATTTGTTGACACCTGCATGAGTGTGATAGGCGAACTGGCGGGGAAGGCCGCGGAAGACTGCGAAAAAGCAGGAGACAGAACAGCTAAGCCGGAGATCGCCTCAGTGTGCTCGTGCTGTGCCAGCGGAGACCCTCTGTTCCTAGACGGGGACATGAAACCGCTCACACCGATAATCGGATGGCAGACGAGAGTTGACTGGGATATACTTGACCGCGTGTACACGAAAGAGGAGCAGGATGCGCTTTACCGCATCGTAGGATGGGATTTCTTCGACGGGATGCCTGCCGCAAATCTGGCGTGGCTGCGCGAAAAAAGGCCGGATATCCTGCGGGCAACGCGTTTTATGTGTATGAGCGCCGAGTATCTTAATTACAAACTTACGGGCCGCTGGGGCATCGCGCATTCGATGGGAACGCCCTCGTACCTGATCGACCAGGAAAAAGGTGTATATAACGCGGCAATGCTTGATAAATTCGGTCTTACAGAAGAAATGCTGCCTCCGATCTACAATAAAGGCACCGTTCTGGGACCGGTAAAGCCGGAAACAGCGCAAAAACTGGGGCTATACGGAAACACTCAGGTGGTGCTCGGAACGTTTGACCACCCGTCCGGGGCGCTGGGCGCCGGAGTGCTGGAAGAAGGCGAAATGTTATTGTCCTGCGGTACGTCGTGGGTGGAACTGTTCCCGCTTGCCACACGCGAAGCCGGACTCGCCACGGGAGGTTTAGTCGACCGCTTCCTTCTTAAAGGAGCGCCGTACTGCGTGATGAAGTCAATGTCTTCTGTGAGCGATAAGATGAATGAGCGGAGGTCAAGGCTGCTCGGCGAGATCTCCCACAGGCGTTTCGACGAACTTATCGAAGCATCTCAGCCCGGCTCCGGAGGTCTTCGCTTTGATTTCACTCCCGAGGATTATGAACGCGCGAAAGGATTCGGCCAGCCGGATATTGCCCGAGCGATCATCGAAAGTGCGGCGCTCAAACTGAAGGAGAATCTGGTTGAACTTAAGAAGTTCGGGCTGCGTGCGGACAAGATCACTGCCATAGGCGGTATCACGAATTCTCCCGTGTGCGTCCGGATAATATCCGAGGTTCTCGGGCAGGAGGTCGGCGTTGTCAACGGACAGGCGGCCGGTGCTGTCGGTTCGTGTTTGCTGGGCGGTATCGGTACAGGGCTGTTTGCTTCTGAAAAAGATGCGGTAGAGCGCATGAGATCCCGGCTGAAAGCCCAGAGTTCGGCACTTGACCGGGCGCGTAAGGCATATGAGATCGAGAGCGAATGCATACGTGAAATGGCCGACTTTTTTGACCCTGACGCGTACATGCACGCCGTTATGCTGCTTAAAAATGCCGTGCGCATTGGTGTTTCCGGCTGCGGTCATTCCGGGATAATGTGCCAGCATTTTGCACATCTTATGTGCTGCATAGAACAGCCCGCTAAGTTTATATTGCCCTCTGAAGCGATACACGGCGGTACCGGTTTTCTTAAGGCCGGCGACGTGTGCGTGCTTGCCTCGCGCGGAGGGAAAACGGCGGAACTTATTCCGATCCTCGACATCTGCCGCGCAAAAGGAGTGCGTATTATCACTATAACCGAAAATATGGATTCTCCGCTGGCCAAAGGTGCAGACGTCGTGCTGAAGCAGCACGTTAACCGCGAGACCGATAAATATAATTGCCAGGGGACAACGTCCAGTACCGCGCTTGCTGTGATCTTTCACGTGCTTCAGACGATGCTGATCGAGGAAACGGATTTTAAGAACGAGCAGTTTGCCGTTATCCACCCGGGCGGAGCAGTGGGGGAGAGGCTTAATAAAATGGAGAATGGCAAGTTGTAAGTGGCAAGTTGTAAGTGGCAAGTTGAAAGTGGCAAGTTGGAAGTGGCAAGTGGCAAGTTGGAAGTGGCAAGTGGCAAGTTGGAAGTGGCAAATGGCAAATTGCGGTATTTATTATATTCATCGCCTCCGGCGATACCTTAATTTTCCATTATTCATTTTCAAATTTCCATTATTAACCGGATACATTAATTATCCATTTTCAATTATCAATTAACATCCGGCTTCGCCAGAGGAAAAAGAGAAGGTCAAAGAAGCCTTAGAACATATATATGGAGGAGAGAGAAATGGAATTTAAGGTTTATCAGAAGGAACTGGAACTGCAGTCGAGAGGCTGGATACCCACGTTTCACGACGTATCAAAAGAAGTGCTCGAGATCGTAAAAGCATCGGGCGTAAAGAACGGAACGGTAGCAATTGCCTCCCACCACACCACGTGCTCGGTGATGATACAGGAATGCTCGCACGATATTGACAGCTTCGATATCGAATACCTGCAGCACGACCTTCTGGACATTATGCGAAAACTCATCCCGGACTTCGCGGAAGAGCATCAGTACCGCCATCCCGGACCGATCCATCTGCAGTTTGGCCGCTATGTTAACGAGCCCGGAGATTTTACGAGCATGAACACCGACGGACATCTGCGCTCCGTATTTTTCGGCCGCAGCGAAGTCATGACGATCAAGGACGGCGAGCTTGACGGCGGCGAATTCGCGCACATCTATTTCGTCGACTGGGATCACGTCCGCGCGCGCAGACGTCAATTAAACATCACCGTCATGGGTACGACGGAGGACGTCGAGGATCGCAAGTGGAACGGCGGCGAGGTGGTCAATACGCTTCGCAAGTATACCGACGAGGAGAAGGCGTTTGACGAGCACTATACGCTGCAGCAGAAGAGATGAAATTGTATTTTATCCGGCACGGCGATCCGGACTACGAACATGATACTATAACGGAGCGCGGGAAGATCGAGGCGCAGGCGCTGGTACCCAGAGTTGCCGAACTGAACGCCGACGCGTATTTCTGCTCGCCGCTCGGAAGGGCGCGCGATACCGCTGCTCCGTCACTCAAATATCTGGGCAAGACCGCCGAGATAAAAGACTGGCTGCAGGAATTCAACGCCCCGATCATTGACCCTTACGTCGGAGGCATACGGTGCGCGTGGAATCTTGCCCCGTCGATGTGGACCGGCGATGAACAGATGTACGATAAGGACAAATGGTATAAGACCGAGCTTATGAGCACGGGCAACGTCGCCGGCGAATTTAAGCGCGTGTGCGACAGCCTTGACGCCCTGCTCGCGGATTACGGCTACGAGCGGATACCGGGCGGTAACAACACCTATAAAGTCGTGCGTCCGAATACCAAGTCGCTAGTATTTTTCTGTCACATGGGTATTTCGCTGGTGCTGATGTCGCATCTGTTCGGGATCTCCGGACCTTGTATGTGGCAAGGCTTCTGCCCGCTTCCGACTTCGGTCTCGCTCGTCGAGACGGAGCAGTGGGAGAAGGGGATCGCGAATTTCAGGGCGGTTTATCTGGGAGACGTCTCGCACCTTTATGCGGCTGGTATCGAGCATTCGATGTCCGGCTTCGCCTACGAAGTGCTTCCGGAATAACACGGCCCCCGGCCGGGTGCAGCCCGGTAACTGTGAAGATACAGCCGCAAATTTACAACAACGCAAAGGAGTTACGGGAACAAATGAAGCTCAATTACAAAAGGACTATTCTTGTAGGCTTTGCCTTCTTCCTTATATGCCTTTTCTGGCAGGCGTACGACAACATCGTGCCGCTGATCCTGACAAACAAATTCGGAATGTCGCAGACCTGGTCAGGCGTAATAATGGCGCTGGACAACATCCTTGCCCTTTTCCTGCTGCCCGTGTTCGGTGCGCTTAGTGATAAGGTAAAAACAAAGAGCGGCAGGCGCACACCGTTCATAATGATCGGGACCATCCTTGCCGCCGTACTTTTCATCGGCCTCTCCGTAGCGGATCATAAACAGCTCACAAAGCTTCAGGACGTGACGCCGGACAAGTATGAGACTTCTCTTTCAGTTTTGTACGATGCGAATCCGAAGATCACGGAACCGACTGAAGCGACGGACGGAAAGAATTTCTTTGATGCGCTTAAGGACGTATTTGCGGTCAAGGATAAGAAGCCTCTCAATGAGCTGATTTCGAGAGATGACTTCCTTAACATAAAAATGTTCATAACCGACGAAAGCGGGAAGGAAACCAAGACCGCCACGGACGAATATAACAACTACGTTGTCCCCGCACGCAACGCGTACGCATGGCAGCAGACCGCGAATTCACCGGTGACGCTGGTGTTCTTCGTTGTCCTCCTGCTCGGCGTGCTGGTGTCAATGGGCATCTTCCGCTCGCCGGCCGTTGCCCTCATGCCCGACGTTACGCCTAAACCGCTCAGGTCGAAGGGCAACGCGATCATTAACCTTATGGGCTCGTTCGGCGGTATACTTGTCCTCGTGCTCGGCATGCTGTTCAAGACGGGCAACGTCCGCAACGCGCTTATGAGCTACATTCCGTTCTTCTGCACCGTCGCCGGCATAATGCTCATCGCGCTCGTCATATTCAGACTGACCGTGAAAGAGCCTCAATGGGCGCTGGAAGCGGCCGAGATCGATGCTAAAGCTGAGAGCGGAGCGGAGAACGTGTCTGCATCCGAATCCGGAAAAGAACTGGAAATTTCCGGAAATGCCCGGAAATTAACGAAGGCGGAGCGCAGATCACTCATATTCATACTGCTCTCCGTTGCCCTCTGGTACATGGGCTACAACGCCGTTACGAGCAAATATTCGGTATACGCCGGAAGCGTGCTGAATATGGACTATAACATGACGCTCATTATTGCCCAGGCGGCAGCAATAATCTCGTACATACCGATCGGTCTGTTGTCAACAAAATTCGGTCGCAAGAAGACGATCATCGCAGGCGTGATCATGCTTGCCGTGGCGTTCGGAGCCGCGTCGTTCATGCGCGCCGGAAGCCCGCTGCTCCTTATGAACATCCTGTTCGCGCTCGCGGGCATTGCGTGGGCAACGATAAACGTGAATTCTTTCCCGATGGTCGTCGAGCTCGCTTCGAGCAGCAACGTGGGGAAATATACCGGTTACTATTACACGTTCAGCATGGCGGCGCAGGTAGTTACACCTATTCTGAGCGGAATATTCCTTGACATCCGCTTCACTACGCTGTTCCCGTACGCTACGGTGTTCGTGCTGCTCGCGCTGGTGACGATGCTCTTTGTCAAGCACGGCGACGCGAAGCCGGTGGCGGCAAAGGATAAGATGGAATATCTGGGCGGAGCGGAGGATTAAAAGTGAATGGCAAATGGCAAGTGGCAAATGG
>DBVV01000052.1:3225-12776 GCA_002308795.1 Mageeibacillus sp. UBA1255 | reverse complement strand
GCCATTCACTCGGCTTCGCAGAAGTTTAAGTGGAGTTTAGTGAGTTCAGAGTTCAGAGTTCAGAGTTAAGAGTTTTGCAACTTGCAACTTATCACTTGCCACTTGCAACTTGCAACTTAAAAAAGCTATGATCGGTTTTGTGATTTTTGGAATAGTTATTGCGGCGCTGGGTCTGCTGGTGCTTTTCCTGGTGTTTCCGGCGGTCAGAAGACATCCGGACAGGGCAATGTTTGACGGAAAATGCATTGCCCACCGCGGGCTGCACGGCGGCGAAGAAAACGTACCGGAGAACTCTCTCAAAGCATTCGAAATTGCCGCAGAAAAAGGCTATCCGATCGAGACGGATATACACGTTACGAAGGACGGACGCGTGGCGGTGTTCCATGACGACGACCTCAAACGCATGTGCGGCGACGAACGAAAGCCGGAAGAATTGACGCTGGACGAACTGAAGGCGATGAAGCTGGCCGGTACGGAGCAGACGATCCCGTCGCTCGAAGAAGTGCTCGCGCTCGTTGACGGACGCGTCCCGCTGCTGATAGAATTCAAATGCACGAGCCTTGACGTCACGAAAAGATTGTGCGAAGCGGCGGCGCCCGTCTTAGACGCTTACGAAGGAAAGTACGCGGTCCAGTCGTTCTTTCCGTTCGTGCTGCGCTGGTATAAGAAGCACCGCCCGAAGGTCATGCGAGGGCAGCTTGCGGAAGGCTTTTATAAAGACGCGTTTCCGAGACAGCTCGCCGGAGCGCTTTTGTTCAACGCGTTGGGCAGGCCGGACTTCGTATCGTACGACAGGCGGAACTGCCGCAACATATTTTTCAGACTTTGTACGCGCTTAGGAGCGATGCCGCTTGGCTGGACGTTCCGTTCGAAGGAAGAACTCGGGAAGGCGCGGAAGTACTATAAAGGATACATTTTTGAAAACGAGGAGACGATAAGATGAGTAACGAAAACGAAACTATCAAAAACGGCGGTCAATGGGATCTCGGTATACTCTACGACAGCTTCGACGACCCGAAATTAACGGCGGACGTTGACATACTCCGAAAAGCAATCGACGAGGTCAACGCAATTGCCCCCGCTCTTGCAAATATGCCGCACAAAGACGTGCTGCACCGGTATATTGACCTAACCGAAACCATATCGCTGCTGGCATATAAGTTGTTCGGTTACGCCAATCTCGTGTATGCCACGAATACTTCCGACGTCAATGCCGCGGGTCTTATGGGCAGGATGCAGGCGATGCTTTCGGAGATCTCCGCTTCCGATACCGTTATCAGGCACGCGATCAGCGCTATGGACGATCTGGAGGATCTGATCGCCGCAGACGGAACGCTCAATGAATATGCGTTCTTCCTTCGTAATATCAAGGAAGACAGCAAATATCTGCTTAGCGAGAAAGAAGAGCAGCTGTTTTCGCTGATGAATATCTCGGGCGCTTCGGCGTGGTCCGACCTGCACAGCACGCTTACGAGCACCGTGAGCGTTGACTACAGGGGAGAGGAAATACCGCTTTCTGCCGCGAGAAATCTGGCGTACGACGGTGATCCGCAGGTGAGAAAAGATGCGTACGAGGCTGAGCTGGCGTGCTATCCGAAAGTGGAGAAATCCGCCGCGTTCGCGCTCAACAGCATCAAACTTCAGGTGCTCAACGAGTGCAGGCTGAGAGGATTCGAGTCTCCGCTGGATCAGGCACTGTATAATTCCCGTATGAGCCGGAAGACGCTTGACGCGCTCATCGGTGCGATGAACGATTACATGCCTAAATTCAGAGAGTATCTAAAGGCGAAGGGCAGAGCGCTCGGGCACGAAAACGGGCTTCCGTGGTACGATATGTTTGCACCGATGGGCTCGCTCGATAAGAAGTACACTGTGGATGAAGCGAAAGCGTACCTGCTGGAGATATTCGGGTCGTTTGATCAGCAGCTCCACGATATGGTTAAGCGCGCTTTTGAGGAGAGCTGGATCGATTTCTTCCCGCGCAAGGGTAAAGTCGGAGGCGCGTTTGATTCGGGCGTGCCGAGTGCGAAACAGAGCCGCGTGCTGACAAACTTCGACGGTGCTTTCGGCGATATCGTAACGCTTGCGCACGAACTTGGCCACGCGTTCCACGATCAGCAGGTGTTCTCGCACTCCGTCATTCAGCAGGACTATTCCATGCCTGTAGCTGAGACGGCGTCAACGTTCAACGAAGTTCTCGTTGTCAGCACCGCGATCGAGCGCGCGGAAACAAAAGAAGAGAAGCTTGCCCTCATCGAGAGCCAGCTTCAGGATGCGAACCAGATCATAACCGATATTTATTCGCGCTACCTTTTCGAAACGTCCGTGTTTGAGAACAGGGACAACGAATTTATGAGTCCGGAGCGTATGTGCGAGCTTATGCATAAGGCGCAGCTTGCTTCGTACGGCGACGGCATCACCGAGGACACGCTCCATCCGTACATGTGGCTGTGCAAGGGCCATTATTACAGCGGCGGGCTGAGCTTCTACAACTTCCCGTACGCTTTCGGAGGACTGTTCGCTCGCGGCTTATATGCGCTTTATAAGAAGCAGGGGAAGGATTTCGTGCCGCTTTACAAGGCGCTGCTTCATGCTACGAGCGTGAACAACGTCGAGGATACCGCGAAAATGGCCGGCATTGACCTTACGGACAAGGCGTTCTGGTGTGAGGGCCTTCAGTCGCTGTCGGACGAGATCGACGAGTTCATCAGGCTGACGGACAAGGGGTAATGGCAGATTCTGATCATTAAATATCTGCAGGTTTTACGGTAATTGTTTTGAAGTTTGTATACGTGACCATCCCCGGCTTACCCCCGGGGATCTTTTTAACGTTCTTGACCGCGGTATAATCTACGTCCACTTTTGACCCGGAACGTTGAGAACTGTAATAGGCCGCGAGAGCAGCAGCAGACTCGATATCCGCATCATCGGCAGTATTGACGCCCGCCTCTTTTAATTTCAGCACCACGTGGGAGCCAGGCGCGTTTTTAACGTGGAACCACATATCTTCCGGCGCGGCATCGCGCAGCGTCAATCTCTCGTTCTGCCGCGAATTCCGGCCTATCATGATACGCCTGCCCGAGGGGGAGACGCGCTGGATCGGCCTGGTCAGACCGGCTTCTTCGGAGCGGTCTGCGTCGCGAGCACCGGAAGGATCACCCTTTCCGCCCTTTCCCGCTGCCGATTTAGACTTAGCCGCGTTAGCCCTGGCGCGAAGGCTCTTTTTAGAGGCAGGTTTACCGCCCATGTAAGCAGAAGGAGGAAATTTCGGATCGACCGGCTCTTTGGAACCGGTCTTGGATGTGGCTCCGGAAGGCATCTCGGCCCGGAGTTCGGCGCGAATATCAGAAAGCTCGTCAAAAGACTCGGAATTGGCAAGCATTGACGACACGTTCTCGAGATAATCCAGATCCGCCCGGACGCGGGCAGCAAGTTTTCCTACCGTTTCCGTCGCAGCCTTATGCTTGCGGTACTTTTTATAGTAAAGCTGGGCATTGGCCGCAACAGAACGCGACTGGTCAAGCTTTAGCGTGATCTCCGTGTTTTCCGGAGAATAAAAATCGGTGATGGTCACTTCAGATGCAAACTCGGGGAGGCTGTACAGCGAGGCAGTGAGCAGATCGCCTAGCTGCTTTTCACGCTCAAAACCGGCGGCGTCGTCAAGTTCGCGCCTGTATTCCTGCAGCTTTTTCGATAATTTTTCGATATTTCCGGATATTTCCCGCATGATCCCGGACTTTTCCCGCTGAAATCTTTCGGATTCCGTTTTCGAGGTGAAGAAGCTATCGATCGCTAAATTAACCGTGTTAAAATAAGCCTGACTGTCTGCGCCGTACGCGCGGGCGCATACGGAGAGGCAATGGTAGTCTTTTCCGCCTTTTATCAGGGCGGGATGGTAGTCTGCGGCAATTATCCCTGCTTTTACCTGCTCAAGTGCGTCGGTCAGGCGGATCTTTTCGCTTTCCGTGAGCGCTGCGGGCGGGGTCTCAGGCATGATCCCGGCGTCAATGCAGATGGCGTCGCACAGCAGCGGACTGAAGCCGGCAGCGATCGAAAGCAGACACTTTGAAACGGTATTGCCCGCGGCAGAGTTTATGGCATAAAGCACGGCTTTATCCGTCAGCTCGGGCGGCGTCAATTTGTCCTGTGCAGGCGGGGGAGTGTACGGCCTCGCCGGCATGATCTCACGGAAGCGGTTAACGGAATTGTCCGCATGGCGTATGGCGTCGTGTATCACACCGGCCGCGTTCAGCAGAATAATATTGCTCTGGCGGTTCATGATCTCAAGCACGAGCGTTTTCGAAATATTGTCACCCATCTCGCTGCGCGTTTCGAACTCGATCTCCGCGACGCGGTCGAAGCCTCGCTGCCTGATGGCGGTGATCCTGCTTCCGGTGAGATATTTGCGAAGCACCATGCAAAAAGGCGGAGGCAGCGCGGGATTTTCCTTTTTGCTGCGCGTCAGGTGTATGCGCGCGGAGGCCGGATCAGCGCTCAAAAGCAGGCGGTAATGTTCTCCTGCGGCGTGGATCAGCAAAACGAGCTCACCGGGCTCGGGCTGGAATATTTTTTCCACTCTTCCTCCGGTGAGCAGGCCGCCAAGTTCATCTATTACCGCGTGCAGAACGACGCCGTCGAATGCCATTTATTAAGTATCCTTTCAGTCAAGCTGTTTGCGAAGTTTTGCGAACTTCGGGGATTTGCTGTCAAGTATAGCGAAAGATTCTTCCGTGGGAATATCTTCCTTGCCCGCCAGCAGGTAGTTTCTGAGTACGCCGGTCAATATGAACGGTCTTACGAATGCGGAGTGTATTACGCTCCAGATGAGTATTCCGGCCACTACCGCTGCGGCAATCATCAGCGATTTCGGGTTGGAGAGTATTCTGGTCACGGTGTCGCTTTCTTCAGCGTTTGCCGCTGCGAATTCGAGTGCGAAGCGTTCAAATGCGGCGGGGAAGAACGAGAAGATCAGATAGAATATTCCGGCGAATACTCCGCCGATCGCGAGCAGCGACAGGAGCGTCATTCCGAATATGCGGCCCATGTTTTTGGCGAAAGTTTTACCGTGCTTGAAGAAAAGCACAGCGCCTTCACACGTTGCCCGCACAGCGCCCTTTTCTTTGCGGAAGAACACCCAGCCGAGGCAGCAGTCGCACAGGTAGGCGACAAGAGTATTGACCGCGGTCGATATTGCAGAGCCTACTGCATTTCCGGTATCTCCGCCGATTGCACCGCCGACTTTGGTTATAGCGCGTCCGAGCTGCGAAAAGATGCCGCGGATGGCTGCCGTAACCGCAAAGAAGCCGGCAACGGTGGCGAAGCGCTCTTTTACTTCGCGTTTACCTTCCTGATATACGTTTTCGGGCAGTTCGCCTTCAATGATGCCTCTGGTCATCATTGCGACCTGGCCGGCTTTGTAGAGGTATGCCACGAAGCGGGCGAGCAGTGCGAGTACGATGAGGCCGACAACTAATCCGATGACGAGCCCGATGGGGCCTTTGTCAAAGAATTAATCGGCAACAAAGAAGCCTCCGACGGTGAGCGCGGCAAGTATTGCCAGCGAAATGATGTCGAAGATCAGTCTGCGGATCGAAAAGCCTAATGTTTTTTTGTAGATTTCGCCATTTGTCATGAGGATTCCTCCCTGGATCTGGTGGTTAGATTTTCCGGCGGGTGTCAACGTGCCGGGGCAGTGTTATTATAGACTTTTCGTGCGCCAGGCGCAACTGCGCCGCGGGCAAGTGATAAATGGTAAGTGGCAAGTGGCAAGTTGCAAGTTGCAAGTGGCAAGTGGGCGAACCGAGTNNGGCACGAATTTTGGGTCTACTGCGAACCCCGGATTCGGTACGCAGTTCGGTCAAAGCACGAACCGGATGATGACACGAATTTTGGGTCTCATGCGAACCCCGGAATCGGTTCGCATTTCGGTCAAACAAAATTCTTAGCCATCTATCCGGCTTCGTGCGTGACCGAAGAAGGTAATGGATGTCTGGAACACAACAAAATAAACAAAATTTTTAGCCATTCACTCGGCTTCGCAGAAGTTTAAGTGGAGTTTAGTGAGTTCAGAGTTCAAAGTTTAGAGTCTTTAAAAAACGTCGGCAAATGAGTATAATAAACACGAAAAACAAATTGACCTGCGGGCGGAGGAGGAATTGACCTCCCGAAGAGGCGGAATTCACCTCCGGGAGCCGGACGCCGGAGCGGCGGATCAATTGCAAAGACGGATAAAAGGTAACAGCGAAAGAATCAAAACATGGCGATGATCAACGGCAACGATAAAAGTATACTTGAGTTTCTGCAAAGCCGCGCTCTGGAGGGCAGGGCCAGGTTACATATGCCTGGGCACAAGGGCCGCGCGCTTACGGGGGAGTTCTGGGACGAACTCTTCAAGATCGATCTGACGGAGCTGCCGGATACGGACGATCTGCACGAGCCCGAAGGCATGATCGCACGGTCGCAGGAGAGGGCCGCGGCGCTGTGGGGAGCGAAGAGGTCGTTTTATTTAGTCGGGTCAAGCACCGCAGGGATACTTGCCGGCGTGCTGGCGTGCGTCGGGGGTGCGGGAAGCAGCCGGATAAACACACACGCTCATGGCGCGGGCAATAAATCAAAAAAAACAGTGATAATCGCCCGAAATTGCCACAAAAGCGTGTACAGCGCCTGTGATATTGCCCGCGCGCGAAAATCGTTTATAATGCCTGATATTGACCCTGAGAGCGGCATATTCTTATCGGTCCGGCCGGAGCAGGCCAGCGAAGCGATCGAACGCGAAAAGGGCAGAGCGGCGCTGGTAGTGATCACCTCGCCCACGTACGACGGAATAATCAGCGACGTCAGCGGCATTGCCCGCGTGTGCCGGAGTGCCGGGGTTCCGCTGATGGTCGATGAAGCGCACGGGGCACATCTCGGACTCGGAAGTTCAGGCGGAGGGGAGGGAGTCTTCCCGGGCGGCGCGGTCAGAGCCGGTGCGGATATCGTGATCCAGAGCCTCCACAAAACGCTTCCGAGCCTCACGCAGACCGGAATCGCGCATTTTTGTTCGGAAGATAAAGAACTCGGGGGGCGGTTCGCTTCGATGCTTGCGCGAGTGCAGTCGTCAAGTCCTTCTTACGTGCTGATGGCGTCAATGGATGCGTGCGTGCGTTTGATGGAGTGCCGCGGTGCTGAACTGCTGCGGGCATGGCGGGACAATTGCGAATATGCTGCTGAAGAGATAGCAAAATTTAAAAACGTGAGGCTGTTCCGGCCGCGCGCAGGAGCATTCGGGATCGATCCGTCCAAACTCTGCCTGATCACGCCTGACGCCGGGATTTACGCTGAAAAACTGCGAAAGGACGGGATCGATTGCGAAATGGCGCTCGGGCGCGAGCTTTTGCTGTACACGGGGCTCGGAACGGACAGGGAAGATATTGACCGCGCAATGGAAGTGCTCCGCAGGCTTGATTCAGAAAACATCGCCGAACTCTCTCATGTTCCGTTTCCGCTGAAATTGCCCCGGCGCGGCAGAGTGCTTCAGGACAACGCGATTTCCGAAGCCGGGCTGGCGTCCCCCGAGGCTGTTTTGCGGTCGATCGGCGGCGTGAGCACTGTATATGCCTGGGCGTATCCGCCGGGCATTCCGCTTATCTGCCCCGGAGAGAGGCTCGACCGCCCGCTGGCAATATGGCTCGCTGCCTTTCTCGCTTCCGGCCGCGGGAGACTGCATCTTGACAAACCACCTGTTTAAGTGTAAACTATGCCCGTAACGAAATATTTAAGCTAAAAAGGAGAGAAATCGAATGAAACGCATAAAAACTTTACAGACCAAAGACCTTAAGAACAGCGCAAAGAACGGCGGCTGCGGCGAGTGCCAGACTTCATGCCAGTCCGCTTGCAAAACTTCCTGCGGCGTAGCAAACCAGAAGTGCGAGAATAAAAAGGGCTGAGCTATAAAAGCCCGGCGCGAAAAAACATGAGACAAGTTGCCGCCCGGAACAGAACTCCGGGCGTTTCTTGGTTATAAAGCGGCCGGTGAAAAGCGTGTCAATAACATTCAGGGGGAAGAGCGGATGATACATCAATACAAACTTGACGGATACAATATCGTGCTGGACGTGTACTCGGGAAGCGTACACGTTGTTGACGACCTCGCGTACGACGTGATCGCCGCGATGGATAGCGGTACAGATGAGGCGCAGATCGTGGCAGATATTTCGCTTAAGTACGGAGAAGACGAGGCGGAAGTCAAGGAATGCATTGACGACGTGCACGAACTTAAAGCGCAGGGCAAGCTGTTTACCGAAGATCCGTTCGCCGGCCTTGCCCCGAAGCTTAAACACCGCTCCAAAGATATTAAAGCGCTCTGCCTGCACGTCGCTCACACGTGCAACCTGAATTGTCAATACTGTTTCGCCAGCCAGGGCAAGTTCCACGGCGAGCGTGCACTGATGAGTTTCGAGGTCGGAAAACAGGCGCTCGATTTTCTCGCTGCGCATTCGGGCAATCACCGCAACCTGGAAGTGGATTTCTTCGGCGGGGAGCCGCTTATGAACTGGGACGTAGTGAAACGCCTCGTCCTGTACGCACGCGAGATCGAGGGGCCGCTGAATAAGAACTTCAGATTTACGCTCACGACCAACGGCATGCTGCTGAATGACGAGGTCATCGATTTCTGCAACGAGCACATGCATAACGTTGTCCTCAGCCTCGACGGGCGCCGGAAGGTCCACGACCGCCTCAGAAAAGATTACGCGGGTAGAGGCAGCTACAGTCGTATCGTGCCAAAGTTTCAGCATTTTGTCGAGAAGCGCGGCGATAAGAGCTACTATATGCGCGGCACCTTCACGCATTTTAATACGGATTTCACAAAAGACATTTTCCACATGGCTGATCTTGGCTTCACGGAGCTCAGCATGGAGCCTGTGGTCTGCGCCCCCGGCGACCCTTACGCCCTCACCGAAGAAGACCTCCCTGTGCTGTACGAGCAATACGAAATACTTGCCCGCGACATGCTGCGGCGTGCGCGTGAAGGCAAGCCCATAACTTTCTACCATTATATGATTTCTCTTGACCATGGCCCCTGCATCTACAAGCGGCTGTCTGGCTGCGGCTCCGGCACCGAATATTTCGCCGTTACGCCGTGGGGCGACCTGTACCCATGCCACCAGTTCGTCGGCGACGAAAAGTATCTGATGGGCAACATCTGGGACGGTGTGACGAATTCTGCTCTTGAGGACGAGTTCCGCGATTGTAACGTGGAGTCAAGGCCCGAGTGCAAGGATTGCTGGGCCCGGCTTTACTGTTCGGGCGGCTGTGCGGCCAATGCCTACCACGCTGGCGGCAATATTAATGCTATTTATGAGTACGGCTGCAAGCTGTTCCGCAAGCGCATCGAATGCGCGATCATGCTGCAGGCGGCTATCGCCGGAGGCGAATGATAAATGGCAAATGGCAAGTGGCAAGTTGCAAGTTGGAAGTGGCAAGTTGGAAGTGGCAAGTGGCAAGTTGGAAGTGACAAGTGGCAAGTTGGAAGTTGCAAGTTGGAAGTGGCAAGTGGCAGGCGAACCGAG
>DBVV01000052.1:0-3184 GCA_002308795.1 Mageeibacillus sp. UBA1255 | reverse complement strand
AAACAAAATTCTTAGCCATTCACTCGGCTTCGCCAGAGAAAAATAAAATAGTTAAAGAAGCCTTAAAATAATGGCAAGTGTTGCGGACCGGGTGATGGTACGAATTTTGAGTCAATCTATCCTTATTCCGCCCCATTCGAGCACGGCAAAGCCTTCGCGGATAAATGCCGGAAACTCCTGGGGCGTTAATTCGTCCGCAATTTCAGGATCACACGCAGAAAACAAAATATAGACCTGAAACATATTGTCCGGCACGGGAGACACAACGACAGGCATCAGCGCGTTGACATCCTCGCCGAACAAAAACTCTATGCGGTTGCAGCTGTTTTCAACCATGAGCGGCAGCCAGAACGTAATAAAATCAGCCTGCTGTTTGAAATCAAAACCCATTGCCCCAAGCGCATCCTCGAGAAACTCCGCCGTATCTTCGCCCGCGACAACGAACCCTTTGTCGCTGAAAGACGGGGCAGGGCAGGCGTTTCCGCACTCGGCCTCAAAATACATGTACGGGTATTGTCTGCCGTCCATAGTTAGCGTACCGTCCGGCGATGCGGTGAATTTCCACCCGTCCCCGACAGGATATTCCGGGTACGTAACAGTCAGCAATTCGGGATATCCGAGCTTCACGCATACGTCCGTCTCCGTTTCGGGGAAAAAGTACAGCACGGGCTTATCCTGCATCGGAGGCCTGATCCGGTTGCCCTTGATCATATTCGCCCAGCTGATCGCGCTGAATGCTGTAACGGGCAATAACGCCAGCGATACGACCATTGCCGCGATCCTGAGCGGCAGGTCTCTTTTCACGGTAAGCTTCTTGACCATAGCTTTTATTCCGAGGACAATGAATGTGATCCCGGCCAGTACCAGCAGGATGATCCAGAGTAAAATGAGAATCCTTCCCGTGGACCACTCGCTGTCAACTCCGAGTACGGCCAGAAGAAAATTTAGCGGCAGGTCTTTTATCATGCTCCAGCCTCCGAAATAGAGCATAAAACGTATTATCGGGATGGGTGTGAGGATCGAGAAAAGGGCAAGGAATATGCAGAAAATATTTCTTGCGGCGCCTTTTTTCCTGATCGAGCAGAGGCAGACAACAAATAGCGCTGCAAGGAGCACGCATACGATGCTGACAAGCTTGGCTGACGTTGAGTTCTGGTCCGGCAGCCACAGATTCTCAGATTCCAGAAAGTAGGAGCGGCTTTTCAGAAACATAACGAGCACATAAGCAGGATATACCGCCCCGAGCAAGAGCTCGACTGTGCCGGCGATCATTGCCCAGCGCTCAACACCGCGCATTTTTACTGCCCTCACGATGCCGAACACGCACGCTATAACAGCGGCAGCCAGCGCCCCCACGGTCAAATTAATGATAAGATAGTAATTCATATTGTCTCCTTATTATCCGCCTTGCGAAGCCGAGTAACTTGCCACTTGCAACTTGCCACTTGCCACTTGCCACTACTTCTTAGTTATAACCATCTTGTACAGCTGCGCTGCATTGTCGTGGTTAAACGCTATGTAGTACGTGTCATTTACCCAGAAAACCGACTCGGACTCCCAGGGAAAATCGAGGAGCAGCTGGTCGACGTAGTTGCCGTCCCAGTCGTATATTTGAAGCATATTTGAATCGCTGTCGCTCATCGGGAAGTAGATGTAATCCTCATCCGAACCCATGCCCTGCGCCGTGTATCCTGAATTGTCAACGCGGTCGAATGAGGCGATGTGGTTCAGCTCGCCGTCGAGGAAATGCAGCGATTTACCGCCCTGGCTGATAGCGAAACGGTCACGCGAAGCACTGTAGGTTATTGCCCCCGAACCTTTCTCGAGATCGATCGTCTGCTCTTTCACGGAGAGATCGGACGGGTCGATGGAGGTCAAGATTTTCCCCTCTTTATTCCCGTGGGCAACGTACAGGAGCCCGGTCTTGCTGTTATACGTCATGTCGTTGCCGTGGAAAAGATAAATCGGCGAGCTGGTCTTCACGATCTTCTTCGTCTTAAGGCTGCATTTGCGCACGATACAATCGCCGTTCTCGGACTGGCGAAAAACAAAATAAACGTATTTGCCGTCCGAAGCAGCACCTTGGGCGCTGGTGAACTCGCCCTGACCGGAGCACGTGAGCACAGGGTTTAACTCGATCTTGTAGCTGTACTTGTCCCCGGAAGCGATCACTTCGCTGAGCGGAACACCGCTGCTCTCTTCGATACTTCCGCATCCCGCGCCGAAGGTCAGGACGAGGATCAATGCAGCCAGAACCGCGGCCAATATAATCAGTCTTTTTCGCATGTTTATCACTTCTCCGGAAAACCGTATCGTTCAAACTCTTCCGCAGTGCCGCGGAATACGTCGAGGTCAATATATTTTTCAGATCCGCTGTAGCCCGGGAGGACGCCCTTGTCCGAATACTGCCAGAAACGCCAGTTAACGATATTGTCGCCGGGCGTGAAATACTTGTCGCGGATCCAGATATCGTAATCATCGAAATTGCCGCGGATGTACGTTTTATACGCCGCCTGAGTGGCGTAGATCACCGGCCTTATGCCGTAATGATCGTAAAGCAGCTCGAGCAGTTTACCAAGTTCTGCCTTCACCGCCGAAACGTCAGGGTGCTTCGAAGCAGAATATTGACCGTAGTACTCGACGTCAACGGCAGGAGGCAGCATCCTTTCGTACGGCCGGACCTGGCTGATAAAATTCATTGCCTGCGACTCGGCGCCGCTGTCGAAACTGAAAAAGTGATATGCTCCTGCGCGAAGATTTGTTTTCTGCGCCTGTGCGTAATTATACGCAAATTTCGGGTCAACGTGCGTCGATCCTTCGGTCGCTTTTATGTACGCGAAACTGATGTTCTGCGCGGAAAGTTCCGGCCAGTTTATATCGCCCTGGTAGCGCGAGACGTCAATTCCTCTCACCGGATAGTTCTTCTTCGATGGTGTGTTTATTTTTATGTATCCGTTTTTAAACAAAATGGCGATGACACCCAGCAGTACCGCTGCGGCAACTATGGCAGCGCATATTATCACGGTTTTTCTGGTCAGTTTTGCTCCGGGCTTTTTTGCTTTTCCTTTTTCCGATGCTTTCATATAAAACACTCCGCTCGTAATCTTCGCTGTAAATTATAAATACTAAGAGGCGGGAAGTCAACGGATTCCGCACGCAGCGACAGCGTAAAGAGATTGTAGGT
>DBVV01000074.1 GCA_002308795.1 Mageeibacillus sp. UBA1255 | reverse complement strand
TCCTAAATTTATATTGCAGCATTAAAAGTAAATAAAAGGAAAAAAGTGTTGACTTTGGATGAGCGCAGAGCTATACTAGAGTAGGATTTGAGTGCTTGAACAGCAGGAACTGTGTTTAAGAAAAGTATGGATGAAGGGTTTCATCGATTAAAAAGGATGTGGATAAATATGATTAAGAAATGGAAAAAACATTTTGCAGTATATCTTGCAATTTTAACCTTCATATTCTCCTTCAATATATCATACGCAGATATTATACCTGATGAAAATTCGATTATAGCTGAAGATAGTATTAATGACGTAAAAAATGAAGAAAATTTGTCAGCTGATGATATTTATGCACGTACTGAAGTAAACGGAGACGGTAGTAAAACTGCATATTTTTATAAATATCCTGTGAAATATGTTGACATAGATGGCGATATACGGGATGTAGATACTTCTATCCGAAATATTGTTTCTAAAGACGGCTGGACATATGCTTCGGACAAAAATTCTTTTGAATTATTGTATGATGAAAGCGGAAGAGCAAAAATTAAAATATCGGATAAAGAAGTTATTATAGAGCCTGAGTACTGCAACTATACCAGCGAAACTTTCTGCCAAATAGAAGGCAACGAAATTAATTATTATAACCTTTATGAAGAAAACACTATTTTAAGATACACATCTGCAAGCTTTGGGGTAGAGCAGGAAATTGTCATTACATCAAATAATGCTTCGCCCAGTTACGTATTTCTTATTTCCGGAACAGACATTGATATTGTAAATCAAGATACAGGATACAAAATTGTCTTCCCGGACGAAAAATATGTAAATATAAGCAATGTCGTTGTATATGATTCATCTGGCCATTTTTCTGAAGGTAATGTTAAAATTGAAAAACTGAAGGAAAGTAACGAATATAAAATGGTGTTTTCTTTAGATCCCTCTTTTTTGCGTGAATCAGAAATATCTTTCCCTGTTGTTTTAGATCCGACATTTGTAGTAAGTTCTGCAAATTCTTCCGGGTACATATCTGACACGACAATTTACAGCGGCAAACCATCACTAAATACAGGGACGTGGATATATAATCATGTGGGTTACGCTGACGCTTCTTATAAGATTGGACGGATGCTTATTAGTTTTCCGGGTTTATGTACTAATTCTTTGTATTTATCTTTGTCCGGAGCCCAAATTACCGACGCAAAATTGAACATTTATGAAGCAACAGGAACAGCGGCGCAAACCGTTGACTTATACAAATATACTGGTACTTCGTGGAATGAAAATACCGCTACCTGGAATAATGTTTCTCCCTCAAGTTTTTCTACTTTGCTTGATTCTGCCTCTCCGGCATATGGCAGTTTGGCTCAATTTAATATTTTGACTTTGGTTAAACAATGGAAAGACGGCATTGCAGATCAAGATAAAGGGGTTTTGCTTAAGAACACTAATGAAGATAATTCCGCTAAATTTAAGGGGTTCTGCTCAGCGGAATCAGCAACAGATAATCCATTTATCAGCATAACATATACAGATGTGTCCAATCCGGCAGAAGCCGGCAAAACATATTTAATCAGGAATAAAAGTAGCGGTCAATATCTATATAGAACATCTTCAGGCGCACTTTCTTTGTCCTCGTACACGGGTGCAGATAGTCAAAAATGGCAGCTTCAGGATCTTAACAATGGTACGGTCAGAGTAGTAAATATGGCGGATGCCGGGACCGCGTATGGCGATCATACTTTTGTTTTATACTCATATTCCACAGTTCCTTCAATAAGGTATGGTACTTCAAATCCAGAAATGCTTGCAGAACAATGCTGGATTTTAGATGGAGCAGATATTTCCTCTGTACGGATTATAAGCAAAAAATACTCTTCTGAGATGATTGCAGTCTCCCCCTACATTTCTTCTGCAATATTCTCAACTTATGATGATACTTATTCAAGGTGGTCTTTTGTTGAATGTGGAAACACCTACTCTGTTCCTTCGATAGTTTCAGGAGCGTATGATACTGCTAAATTTAACACTACGGGTGCGTCAGGGCTGCGGGGCCGAATGAATTGTTATTCATACGCAGTAGGGTTTTATACGAATACATTATCATATCTGCAGCCCGGCGCCCTTTCCTCCAATTCGTTTAATATATATGAGTATGAAGAAAATACTATAACAGGAAAAAAAATCTCTGATGAAGGAATCCGTTTGTGGGGCGATTACATTCTTAATTCTTTAGATGCAGATATTAATATCCTCAAAGGAACAACTGGAGAGGTGTATCATTATCCTTCCTCTTCAGACGAAAAAATCGTTGGCCCATGGAGAAAAGTTGCACTTGTTTTGGACGTAACATACAATTACGGAGACTTTTATGATTATGATTATCATTGGTATGTAGAAAGCGATGACGGATATTGGTCACATAAAAGAGGATTGAATAATGCAGTTACAATAGATGCAGCCAATGCTTTAATTTCTGATCCGGCACTTTGCAACAGGGAATACACCAATGGCCTAAATTATTCTGTTTTTGTTGGTTGGTATAAAATCAGGGCAAACAATGTTCTTACCTACGCCGACCGACAATCTTCAGATTACTATTTATGGGATAATGCCGGAGATGTAGTAGAAAACGAAAATACTGTTTATCCAGTTGAAACCTCACCCTACCAGATTATGGGGTGTATTGAATATGCTGATTCTACATCTTCTCTTATAACAAACGGAAATGATTTGGTTAATACTATGTCATGGGCTGCTGATGTAGATTGGTATGGTGTAATGGTTCAGACCTCCGGCTACTATAGAATATTTTCGCAGATTCCACAAGGCTCTTTAGTTGATCCATGTGCAGCAGTTTATGATAAGGAAACTTTTCTGTTTTTTAACAATGACTTTTCTGCCTCGGATCAAAATTTCAGTATGTATGTATACCTTACCCCAGGAGTTTTATATACAATCAGAGTCTCGGGTTTTAGCGAATCAAGCCATGGAAATTATCTTTTGTATATCCAAAAAATCACATAAATTAGAAAAAAGGAGATGTGTTTTTAATGAAAAAAGTGCTTATATGGATAATAGTACTGACTATGGCAATTGCTGCTATTGTGGCAGGAATAGTTATCGGCACAGTGAAACAAACGTCTGCAAGCAAAAAAGACTTGCATAAACCGGTAAATGAAATATCAGATAACAGTGAAGATGTACATAATATAAATAATATTAAAGAAATCTCCCCTGAGGAAGTAAAGAGCGTTCTTCTCGGATTGAAGTCTTTTGAAGAATCAGAAGCTCTGCTTAAGAACCTTAAGTGGAAATACCGTGGAAAGTTGCTCGATGCTTCTATGACAACACGTTACTTATATGTTTTTAGAGGATATGAAGGGGCGATCGTTGTGATAACGCCGATCATTAACCTGAACGACATGTCCTTCAGAATCGATTTTGAAAATTCAACTTATTTGATAATGGAGGATGGCACGGTCAACGCGAAAACGAAAGAAGCTCCAGACGCAGAAACACTTTTAAAGCTCAATAATACACTTTTTTTTGATGTTGACGTTAGAAGCGACATGGATGAAGAAGCGCTTATGAAAAACTATAATAGCACATGGGAATTCGAGACATATGATCAGTATATTGCCAAGGCGGCAAATGAAAACGATTCCTCAGAAACTGAACATGTTGCCGGGGAGCCGACGCCTTCTCCGATTCCTTAATAACGAGGCACATATTCGCAATCAGAAATCTGACATATCAGGATCAAAGTATTTATAGAACCGGATATAGTTCTGCCTGTAACGGACTTTTGCAAGTTCAATTTCTTCATTGCCTGAGATCCCCCTCAATATAAAATGCACACATCATTCTCTTTTTTACGAAAATGATGTGTGCATCTGTTTTACTCAGGAGATCCGGGCAAAAGCTTTTGCCTCTGCCTTCCCTGCTAATTTATTTCATTGCCTCTTCCACAGCCACAGCCACTGCCACGGTAGCGCCGACCATGGGGTTATTGCCCATGCCGATCAGGCCCATCATCTCAACGTGCGCAGGCACGGAGGACGAACCGGCGAACTGAGCGTCGGAGTGCATACGGCCCATCGTATCGGTCATACCGTACGAAGAAGGACCGGCAGCCATGTTGTCCGGGTGAAGCGTACGGCCCGTGCCGCCGCCCGATGCTACGGAGAAGTAAGCCTTGCCGTTCTCGACGCACCACTTCTTATAGGTGCCGGCAACGGGATGCTGGAATCTGGTCGGGTTGGTGGAGTTGCCGGTGATGGAAACGCCCACGTTCTCGAGCTTCATGATGGCAACGCCTTCAGGAACGTTGTCCGCGCCGTAGCAGCGCACGGCCGCTCTCGGGCCCTTGGAGTACGGGACTTCCTTGACCACGGTAACGGTCTCGGAGTACGGATCGAACGCGGTCTGCACGTAAGTGAAGCCGTTGATCCTGGAAATGATCATCGCGGCGTCCTTGCCCAGACCGTTAAGGATAACGCGCAGAGGATTCTTGCGGACCTTGTTCGCGTTGAGGGCGATCTTAATAGCGCCTTCAGCGGCGGCAAATGACTCGTGACCTGCAAGGAAGCAGAAGCACTCGGTATCCTCGGAAAGGAGCATCTTGCCCAGATTTCCATGGCCCAGACCGACCTTGCGGTTCTCGGCAACGGAGCCGGGGATGCAGAAGGACTGGAGGCCTTCGCCGATAGCGGCGGAAGCGTCAGCAGCCTTTACGCAGCCTTTTTTAATAGCGATCGCGGCGCCAACGGTGTAAGCCCATACGGCGTTTTCGAAGCAGATAGGCTGGGTGGAACGCACGATCTGGTCAACGTCGATGCCTTTTGCGAGCGTGATGTCTTTGCACTCGTCGATCGACTTGATGCCGTATTTTTTCAGTGTTTCGAGGATTTTAGCCTCACGTCTTTCATAACCTTCAAACTGTGCCATAACGTAAGCCTCCCCTCATCATTCTTTACGCGGGTCGATGTACCGAACAGCCTCATCGAACCTGCCGTAATGTCCCATTGCCTTCTGGTACGCTTCGTTGGGCTCAAGACCTTTTTTGATGAAATCGGTCATCTTGCCCAGTGACACGAACTCGTATCCGATCACCTGATTATCCGCGTCGAGAGCCATGCGTGTGCAGTAGCCTTCGGTCATCTCGAGGTAACGCACGCCTTTGGATTTCGTGCCGTACATCGTACCGACCATGCTGCGCTCGCCCTTGCCCAGGTCTTCCATTCCGGCGCCGATAACGAGGCCGCCGTCGGAGAACGCAGACTGTGTGCGTCCGTACACGATCTGCAGGAACAGTTCGCGCATTGCGGTGTTTATAGCGTCGCAAACGAGGTCAGTGTTAAGTGCTTCAAGGATGGTCTTTCCGGGCAATATCTCAGCCGCCATTGCCGCCGAGTGAGTCATTCCGGAGCAGCCGATCGTCTCGACCAGCGCTTCTTCGATGACGCCTTCTTTTACGTTCAGGGACAATTTGCACGCGCCCTGCTGAGGTGCGCACCAGCCTACACCGTGAGTGTAGCCTGAAATGTCGCTAAGCTGCTTCGCCTGTATCCACTTGCCTTCCTCAGGGAGCGGAGCGGGGCCGTGGTTCGGTCCCTGAGCGACGCAGCACATGTTCTCTACTTCTTTCGAATAGACGAGTTCGCTCATAAATTTTATTTCTCCTTTTTCAGTGAAATGGTGAGATTCACACCCGACGGTAATTATAGTATAGTTTGGGGAGCGAGGTCAAGTGCAGGCGGGGCTCTTAATTGAATTTCACGCACATCATCGTGAGGTCGTCGAACTGCTCGGCGGAAGCGACAAAGTCGTTGACCGCGCCGCGCATATGCTGAATGATCTCCTCGGGAGTATTGACCGCGGACGCATTGAGCGCGTCAAGCATGCGCGAATTGCCGAACATATTGCCTGCGTTATCCGTGGCCTCCGGAAGCCCGTCAGTGTAAAGGAACAGCATATCGCCGCGGCCTAGCTCGAGCTCATATTCTTTATATTTCGAACCGGGCATACCGCCTACCACGAAACCGTGCCTGTCTTTTATAAGCTCGAACGTACCGCCCGCACGACGGATAACAGGATACTCGTGGCCCGCGTTGGCCGCCGTAAGCTTACCGGTCGAAAGCTCGAGGATTCCGAGCCAGACGGTGACAAACATTTCTGCGCTGTTGTTCGAACATATTGCCGCATTGGTATTTGAAAGGATCTCCGCGGGAGATTTGCCCATCATCGCGTTGTTCGCGAGGATGATCTTCGAAGCCATCATGAACAGCGCCGCTGG
Organism: Mageeibacillus sp. UBA1255; assembly: GCA_002308795.1. Classification (GTDB taxonomy): domain Bacteria; phylum Bacillota; class Clostridia; order UBA1212; family UBA1255; genus UBA1255. Next base: position 9,662 of record DBVV01000074.1, on the reverse strand, counting down.
AACTCCCTTCCCCGAAACGTCCGCGATCGTTATGCACAGGTGATCGTCATCGATCAGGAAAAAGTCGTAAAAATCGCCCCCGACCTCTCTCGCCGGGTCCATTGACGCGAAAACGTCAAAATCAGTGCGGTCAGGAAACGCAGGAAACTTGCCGGGAAGCATCGCCATCTGTATACGCGAGGCAAGCCCGAGTTCGGCAACGATCCGCTCCTTCTCCGCTGTAATAGTTTCGATGCTCTTAACGTGGTCGTCGATCTCTTCCGTCATGCTCACAACGTCGCGCGAAAGCTGCCCGAGTTCGTTGTGAAGCAGGACCGCTTTCGAGAGATGCGTTTTAACGTCTTCACTGTTCTTTGTGTCTTTATAATCCTGAATGCTGCGCTGGACGTTTTTAACCGGCCTCAGGACAAAGAAATAGATCAGCGCAAGGCAGATCGCGGACAATAATATCTGATGTATCAGCGCGAATACCAGTCCGTGCACGGTGCCGGAATTCACGTCGTTTTGCATGGTCGAAACGTTGAACGTCACGCCGGTGAGCACGGTATAATCATCCATCTCGCCAAACAGAGAATAGTAGTCAACGTAATTGCCCGCAGCCGCCAGATGCCTCGAATTTCGCTTTGCCTCTTTCATTGCCGAAGCCTGGCTTTCTGAAACGGTCACGGTGACCCCGAGCGGGTATACCTGCTCGTAATCGGTACCTCTCACCGAACCTTTGTCCGCGGCGCTGAGCAGGAAGAATTGATTGTTGAACGTTTCGTCTGTCAGTACGCAGAACAGGAAATCCACTTTATATGCACGTTTTATCTCGTTTATATGCGTTATAAGCCACGAATACGTTATTTCGGCGTAAAGCGCCTGGTCGTACGCGGATAATGCCTCTATCTCGTCCGTCCCGGAATATTTCATCAGGATATGCGGATTCCTCTCGGTAAACTCCTGAAGCTTTCGCTTAGTCACGTTACGCTCACCGAAGTACATGTCGTATTCGATGTCAAGGCTGGAGCTGTGGTCGAACCAGTATCTGATCAGCCACTCATATGCGGGATATTCTTTGATCGCCATCTCGGTCTCAGCCGCGACCTCCGCCGCGAGCTTTTCCATCTGCCTTCTCACGTTATCGTTCGTTGACAGCCGCTGACTGAAATACACCGAAATACCGGTCACGAATATGCTTATCGCGAACAGTACGGCCACGAGCGGGATTATTCCTATTTTAGCCTTCTTTTTTTCCATCATTAATTACTGATTTCCCGAAAGCCTCGTTTTTAAAGCATCGATCTTTTCCGCGGCCATCCCGGCGTTTTTAAGAAAACGTTCGGCGTATGCGGCAAGGTCTGCGGTCCTGAGGTCAATACTATCGTCGCCTGCCATGCTGCGGATCATGGGATCCAGCACGTCACTGACAATTATATCATACTTGGCCTTTTCGTTCTGCTCCGTGATGCCGTAGTAATTGTAATAAGTGATCATGTAATCGGCGACAATTTCCTCGTATGTTGCCCCCGTGAGCGCCTCGATCAGCATGCAGACGAAACCGGTGCGATCCTTGCCCTCGGTGCAATGCACGAGATACGGCCCGTCGTTGTCCGCCATCGCCTCCAGGCCGCGCACAACCTTGCCCCGGAACTCCTCCGACCCGAAATTCATGTTAAGCGCCAGCGGAATGACACTCCCAGCCTGATACAGCGAAAGGAAATAGGGCGAATCGAACCCGTCGGCGTCAATATACCCGTGGATCTTATCGTCGTTGTCCGAGAGATTCACGATATACTTAACCCCGGCGTTTTTGATGAGGGCGTCAACGTACGGTGCGCGGTTATGCTGGTTATCGCACGGCGAAGCAGATCTATAGACTATGCCGCTCCCGATATTTCCGGCTTCTATCGTCCTGAAGTTCGCAAAAACTTCGTCGCTCGGATATTTCGCGCGCTCGTCCTTATAATGCAGGTCCCGGGCGTCCTGGATCGTGGCGTATTTTCCCTTCTGCGCGAGCGTGATCTGCGCCGTATCGGTCTCTTTCAGGTTTGCGACCTCCCACAGATCGGCGCCGTTATTGATGGCAGCCTTGATGTAGTCGTAGCCCGGATACGCTATCAGCAGCGGTTTCCCGGTCTGCGTGTAGTACCCGTTGTAGTACGGCAGGTCTTTCAGCTCGTACCCGTTGGAGAATTTCACGTCAACGCTGTCGCCGTACTGGAACCCGAGGGCGTTGAAGTCGTCAATGGTCATCGTGATGTACACGCCGCCGAATTCGAGCTCGTGGATCAGACCGGTCTCTCCGAGTTCAGGCTCACTTTTACCGGAGCAGCCCGTCAGCAGCGTGACAACGAGCAGGCTCAGAATGATGCCTATCGCAGTGACCGTGCGTATAAGATTTTTAGCTCCTGGAATTCGCGTTTTCATATCATTCGTCATTTTTACTGCACAGCAGTATCAGCCTTTTTGCACTCTCGCGCGTTTCTTTATCAGTCACTTCGTCCGCTATCCTCTTGAGCGGGTCAATAAGTTTGCTTTTTTCTGCTTCCCACGGGATCTTCGTCCCTTGTCCGCAGCTCAGATAGTATTCGAGGCATGCCAGCAGCCGCTGAACGTGTTCTTCTTCCTCGTCCGCGTAATCCTCCAGCATCTGGAGCGTCATGAAAATATCGTCTTCGACCGTTATCTCCTCGAGCATTCCGAACGGCCCCGAGAATCTTCCCCACGGACCTTCGTGGTCATCGAGTATTTCTACGTTGACGATATCGCTGTGAACAATGAACAGATGCGCCAGCTCGAGCGCGTCTTCATTCTTGCCGTATTCGTGTTCCACGTAGTCCCTGCTGAGATACTCGCAGATCGCCTCGAATGAATTGCCCTGGCTGTCGGTCACCCGCACGCATTTTCCGTCATATTTTGCGGGGCCCTTGATCTTGTTCATTCTTCCGGATATATTCTGAATCCTAATGTCAGAGGCAGATCTATAAATTGAAGTATTTCTATTTTGACCCTTGCAAAATAAGTGTCTGCTGAAAATTGACCGACATCGCCCCATATCTTATTAAGGAGTCCCTGTGCGTCCAGCGAGTCATTTATTGCATAAACGGTATAAACGACGCCGCTTCGTTCACCGGCAGCATCGGCGATTATTTCCGACTTTAGAGTATCGATCAGCTGATCGTATTCGGCATCAAAATCTAACAGGACCGCCGTATTTTCCAGCTCGCCGCTGTCAACTTTCGCTTTGATCTGCGTTAATTTAACGACGATCGCGGCATTGTTATAACTCATATCCGTCCCTTCAGGCGTGGGCAGCGTGACTTCCGGAGTATGATCCTTCCCGATCTCGCTCGCGGGGACAATAAAGTATTTGTACCGGAGGTTTTCTCCGTTGGGATAATCAGAATGTCCGTTTAGTCCGGGATCGTCCCACGTCACGTCAACATAGTACCAGTTCCCGTCATCCATCTGTATCGCATCCCATGCATGACTTTCACCGCTCGGATTGCTCGACGTATAAGCTTTTCCGGTTATATATTTGCAGGGGACACCGATCTCAACCATAAAGGCATAAAACAGCTTCGCATATCCCGCACAAACCGTACATCCGTTCAACGCAGACTCGATATACTGGTTCGCAGGATCATTTATATTGTCATAGTTATATTTGATGTTGCAGACCATCCAGTCGTGGACCGTCAGTATCTTCTCGATCGTGCTCATTTCGGTAGTAATGATGTTGTTCAGGATCGCGTCGATCTGTTCCAGTTCTGCCTCACTTGTAACGAAATCGATCTGCTCATAATGAAGTCCCGAATACGGGCTTGTGTATTCGCCTACAAAGTAGTCTTTTGTATAGAAATAATAGAGATAAAGCGCCTTGGCAAGGTTTATTTCCTTCTCAGTCACAGTATGATTAGTGCTGTAGATCAGGCTGTAGCTGTACGACAATACGCAGATCGTCGCTTCGGATACCACTCCGTCTTTCCCTACCGAAAGAGTGATCAACTTGCCGAAGTCTCTCGCAACGATACCTGAAATAGTCGCACAATAGCCGCTTGAAGTATTAACTAACGTAGGCTTCTCACCGTCGATCTTGATATCGTACGTTGACACGTCAGTACCGCTGGCAAAGTTAAAATAAATATTGATCGCAACGTCTGAATCGATCGTTATGCTCATACCCGGCCCGTTATATCCCGCAGGAGAGTTAGCGGTCTTCAGCAAAAATCTGTATCTGTCAAGCACCGACGTGTTCAGATCCGCAAGTTCCTGCGAGAACTCGATACCCGAAGGGGTCGTGATGCCGAAATAATCCGCCGCAGCCTTTCCGTAATCAAGCATCGCTCTGGCGAGCGATTTCATTTTGCTGTCAGTACTTTTATCAAGACGCTCATTAAGATAATCGGCTATCGAATAATCAAAACCGGAGCTGCTGTAATCTGTTGACGCACTGTGAAGCGCAAGAGCCGCAACACCACCGTTAACGGTACCGAACATCCTGAAATTGACCTTCTGGAACATATATTTCGGCGCGATATCCAGGCTGAACCGGTAAACTTTTTGCTCGAAAACCGTCTCCGGCCTGCCCTTAACCTCGCTTACGTACTGCTTCGTCGCGGTACCGTTCAGCGTAAACTGCGCATAAGCAGCATCGTCCGCGAGCACCTCGTCCGGAAGGGCAACGTAAATATTAAGCGCGATCTGGGATTTCAACGTCGTTGACGCCGAAACGAGCAGCGGCCCGTCTGACGCCGTATACGTCGCATCAGCCGCGGAAGGGACAATAAATAAAGAGAATATAAGGAGTATTGACAACAATAACGATATGCTTTTTTTCATCGTGATCCCTCCTTTATCAGATTTTTTCGATGTCCGTGTCGGGCTCGTCAACGGTATTGATATGCCCCGGTTCGGTCGTATCGGAAGTCGTCACGGTGTCGATCGTGTCAAGATAAATAATTTCCATTCCGGCTGCTTGATATTCGCTTTTCATGGTATTCCACCTTTTTTGCTTTATTTTTTGCCTGATCTACCTGGTTTAAAGACAATTATCAGCGTTAGGATTATATATCAATCGGGCTGTTTTTACAACCTCGTTTTTTCCCTTGAATCCGGAGCGATTAAATAGTAAAATTAACTTTGGAAAAAAGGAGGGCGCCGGTATGATCAGGGCAGCGAAAGGTAAAAATAGCGTATCTAAATTCAGGGTGAAGGCAACGTTCTTCGCGCTGGTTACTGTGTGTTGTTTTTTTGTGCTGATGAACGCCGGTGTTTTTGCGAGCGACGAGAACGAGACTGAGATCATATGGCTGATCGATACGCCTATTCCGACGGCAACTGCGGAGGCGACGGCCACTCCTGCCCCTACCCCTTCTCCTTCTCCAGATCCGACTAATACTCCTACAGAGCACGTTACCGCTACAGCCCGGGTCACTGACGTTCCGGCGACAACTACACCTGAACCTACGGAGAATCCGACAGCCGCGATAACCGCGGAAGCAACCGTTGACCCCACGTCAAACCCAATTGCTACAGCTGCTGCGACAATTACGCTCGAGCCGACGGTTCATCCGACGGCGCAGGAGACCGCTGCCACAGCGACTGAGCAAGCCGACGATCCGACGGCTGAAGTGACCGCTGCCACAGTGGGACCTGCAGATAACGGGAGCACAACTGATCCCGTCATACCTACGCTCGCCTCTGCAACTTCCCGCTGCGGTGAAAGCGAAACAAAACAAAAAACGAAATCGTCCACAGGCATAATAATATTGATCGTGACTCTGTCCGTCCTGACGATCGCCGGGCTGGCAGCGTTGATAACGATACTCAAAAAGAAGAAAAAATGAAAGGCGGCATTGACCCATGACAAAATTAGACGGAACAGCGATACAAAACAGATTGACCGCGCTGGCGGAAAAAGGCATCGAAGACGGACTTTACTGCGGGATCGCAGGCAGGGTGATGCAGAACGGCGAAACGATCGCGGAAGTTATTAAAGGCGTCGCAGACCTTGACACAAAACAACCTGTGACAGGTGACACGATGTTCCGGCTGGCATCGATGACCAAGCCCGTGACCGCCGCGGCAGTTCTGGCCGCCCAGGACCGGGGACTCCTCACAGTGTTCGACGAGGTCAGGAAATATCTTCCGGCATACGGCGAGATGTGGGTCGGACGCAAAGAAACGGCACCCGACGGGACCGTATCGTACGTCCCCGCCGAAAGGGCGAAAAAGCAGCTCAGGATCCACCACCTTCACAGCCACGTCAACGGCATCGCTTCCGGCGAAGTCGGGAATGCCATCTGGAGCCGCATGAGCAGCGAAGATATGCAGTCTCTTCAGACGATAACAGACTGGATGGGTAAACACTTGCTGCTCGATTTCCAGCCCGACGAAGTCACCGGATACAGCGGAGTAGCAGCCCAGGACGTTGCCGCCAGGATCGTTGAGCTCGTGTCAGGCATGCCGTTTGACGAGTACGTGCAGAAGACGATATTTGACCCGCTGGAGATCCGGGACATCACCTTCAGACCTACTGACGAGCAGTGGGGCCGCATGATGTGCATGTTCTCGAAGGACGAAGAGCACGGGGCTTTCATGGACAAATCGCTGGGCCGCACAACGTTCGAGCGCTTCCCCATCACGTATTTCTCGGGCGGCGCGTCGCTCACCGGCACGCTGAACGCATATTCGAAATTCGCCGAAATGCTAAGAATGGAAGGAACGTACAACGGAGTACGTGTATTGTCCCCCGTCGCGGTGTCAATGATGCGGTCGCCCTGGCCTCTTCCCGGGACTGTCGGTATCGGTCCTGTCGAGACGTGGGGTCTGGGCGTGCGCGTGATCAGAGACGGTCATCCGTGGCTCCCGTCCGGGATCTTCGGCTGGAGCGGCGCGTACGGCACGCATTTCTGGATCGATCCGGTCAATAAAGTTACCGCTGTCATGATGCGTAATTCGCGTATCGACGGCGGCGCCGGTGCCGCGGCAACGCTTCGGTTTGAAAAAGCAGTCTACGGAGCCTGAACCGCCGCTCCCGCCCACATTTGGAGGTTAATATGAACAGGAACGAAATACGCCCCGATCCCGAGAGATTGACGTCGAAGGCAGACGAGATCTGCCGCCGCGCCGTCAGTGAGCCCAGCTGTTTCGGCATTATTTTCCGCCTGCTGCAGCACGGAAAACTTGTCGCGGAATCATCCGCCGGTGTGGAAGATCCCGATACCGGAAAGCCCGTGACCGCCGATACGATGTTCCGCCTGGCGTCAATGACCAAACCAATCACCGCCGCTGCCGTTCTTGCCGCCTGTGATAGAGGCCTCCTAAGCCTGTACGACCCCGTGTCCAAATACCTCCCCGGCTTTAGCAAACTGTGGCTCGGTAAAAAGGTCATCCGCCCTGACGGGGGCTTCGATTTCGTGCCTGACCGCCCTTGCGAACAAACGCTCCGGATCCACCACCTCATCACCCACACCAACGGCATCGGCGCCGGAGAGGCGGGATACGAGGTCCAGTGGCGGATACCGCGCAAATACAGGCAATCGCTGGCGGCAGTCTCCGACTACATTCCCGAAAACTTTCCTCTCGATTTTGAGCCCGGGACGATGCTGAGCTACAGCACGACGCTGGGCGGAGATATTGCCGGCAGGGTGATCGAGGTCGCGTCCGGAATGGAGTTCGGCGAATTCATCCGGGTCAACCTTTTGTCCCCGATCGGTGCAGACGACATTACGTTCGAGCCTTCCGACGAGCAGCGGACAAGGTTTATGCGTATGATCGACCGTGACGCGGCGGGCAATGCTTTTGCGGATGATTCTCTCGGCCTTTCCACTTTTGAAAATCTTCCCCTTTCGTACCACAGCGGCGGTGCGTCCCTGGCCGGTTCAATGAACTCTTACACACGTTTCGCGGAAATGCTGCGATCGGACGGTATTCTGGACGGCGTGCGTGTGCTTTCCACCGCGTCGGCAAGGCTCCTTCACACTCCCTGGATCGCTCCCGGCACTCCCGGGCTTGGCGAGATCGAGACGTGGGGTCTGATGGTGCGTATCGTCAATTCCGGTCATCCCTACCTTCCCGAGGGTGTTTACGGCTGGAGCGGCGCTTACGGCACCTATTTCTGGGTGGATCCGGTCAACGACATGTCGGGTATCATTATGCGTAATTCGCGCTTCGACGGCTGCCAGGATTCCCAGACCGCGCTATGCTTCGAGAAAGCAGTGTATGAGGCGCAGTAACTATATTTTGCAGGATCAAAAAATTTTTTTAACCGGATCAAAAACCTATTGACCGGTTTCGGTGTCTATAGTATAATGTGGAACCGTTGCGCCGCCGCACATTCCGTTGCGGCCGGACGCGCAGCGTGTCTCTCCATAAACGGAGGTCCAGATTGACCCAATTCAGTATCAACATCCTTAGATCTTCTGTCCGGCGGTATAACTATGCCCCGAGTTAAGACCGAAGATCGAAAGGATGGTTCAAAATGACTACCGACACAACTGAATATCGAACAAACGCCAAAGCCAAGGACGAAAACTGCGTTGACAACGAAAACGGCATCAACCTCATTGATTTTGACGACAGCGGTGACATCGATTACGACAGCTGGAAAGAGGAACGGCGAAATCATCCTCCGACGCTCGCGGAAAAATGTGCCGAATTTCTGGAGAACTGGCCGTTCAGACGGCTGTCGGATTTCTTCAGAGAGTACATCGGGGGCCAGGACGAGGCGATTCAGTCGTTCGCCATGGCGCTGCTGGAGCACCTTGCGTTGGCCGCGAACCCGCATATGGAGCTGAAAAAACGCAACTGCCTGATATACGGGCCGACGGGCTCGGGCAAGACCGAACTCCTGCGCGTCGCGGCAATGATTGTCCCCGTACCAGTCGTCATCGAGGACGCGTCGTCAATCACGCCGACGGGGTTCCGCGGAACAAACAAGGCCGATATATTGGCCGAAATATTCGACAAATACGGCGACGACGCCCGCTATGCCATCGTCTTCCTGGACGAATTCGACAAGCTGTGCCAATGCGGCGACGAAACGGTCGATGCTTTCCATCGGGCATCTCAGCGAGACTTGCTGAAGATGATTGAAGGCGAGACGGTCGCACGGCCTAAGCGGTCAACGTACCGTTTCATCGACGCTGGCCCGTCCGAAATGTGCACGGACAATATGATGTTCGTGTGCGGCGGGGTGTTTGAAGGTGCTTTCGAAGAGGCTCCGAAGGTGCGCAGGGCAATCGGCTTCACCGCTGATTTCAGCGACAGCGAAAACAGCTGCGCCCGTGGAAGGCGAGGGGATACCGACAACGCACCCGCTGACGTTAACGCGGTCATCTCTTCACTCATCAAGTACGGCATGATAGCCGAACTCGCAGGACGCATAAACTGCGTTGTCCGCATACGCCCGCTCACCGAAGAAGCACTCTTCAGCATCCTGTCCGACAAAAAGCGTTCGGCGCTGGACAACATCCGCCTCACTTTCCGTGCGACGTACGGCGTCGAGCTCAGCTTCACCGAAGAAGCACTGCGCTCAGCATGCCGCAAGGCGTTCCGCCGCAGGCTGGGGGCAAGAGGTCTCGCCGCCATCCTTGACGCAGCCGCTCATCAGGCGCTTCTCACCGCTCCAGACGCGGATAAGCTTGTCGTGAACCACAGCGTAAAGTTGTTGTAGG
>DBVV01000016.1 GCA_002308795.1 Mageeibacillus sp. UBA1255 | reverse complement strand
CTACAATCTCTTTACGCTGTCCTTTTCTATATGCGGTCTTGAATTCTCAATTATATTTGTGTAAAATATTTATAAATCCCAATGAGTGCGGATCTGACCGCAGGAAGGTGTTTTATGAGCAAGATCGGATTTGACAGTGAACTCTACATGGAGAAACAGACCAGTCACATCCTGGAGCGTATCTCGAAATTCAACAACAAACTTTATCTTGAGTTCGGAGGAAAGATTTTTGACGACCTGCACGCCGCGCGCGTGTTGCCCGGATTCGACGTAAACGGAAAGATCAAGCTGCTTCAGAAACTGAAGGATCAGGCGGAGGTAGTGATCTGCGTAAACGCAGCAGATATCGAAAAAACGAAGATGCGCGCAGACATCGGCATTACGTACGATCTGGAAGTGCTAAGACTCATCGAACTGATAAGTGAGATGGGGATCCTGGTCAGCGCCGTTGTCATCACCCAATATATGGGACAGCAGGCGGCCGAAGGGTTCATTAAAAGACTTGACCACATCGGGATGCGACACTACCTTCACTACCGGATCTCCGGTTATCCTGCAAACGTAAGCACGATCGTGAGCGACGAGGGATACGGGAAAAACGAATTCGTTGAAACGACCAGACCGCTCGTCGTTGTCACCGCACCCGGACCGGGAAGCGGAAAGCTTGCCACATGCCTTTCTCAGCTTTATCACGAATACAAACGCGGCCGTGTCGCAGGATATGCTAAATTCGAAACGTTCCCGATCTGGAACCTGCCTCTGAAACATCCGGTGAACCTCGCGTACGAGGCGGCTACGGCAGATCTCATGGACGTAAATATGATCGACCCGTTCCATTTAGAAGCGTACGGTGTGTCAACGGTAAACTACAACCGCGACATCGAGGCGTTCCCCGTACTCAAAAATATATTGACGATGATCACCGGAGACCCCAATTTCTACCGTTCTCCCACGGATATGGGCGTCAATATGGCCGGCTATTGCATCACCGACGACGAGGTGTGCAGGGAAGCGTCCTGCCAGGAGATCATACGCCGTTATTATAAAACTGCCTGCCAGGTAAAACTCGGCCGCGAAAAGCCCGAACCGCTCGAAAAAATAGTGATGATAATGCAGCAGCTCGGCCTTAAATGCTACGACAGGCGCGTCGTTGGCGCAGCGCTCTCCAAAGCAAAAGAATCCGGGCACCCGGCATGCGCGATAGAACTTGACGACGGCAGGATCATAACAGGCCGTAAGACTCAGCTCACCAGCGCCACCTCAAGCTGCGTGCTGAACGCGATAAAATCACTTGCAGGTATAGCGGATGAGATAATGCTCATAACGCCCGAAACACTGGAACCGATACTTGACCTTAAACATAATATCCTGGGTTCCGCGAGCCCGGTGCTGAAGCTCGACGACGTATTGACCGCACTCTCGATCAGCGCCGTTATGAATCCGTACGCCAGGCAGGCGGTACAGTATCTAAAACAGCTCAAGGGCTGCGATATGCACTCGAGCCAGCTGCTAAGGAGCGGCGACGAAGGCACGATCAGAAAGCTCGGGATCAATCTTACGTGTGAACCGGTATTCCCCGAAAACGATATACTGCTCTGAACAGATATGCAGCGAACGGTATCAGCCAAGTTCTTTTATCGCACGGGAAAGCACGCGGATGGAATTATCTGCCGCGAACTTGCAAAAAGCAGGGAAATCCATATGAGCGCCGTTGTCAGCGCCGTCGGAGATCGCCCTTAAAATAACAAACGGGATATGGTTGTAAGCCGCGACCGCAGCGACAGCGGCTCCTTCCATCTCACAGGCGGACGCACCGAAAACGGCAGCAAGTTCCGCCTTTTTTTCATTGTCCGCAATAAAACTGTCACCGCTGGCAATGATCCCCGGCCTTGCGGAGATACCTTCTTCGTTTGCTATACGAAGGAGCACGCCGGTAGAGCAGGCGTCCGCCTGAACGGTAACGGTGCCTAGTTCCGCGTTCCAGCCCTTTGGCGTCCCGTCGATGGGGGAGGTGTCGAAGTCGTGCTGGACGGCGCCGCTGGAAACGATTATGTCACCTATCTTAAGCGTCGGGTCAACAGCGCCTGCCACTCCCGTATTGATTATAAGCGACGGCGCGAAACGCGTGATCATAGCCGAAGCGCACATCGACGCCATAACTTTTCCCACGCCGCTCCTGGCGATGACAACGTCGGTCCCGCCGATCTTTCCGCGGCTGAATCTGATCCCGCAGTACGTTCTGTCCCTGCGCCCTGTCATGATTGCAAGAAGGCCGTCAACTTCTATAGACATTGCCCCTATGATTCCTATCATAATAAATCAGCTCCTGTATCTGTCGTACCGGACGGACTTTCCCGGTGAGATCTTATATTGGTGAAAAAGTCGTCAAGCATTTTTTTTGATTCGTCTGCAAGTATAAGAGGGAACACGTTTACCGCGGGGCTCAGCAGGTTCATGACCGATCCGGCCGCTCCTGCGTCGGGATCATACGCACCGAAATAAAGATTGCGTATCCTTGAGCTTCTTATCATACCCGCGCACATCGGACAAGGCTCGAGAGTCACGTACATATCGCAATCCGACAGGCGCCAGTCGCCGATCACTTCCGCGGCCCGTTCGGCGGCGATCATCTCGGCGTGACCTGAAGGCGACTTTACGGCCTCTCTTAAATTATGCGCTCTGGCGATAACGACGCCGTCCCGGACGATCACTGCTCCCACGGGCACGTCTGCGGGCAGGCTTTTCTCAGCCTCATCAAGCGCTTCTTTCATAAAATGCCTTATTTTTGCCATGACTGTCTATCTCCGGTCGTGTATAATCGTTTAAAAGTTGAGATTTGTGTCTCACTTGTGGTATTATAATCGCCGGACTGCATTTTTGGCAAGTCTGCGGGAGGGCGCTTGATGATAAAATACGATTACGTACCGGAAGACGGAAAATATAAATTTGAAGATCTGTACGAAATAATAAGACTCTTAAGGTCGCCGGACGGTTGTCCGTGGGACAGGGTACAGACGCACGGAACGCTCATAACACCGATGCTCGAAGAAGCGTACGAACTCGTCGACGCCATCGAAAAACAGGACGACGCGAAAATGGTGGAAGAGCTGGGGGACGTGCTGCTCCAGGTCATTTTCCACTGCATAATAGGTGAGGAAGACGGGAGTTACGGATTTGACGACGTGACTGACGCATGCACGAGAAAAATGCTTTTCAGGCACACGCACGTATTCGGTGAAGATACGGCGTCGAATGCCGCCGAAGCGTTAGAAAACTGGGACAGACGTAAAACGAAGGAAAAGGGATTCGATTCGCTCACGCAGAAACTGAGCGATATCCCCGCGAATTTTCCGGCGCTATATAAAGCATACAAAGCGGCATCTAAGATAAGAAAAGCGCACGCTTTAGCGGAAGAAGAGGGAAAGGCAGACCCTGTTCCGGAACATGTGGCCGCAGCCGAAAAAGCCGCCTCGGATATTGCCCCCGAACTGCCCGGGAGCGAAGAAGAACTGGGGAAAATGCTGTACGGGATCGTCCGGGCTGCAGAAGAAAAAGGGATCGACCCCGAAATGGCGCTCAGGCGCTACGTTGACAAGGAGATAATAAATGCGGATCGATAAGTTTTTAAAAGTTTCAAGAGTGATCAAACGCCGTACGGTGGCTAATGACGCATGTGACGCAGGCAGGGTCTCTATTAACGGCAGACCCGCGAAAGCAAGTGCCGAAGTCAGGGAAGGCGATATCGTTGAAGTCGGTTTCGGATCAGGCAAGACGCGATTCAAGGTCCTGAAAGTAAGCGAAAACGTCAGAAAAGAAGATGCCGGAGCGATGTACCAGCTGCTGGAGGAATAACTGCCGGTCTGTTATGATGAGGAGATCAGATATGAAGAAAAAAATCAGTATTGCCGTTGTCATTCTGCTTGCCGCAGTGCTTTGTATATGCGCCGCCTGCAACAAAAATAAGCCCGGAAATGATAGCGCGGGAACAGTCGCGGGCATCAAGCTCACGAGACCTGTTTTCGGATACGCGTTCAATTTTACCATGGATGAGCTTTACCGGAGCGGAGAAGTGTCGTTCGATAAGTTCGGGACGGAAGAATTTGTCTCACTGCTCAAAGACACTAAAAACAGCGAAGGAAAATCATATTTTGACAAGCTCACTGAAGATACGGTCGAATATGCCAGAAAGTATCTGGTAAACGAAAGCCTTGCCCGGGCGACTAAAGACTGGCCTTCGGAGAGCGATATCAAGGCGAGCGCCGGAGAACTGAAGTCCGAACTCGAGACGACTTACGCTTATTATATCCAGTATTACGGTTATTCGCTCGACCTTATCTGCCTTCAGATATACGGTATGCCTCTGGACGATTATCTTGATATTTTCCCGAGGACCGCGGCCGTCGAAAAATACAATATAAACTGGGAAAACGGCATGGAACCTACGGCAGGCGATCTGGAGCAGTTCTACAATGAGAACGAGAACCGGTTCAAAATAAGGCAGGTGCGCCACAGCCTGCTGCTTACAGACGGTATGGATGATGCCGAAAAAGCAGAAACACTCGAAACTGCGAAGAGCTACGTTGACGCCGTAAAAGCCGGAACGATGACGTTCGACGAAGTCGTGGCATTGTCCGAGGATACCGGTCTTGAAAGCAATGACGGTTACTATGACGTTACCGAAAACAGCGGATTTGTAAAAGCATTCGAAGAATGGGCGATCAGCCAGAATGAAGTCACCGAGATACCCGAGATCGTTGAAACGGAATACGGCTATCACCTTATGATCTGCTCTGCGATAAGCGGATACGAGGACGAAACGGTAAAGAAAAACGTTGACGCAGGCTGGAGGGCAAATCAGGTTGAAGAAGAACTTGAAAAACTGATGAAGCAGGATAAATACGCCCTTAAAAATGCTAATCATGAAAAAGCAGCTGAATTTACACGTATGTTCTGCTCCATGGATTTTAACGACGGCGAAGAGACCGAACCGACGGAGGCTGTGACCGCTACGCCCAGACCGGAGTATAACGACGCTCCGCTGAACGATTCCGTTGTCGCGAAAGTTAACGACAGAAACGTGCTTTATCCTGAACTTGTCTACCTCTTCGGAAGCACAGTCAGCGATATAGCGGGAGAGGATATCGATTTCAACGAAGAAGCTACCGAAGCAGAACGCTTCGAATATTTAAAAGAATTCCTTAACAGCCCTTATAAAGATACCGGAGCGACATATCTCGAGACGATCAAGAATAAAACACGCGAGCAGCTTTTGCAGTTCAGCGCCGCGTACCTGATGGCGCTTGAAAGCAAAGAACCTTTCACCGAAGAAAAGATCCGGTCAATGAATGACGAGATCGACAGCTCGGTGGATTACTACCTCACGTATGCCGGCGAGTATTACGGCGTGACAACGCGCGACGAGTATATGCGGTTCGTTACCGGTATGAACGTGAATGATTACAAGTATTTCAATGAGCTCCAGCAGTTCCTTTCGGAATATGCCGAGGAGACGATGGCTGCTATGGAGGTACCGGATGACGTTCTTAAAGAGTACTATACGCTTCACGAAGATATATACCGGACTATCTCTATCAGACACATATATCTGCCTTTCAGCGACGAAAACGATGACGGATCTGTCTCTGATGAAGAGAAGGATGCCGTAAAGGCGCAGGCGGAAGCGCTAGTAAAAAAGCTCGTTGAAGACGGAGATTCACCCGAGGCACTCGTTCGCGCCTGGTCAGCTGCCGATGACGCCACTACTACCGGAGGAATAATCAGCCTGAGCAGATCTTCGAGCGCATTTAACGACGAGATCAACGAATGGGTGGCTAAGGCGGATTCGACCGGGCTTGACACGTTAAAGACGTTCGTGACCGATGAAGGAGTTCAGATCATGTACGTCGTAGGGATAATGACAGTTGACGGGCTCGAAGGAGAAACAGGTTCCGACCAGATCACGCCTGAAACGCTCAAAACAGCGATATTGACCGCGTACAGAAACGAAGAGTATGAAAAACGCATCGATCAGTATATTGCCGACCATTCCCTTGAACTTAAAGATTTTAACGATGCTCTCATGGAGCAGGCGGTCAGCGAATATCTGACGTTCGAAAGCAACGAAGCAGCCGAATAAAAAAGCCGCTCACGGGCGGCTGACCGTTATTCCGCAGAATACCTGGATCCCGAGGCCTTTCCCGAAAGAGGAGAGGCCTTCTCCGGAAGTGGCGGTAATTCCGACGGCATTCACGTCGATTCCGCATATTAGTGCGACGGACGTGCGTATCTCGTCGATCCGGGGGGCAAGTTTAGGCTTTTTGCATTCTACGCTCAATGATATGCGAACAAGCTCATACCCTGCTTTTTTCAGGTCGGAAAGGGCAAGAGCGAGATATGCGGCGGAGTTTTTTTCACCGTTTTTGCAGAGATCGTCGGCAATTTTACCGAGGATGTTTCTGCACGTTATTCCTGAGACAGCGTTGGTTATCGCGTGAAGGATAACGTCTCCGTCGCTGTTCGCCTTTAACGTCAGGGGAACGTCATTAAACGTCACTCCGCCAAGTTTGAGCGGCTTTTCCGGGTCGAACGATTTTTCAAATGCATGAGAATCCTGCCCGATCGCAAATTCGGTCATTTTGATTCCTCCCCGGCAGCGGTTTTCCTGCTCTTCTTTTTTGCACCCGAGGCTCGCGCCGCACCGCCGGCTTTAACCGGAGCGGCAACGTCGTTGACTCCGCTTGAACCGAAACCTCCGCCCCTGTCGGTGCCGATAGCAGATGCGCTTTCAACCTCCGTAAATACAGCCATAGGTACGCGTGCAAGCACGAATTGAGCGATCCTGTCGCCCTGGTTTACAGTGAAAGCTTCGGAATCTGAAGAATTCCACACGATAACGCAGATCTCGTCCCTGTACCCCGAGTCGATCGTACCGGGGGAGTTTGGAACGCGCAGGGGAGTTTTAAGGCTGAGGCCGCTTCTCGGCCTTACCTGAAGCTCAAATCCGTCCGGAATAGCCATCTTAAGGCCTGTCGGAACGAGAGCTGTCCTGCCGGCCTCGATAACGACGGTCTGCGCAGCGTATATATCCATGCCGGCGTCATCCTCGTGGGCGTACCGGGGAAGTATGGCGGTTTCCCTGCATTTTTCGACGAAAATCTCAACTTTTTCTCTCATAATGTTCAACTCCGTTCAAGATCTGAGTACGTATAATTATATTGTCCGCCGCAGCTTTAAAAGGAAAGCCGCCGCTTTGCATTGCCGCCTTCGGCTCGAAACCGTCTGTCGAAAGCAGGATGTTTTCACAAAAACGTGAATTCGTGCCTGTGCCGCCCGCTGATACGGGATTATTATGATCATCGTCGGGCAACGTAAGTATATCATATTTTGAGCCGTTCGTGTCGATTATCCGAAACGATTTATGCATTTTCGTCTTCGCGTCGGTACATCTGCGGCAATTTTCGTCACCGTGTCCGATTATGCAATGCCTCATACGCATGAGCGGCACCGGTCCGGCGTCAATTATCTCGACCAGCGTATCGGGAAGTGCGTCTTTAGCCATCGCCGGATCAGGATATTCGGGCGACAACGTGACGATATCCGCTCCCATCCTTCCCAGTTCTCTTAACGTAAACGGATCTGTGCAGTTCAGCGAATGATCGGCGCATATAAGCAGCCCGGACGTGTCGATACCGAAAAGCTCGAGCATTCCGAAATCGCCCGTTCCGGTAAGCTGGATCCCGTCTGCATCCACGGCTATCGCGGCGAGAGTTTTAAGAAAACCTCCGGACGTTTTTTTGAAGGGGAGGAGAGGTAGCGTGGCGATCAGCATTGCCCCCGTCTTCATCGCCTCTTCACGTACCCTGGCTATGAGCGGAGCGAAGTTCCACGTGTCCCAGGGAACGTATATCAGATCGCAATACGCGTGATCTTCGGTTTTCTCCGAAACGTAATCGGAAGCGTAAAAATAATACCTGGATCTGACGGTTCCTTTTAATTTTAGAGAATTTATGATCCGTTTAAGACGCGGTTTTACAGTGCGCACGGAAGCTTCAAAGCGTGAGTTCGCATCGACCCGGATATCATCATGCTCGCTGATACCGCCTGTTTTTAGCAAAAGTTCACTAATGACGTCCCTTCTCATCGCATTAAGAGCGGATACGGGCATAAAAATGTTTCCGCAAATATCCACGCTTACGGATGACGGGTAGAAGCAGGTATCGTTCAATTTCGACAACCGGAGCGTGATCTCGTCTTCGGATAAAGGACGCGATAATGCTTCCGTGACTGGTTCGGCAGATAATACAGATGCTTCTTTACCTGTATATGGATCGTGCGCGGTCAATACTGCGTGTTCTCCGGGCCTGGCTCTGAACCGGAGCTTTAACGGGAATCTGACGTTTTGTCTGCCGGCCGTCAATATATTATTAATTTCTTTCATTGACGCGGCGTCCAGCGTCTGAAAAACACGGACTTCTGACCGGGATGAAGCTATAGCGGGATCAAAAGAACCGCAGACGGTGATACTGCCGTCGCCGCCTGCTTTATTGACCGTTCCGCCAGCTGTGTTTCCATGCTCGTCCGTAAGAGTAACTCCGTCGCCGGGAGCCAGATCGTACCGTTTTTTGCCCAGTGTGAAGCGGAAAAATTCGAGCCCTGCTTTTTTCGCAACGTCATATTTTTCCCGGCGGATATCAGAGGCAATACCGAGATAAGCTCCGCTTCTGCCCGGACCCAGTTCGGTCATATGTTTTTTACCTGTATTGCCAAGCAGAAAACCCGGACCGCCTCCGGAACGCGTGAACAACGTCTGAAGGCACCGTATCGCGTCGTTCAGGTCATTTTCAACGAACTCCCCGAACCGCCCCTCCGAAACCGCATCCAGCGCTTCTCTGTAAATCCTTGTGGTCAACGCCGTGTATTCGGGCGATTTCAGTCTTCCTTCTATTTTGAGGGAATCGACACCTGCCGCGCAGATCCGGTCAATGTAGGGAAGGGCGCAAAGATCGTCCGGCGACAATATTTCGCCGTATCCCGTTCCCTGGCCGTTTATCGGTTCGGCGAATCTGTATTTCATCCGGCATGGCTGTGCGCAGTTCCCGCGGTTTCCGCTTCTTCCGCCGATATAGCTGCTCAGGAGGCAGTTACCGGAATAGCACATGCACATGGCGCCGTGGACGAACACCTCGAGTTCGACGTCCGATCCCTTTTTTAAATCTGCGATCTCGGTGAGCGTCAACTCTCTGGGCAGTATCACGCGGTCAACGCCGCTGTTTTTCAGTGCTCTGATTCCTCCCTGGCTGCAGATACCGGCCTGCGTGCTCGCGTGAACGCGAAAAAACGGCGGTAATTGCCCCGTATTCCGCATTTCGAGCAGCATAGCGAGTAAACCTGTGTCCTGAACGATAACGCCGTCAGCGCCCTCTGAAGCCGCTTTTTTTGCATTGCCCGCAAAGCGTTCGGCTTCACCCGCTCCGAAGGGGAGGATGTTCAGGGCAACGTAAACTTTTACGTGCATGCTGTGTGCGAAATTGCAGATCTCTTTTAGCTGGGGAAAAGTGAAATTTCCTGCTCCGGCTCTGGCGCTGCCTTCTTTAAGGCCGAGATAGACGGCGTCAGCTCCGCACAGTATGGCCGCTTTTGCACATTCCGGATCTCCCGCAGGCGATAAAAGCTCCGGCACCTGCGGCGCGTCGGAGCTTTCTGCTGTTCTGGATACGTATTTTTTGTATATCTGTTTTTTTAATATGTCTGTAGTCATTACTTACCGTGCGTGATCGGATACCGGGCTGCACTTTGTAAGAAGCGCCTGATCATTTGCGCTGTATCAGCTGAGACGAAAGCGATTCGATCTTTTTATCGGCGTCTGCAAGTGTTTCTTCGAGCAGGAGTTTTTCTGCCTTGAGTTTATCGTATTCGTCCATGATGCGTTTGATCTCGTTTTTCAGCGTGTTGAAGTTTTTCTGAGTTTTGAAGAGCTCGTCGATCACCGAGATTGACGCCATGATGAGTGCGGTCTGTTCGCCAAGCTGTATTCCGGCTTTTCCTGCGGATTCTATCTTAGCGTTGAGATAGTGTTCGATCCGCTTCATATAATCGTCGGTCTCGTCGTGGACAAGTGTATAGTTTTTTCCTCCTATGCTGAGTGTTATTTTATTTTTATCTGCCATTGATAACCATACCCTTTCGCTCGTTGGATTCCGTATTATTTTCCGGGCAGTTCTATTTTACCAAAAACTGCGCGGTATTGTCAATTCCTGCGCGGGCAGGCTCTTTTCCTGTTTCCGTGAA
>DBVV01000041.1:5847-6389 GCA_002308795.1 Mageeibacillus sp. UBA1255 | reverse complement strand
GATATCAGCCGCGATTTCCTCAATTCGAACGGTGCGGAAAAACACGTTAACGTAACTGTCGAACCGCAGCTTGCGTTCGAACCTGAGATCCGTGGCGGATTTGAAGAGAATCTTAAGAAAACGGCTTCTGATCTTAATATGTGCTCTAAGCGCGGCCTTGCAGAACGCTTCGACTCCACGATAGGCGCCGGTTCGGTCGTAATGCCTTTCGGCGGTAAATATCAGAAGACTCCTGCGCAGGCGATGATACAGAAGATCTCCGTGGAGAAGCAGCATACCGACGACTGCTCATTTATGGCATGGGGCTTCGACCCGTTCGTTTCCGAAAAGAGCCCGTACCGCGGCGCATACCTTGCCGTGGTCGAATCCGTTTGCAAACTTATTGCGTCAGGCGCCGAATTCAGCGACGTATATCTGACGTTCCAGGAATATTTCGAGAGGCTGAAAGGCGAGAAAAGCTGGGGCAAACCGCTTGCCGCACTGCTCGGTGCTCTGGACGCTCAGCTGAGGCTCGGTATCGGTGCGATCGGCGGAAAGGACTC
>DBVV01000041.1:5063-5820 GCA_002308795.1 Mageeibacillus sp. UBA1255 | reverse complement strand
GCGTGACAACGGGTAAAACGTCCGACGTCATCACTTCCGAGTTTAAGAAAGCGGGTCACGAGGCGGTCATATTTACTCCTGAGCGTGACGGTTCCGGCCTCCCGGAAGCGGGATCGCTGAAAGCCGAATTTTCGGAGATCAGGCGCCTTGCTAAAGAAGGTAAGATCGCCGCGTGCCGCACCTTCGGAATGGGCGGCCTCGGAGAAGCGGTGATCAAATCGGCATTCGGAAACGCAGTCGGATTCGAGTTTGACGACGCTCTTACTATGGAGGATATATTCGGGCGCAATTACGGCTCGTTTATTATAGAATANNCTGAACGACGGCGTAACCGCTGCCGATATTGTCCGTGACGGACGTGACGGATTTAAATGCGTAAGGGGAGGCCGCGTTGCGGAGAACGGCTTCAAATACCGCGATGAAACTGCAGCGTATGAAGAGATATTGACGCTGTACGAGAACAAACTCGAACCGGTATTCAGCTGCAACATCCCGGCCGCTAAAACACCTGTATACAATATTTCTTACGACAAACGTAATACTTCGCATCCTCTCGTCAGGACGTCAAGGCCCAGAGTCCTCATCCCGGCTTTCCCGGGCACGAACTGCGAATATGATTCGGCGAAGGCAATGCGTGACGCGGGCGCAGATCCCGAGATCATCGTGGTGAGGAACCTCACCGGCGACGCTATCGCGAAGAGTGTGGAGAAGTTCGCACGCGAACTTAAGACCGCGCAGATCGTGTTCATACCGGGCG
>DBVV01000041.1:4577-4978 GCA_002308795.1 Mageeibacillus sp. UBA1255 | reverse complement strand
TGCAACGGTTTCCAGGCGCTGATAAAACTCGGCCTCGTACCGTACGGGAAAATCATTGACACCGACGAAAACAGCCCTACGCTTACGTTTAACACCATATCAAGACACCAGTCGAAGATCGTACGCACCAGGATCGCTTCCGTTAAATCACCGTGGCTCAGTTTCGCGAACGTAGGCGATATCTACAGCGTCCCGATCTCGCACGGTGAAGGCAGATTTTTAGCTTCCGAAGAACAGATAAGACAGCTCGCCGCGAACGGTCAGATCGCGACACAGTACGCCGATCTTTCCGGAAACGCCACGAACGATATCCAGTTCAATCCAAACGGTTCCGTCTGCGCGGTAGAAGGCATAACTTCTCCCGACGGCCGCGTTTTCGGTAAAATGGGACACAGCGAGCG
>DBVV01000041.1:0-4570 GCA_002308795.1 Mageeibacillus sp. UBA1255 | reverse complement strand
GTCCCCGGCAATTACGATATCCGCATGTTCGAGGCGGCGGTGAAATATTTCAGATGACCAGGAGGAACGCAAAATGCTGAGGTCAAGGATCGTTAATTTCAACGGAAGTCCAGCGGTCGAAGTAGAAGGCCGCATAATCCCGCCGATGGCTTTCACGGCACATGCACACACGAGAGACGTTGAGTACCTGCGCTCGCTGGGAGAATCAGGAATAGAAGTGTTTTTCCTTATCTGCGATCCGGAATGGCTGTATAAAGGCGCGTTCGATATGCTTTTAGAAGACGCTAAAGTATTGATCGAAGCAGTTCCGAATGCGAAGATCTTCCTGCGCCTCGGCGTACATCCGTCTGTCCAGTGGCTATGCGAACATCCGTCCGAGATGATGCGCTATAACGACGGAAGCACTATCCCGGTAAGAGTCGTTACCGAAAGCTACGAAAACGGGTATTATCCCGCGATGTACGCGCTGTATTCGCAGGCGTGGAGGGAAGAGGCAACGAAGCATATACTGGGATTTTTGCGCGACCTTAACGAAACGCCGTATGCCGATCACGTCATCGGAGTGTTTCTGGCGGGCGGCAATACCTCCGAGTGGTATCCGTCGAATCCGCTTACGATCTACAAGGGCGGGTATATGGGCTTCGATCATGCGGGCAAGGCGCCGTCGGATCTTTACGGTGATTTCAGCCCGGCGTTCCGCAAGGCGTTTTCGATCTTCCTGTACGACCGCTACGGCAGTCAGGAGGCAATGCGAAAGGCGTGGAACGACCCCGATGCGAATATTGACGACCCGCACATACCGAATATGGAAGAACGCAGCTTCATTACCGTTGACGACGCTCTGGCGAGATTCCCGAGCACCGGCGGAAACGGCATGTCGGAATATCACGTAGGATCGTTCCTGAACACCGACAAATATCAGTGCGTTGCCGACTTTTACCGCGCATTCCACGTGGGAGCCGCAGATTCGATCATACACTTCGCTAAAGCGATCAAAGAATATGATAAAGATCTGCTCGTAGGAGCGTTCTACGGATACTTCGGATGCCTTGACTACTTCAATATGTGCATGTGCGCCGGGGCGCTTAAAATGCTTGACTGCGGCTACGTCGATATGACCGCCTGCCCGAACATGTACCTCGACCGCCAGCCCGGAGGTTATTCCGCTCAGCGCGTGATGCAGGACTCTTTCAGACTCAGGAACCGCATCTTCTTTTCGGAAGACGATACGCGCACGTTCCGGGAAGGCAATCGCGCCGGGGCAATGGAGTATATGGAGCAGTACACGGTCGAGGACAGCATCGCATGCATGAAACGTGATTTCGGACGTGATATATGCCAGGATATTTCGGCGTGGTGGTTCGATCAGTACTTTAAAGGCAGATACCGCGACGAACAGCTTTACGCGCTTATTAAGAGGCAGCAGGAGATCGCGCACGAGTTTTACGCGGGCGACAGAACGAAGCATAACGACGCGGCTTTCTTCTATGATGAGGAATCGGTACATCTCGTGGCATTCCCGACGCTGTTCCAGATGATCGAACTGAACAGGAACGAGGAGATACCGCGCACCGGAATACCGGTAGATTTTTACTACCACAACGATATTGCCCGCGACGATCTGCCCGAATACAAGCTGTACGTATTTGTAAACTGTTTCAGCTTGACAGCGGCTGAGCGGCAGGCGATAAAGGATAAGGTACGCAGAAAGGGGAAAACGGCGCTGTTCATATACGGGCAGGGGTTCATTGACCCGGATGCTCAGAAAAAGCTGAGTGCGGACAATATCTCCGACCTCACCGGAATCCGTATCCGTGAGATCGATTCTCCGTCGATGGGCAAATTCAAGATCGATCCGGAAGGCGAACTGGCAACTGATTGCGACCCCGGAACGGTGTACGGACAGCTTGACCGCATCGTTAAGGACGGCTGCGCGATGTACCTGTACAGCCAGACGACCGTTGTCTGCCCGCTGTTCGTTAGCGACGATCCCGAAGCGAAAACGCTTGCGACGCTTTGTGCCGAAAAACTGCCGGCAGTGTCAATCAAGCAGGATGACAGCGGTTTTAACACCGTATTTACGGCCGCGAAATGGCTTTCGGCGGACGTTTTCCGCGCTATAGGCCGCATCGCAGGATGCCACGTTTATGAAGATGACGGCGACTACGTTTTCGCTAACGAGCGGTATATCACGATACATGCCTGGTCAACAGGCCGCAAGACGATCCGCCTGAAACGGCCGTCAAGCCCGTTCGAGGTATATGAAAAGCGTTTCTACGCTGACAACGTCACGGAGTTTACAGTCGATATGGTCCGCGGCGAGACGCTGATGTTCAGGATATAGCACCCGGACGAAGCATGCATACCGTTTTTATGATTGAAAACCTGCGCTTACGGTGGTAAAATCATGCGCAATAAAAGCACTATTTAAGGGAGAATATGGACAATGACACATGAACAGTTTATGAAAAATCTGAGCGTTCCTTCAGGTGAGATCGACTGCGTGCTTGACACCGATACCTACAACGAGACCGACGACCAGTTTGCTCTTTCTCTGATGGCGAAAAGCCCCAAGCTGCATATCAGGGCATTGCTGGCGGCACCGTTCTTCAACTCCAATTCGACCTCGCCCGAGGACGGAATGGAGCGTTCTTACGACGAGATAATCAACCTGCTTGAACTGATGGGTAGAAAAGACCTTAAACAAGTCGTATTTAAAGGTTCGAGAACGTATCTTCCCGATGAAAAAACTCCTGTCGAAAGCCCTGCGGCGGATATGCTGGTCCAGCTCGCGCTCACTTACTCTCCCGAAAAACCGTTATACGTAGTAGCGATAGGCGCCATCACTAACGTTGCCTCCGCGCTTTTGAAAAAACCGGAGATAAAGGAAAATATCGTCGTCGTGTGGCTCGGCGGTCACAGCGAACAATGGTTCGACACGAATGAATTCAATATGATGCAGGACGTTGCCGCCGCGAGAGTCGTCATGGGATGCGGATGCCCGGTGGTTCAGCTACCGTGCATGGGCGTCGTATCTTCCTTCTACGTGAGCGGGCCGGAGCTTGAATACTGGCTTAAAGGTCAGAATCCTCTTTGCGATTATCTTCTTCAGCATACGGTCGAGGCGGCAAATACATATGCGAAGGGCAGGGTATGGAGCCGCGTTATCTGGGACGTTACGGCTGTGGCGTGGCTTCTAAACGACGGCGACCGATTTATGTTCTCTGAAATAATACCTGCGCTTATACCGCAGTACGACCACCACTACAGCCACGACGTTCGCCGCCATCCGATGCGCCGCGTCACTTTCATAAACCGAGATCCGCTGATGCAGGAGCTGTTCGAAGCACTCCGCCGCTGACGGATCTGCGCAAAATGAAACGCGGCTTTCTGCGCAGGAGGAACGTCAATGAATAAACGGATAAAAAGTTTGATTGTTTTCGCCGTGTTGACCGCGCTCATATGCTCCTTCGGGTGCATGTCAGGCCGCGTGAGCGCCCCTTTAGACCTCTCGGAGGTGGATACCGTGACAAAAATCAGAACTCCGTTAAGAGCCGCAGGCGACACGATGCAGGTGCGCATTTCGGACCCGCCCGGAGAAGATCCGTTTGCAGTATTGCCCGGCGCCGCTCCCGATCCGTTCGTGTGCTTTGACAACGAAACCGATTATTATTACGGTTTATCTACGCAGAACAGTTACGTCGAACTTCACAGGAGCAAACTCCTGGCCGATCTGTACACCGGTCCCGACAGCGCGATCGTTTACCGGGCGGGCACGGAGGTCGCCGGCTCGATCTGGGCGCCGGAAATGTATTTTATTGACGGCCTGTGGTATATCTACACGAGCGGTCAGATCACGGTAGAAGACGGCACCAAACACCTGTTCGTGCTCGAATCCGAGACCGCCGATCCGTTCGACGGCTTTCACTTTAAAGCGTTTCTGAACAACGACGTTTTCGGCATTGACCCGACCGTGTACAGGGACAATGCTTCAGGCCGCAATTTCATCTGTTTTTCTCAGGTGATCGACGGCTGTCAATGGCTGAGCATCGCGCAGCTTACGACGCCGTGGCAGATGGGCGAGCCCGTGCCGATCTCCGACCCGCACGACTATCTCTGGGAGAGCGTCACCGACGGACCGCTCAACGAAGGCCCGTTCTTCGTACGCTCCGGGAACAGATTGTATATTATTTATTCGGCCAACGGCTGCTACAGCGATACGTACCGCCTGGGCGTCATCGAGTATAAGGGCGGCGATCCGCTTTTGAAGGACAATTGGGAGAAATACCCGGAGCCGATATTTGTGCTTAACAAGGACGAGAAGGTGTTCGCGCCAGGCCATGCGTCGTTTTTCTATTCTCCGGATCATACTGAGCTCTGGATCGCGTACCATTGCTATTATACGCGTAATCATGGGGCAAAAAGGCGTATGCGCGTGTGCCACGTGCAGAAAGTTGAATTTGACGCGGACAATTTCCCTGCATTCGGCGTTCCGCTCGGCGGAGAGACGCTCGAAGCCGTGCCTGCAGGGGAATGATAATGGGAAATGGCAAATTGCAAGTTGAAAGTG
>DBVV01000106.1:14281-16469 GCA_002308795.1 Mageeibacillus sp. UBA1255 | reverse complement strand
CATCTTAAAGGCAAAAACTTTTTAAAACTGCTGGACTTCACCCCGGAAGACATGGAACTGCTGCTCGATATTGCCGCGAAGCTGAAAAAGCTAAAAAAAGCTCGCGTTCCGCATAAAATATACGAAGGCAGAAACATTGCGCTCATATTTGAAAAAACGAGCACCAGGACGAGATGCGCGTTTGAAGTTGCCGCCGCAGACCTCGGGATACATCCGGTCTACCTTGACCCGAAAAGTTCGCAGATGGGGAAAAAGGAAAGCATTGCCGACACAGCGAGAGTGCTCGGGAGAATGTTCGACGGCATCGAATACCGAGGCTTCGGTCAGGAGATCGTCGAAGAGATAGCCCGATACGCCGGAGTTCCTGTCTGGAACGGCCTTACTAACGAATTTCACCCGACGCAGATACTGGCGGATCTGCTCACGATACGCGAACACTTCGGCGGACTTAAAGGCAGGAAACTCGTTTACCTCGGCGATGCGCGGTACAATATGGGTAATTCTCTGATGGTCGGATGTGCCATGGCCGGAATGGATTTCGTTGCCTGCGCCCCCGAAAAATATATGCCGGAAAAAGATCTCATCGAAAAAAGCATCGCGCTCGCAAAAACATCCGGAGGATCAGTATCATTCGAGACAGACCCGGAAAAAGCAGTCGAAGGCGCAGACGTTCTGTACACCGACGTATGGGTATCGATGGGCGAACCGGACAATATCTGGGCGGAACGCATTTCCGACCTGCTCCCCTACCGCGTTACGATGAAATTAATGGACAAGGCGGGGCCGCAATGCAGATTTATGCATTGCCTCCCGTCGTTCCACGACCTCAGGACAGAAACCGGCGCCGCGATAAATGCCGGATACGGCCTTGACTGTATGGAAGTAACGGACGAAGTATTTGAAAGCAGCAGGAGCATCGTATTTGACGAAGCCGAAAACCGCATGCACACTATAAAAGCGGTCATTGCCGCGACAATGATTTAAAAAATGAAAACTGGTTATCTTGTTCTACAAAACGGAAGCATATTCGAAGGATACAGGTTCGGCGCGGATAAGGCAGTACTGGGCGAAGTCGTGTTCACCACCGGAATGTGCGGTTACATTGAGACGCTCACGGATCCGAGCTACTTCGGGCAGATAGTGCTGCAGACGTTCCCTCTCATAGGAAACTACGGCGTCATTCCGGAAGATTTTGAGGGAAAATGTGAACTTAAAGGATACGTCGTGCGCGAATGGTGCGACTCTCCGTCAAATTTCAGATCCGAGTATGATATCGACACGTTTTTAAAGGCGAACGGGATACCGGGGCTCTGCGGCGTCGATACGAGACAGATCACGAAGATCATTCGCGACTCCGGAGTGATGAACGGGGCAATATTGGATAAGCTGCCGGACGGAGAAAATGATGAGATATTCGAAAAGATCCGCTCCTTTAAAATTGTTGACGCCGTAAAAAGCGTCACGTGCGGCGCCGGACATACGGCTTTTGCGCCCGGAGCACAAAACTGCGTCAATGATAAGGGGATACGCGTCGCGCTTATCGATTACGGTGCAAAAGCAAATATAATAAACGAACTCCTGCGTCGGGGCGCTTCGGTTACGGTATTTCCCGCGGGAACACATGCTGAAGAGATACTCTCGGGCGGGTTTAGCGGAGTGATGCTTTCAAACGGCCCCGGCGATCCGGCTGAAAATACTTTTCAGATCGAACAGATCGCAAAAATACTGGGTAAACTGCCTGTCTTCGGAATATGTCTGGGACATCAGCTTACCGCGCTCGCAGCGGGCGGAAACACGTACAAACTAAAATTCGGCCACAGAGGCGTAAATCAGCCCGTAAAATGCATTGCCGACGGCCGCACGTATATAACGAGCCAGAACCACGGCTACGCTGTTTCGGACAATGTTCCCGGCAGAGCTGTGATTTCTTTCGTCAATGCCAACGACGGCACGTGCGAGGGCATCGATTACCCTTTCCTTAACGCTTTTACCGTTCAGTTCCACCCCGAAGCCCGGTCCGGTCCTCACGACACGTCATTTCTTTTCGACAGGTTCGTTAATATCATGGAAGGAGGCGCGCTGTAATGCCAAGAGATCCGAAGATCAAAAAAGTCCTGGTCATAGGTTCAGGCCCTATCGTGATCGGTCAGGCGGCGGAATTCGACTATGCCGGTGCCCAGGCCTGCCG
>DBVV01000106.1:14138-14261 GCA_002308795.1 Mageeibacillus sp. UBA1255 | reverse complement strand
AATTCGAACCCCGCCACGATCATGACAGATAAGGCGATGGCTGATTCAATTTATTTAGAGCCGCTCACCAGACCCGCGCTTGAACGAATAATAAAGCAGGAAAGACCTGACAGCCTGCTCGCC
>DBVV01000106.1:13775-13971 GCA_002308795.1 Mageeibacillus sp. UBA1255 | reverse complement strand
TGAAGAGCGCAAAAGAGACCGGATATCCAGTGATAGTACGTCCCGCGTTCACGCTCGGAGGAGGCGGCGGCGGTGCGGCTTATACGGAAGAGCAGCTGAAAACCGTAGCCGAGACCGGTATAAAAACGTCCCCTATCGGACAGATACTGGTCGAAAAAGCCGTTTTCGGATGGAAAGAGATCGAATTTGAAACGAT
>DBVV01000106.1:7205-13688 GCA_002308795.1 Mageeibacillus sp. UBA1255 | reverse complement strand
GCGCTCACGCTCTCGGACAGGGAATTTCAGATGCTGCGGTCCGCTGCGCTCGATATCATCACGAACCTCGGCATCGTCGGAGGGTGCAACGTCCAGTTCGCGCTCGATCCCGACTCGTTCGAATATGCGGTCATCGAGGTCAATCCGCGTGTTTCGCGTTCTTCCGCTCTGGCCAGTAAGGCGACGGGCTACCCCATAGCAAAAATATCCACAAGGATCGCTCTGGGTTATCATCTGGACGAGATCGTCAATGACATCACCGGTAAAACATGCGCCTGCTTCGAGCCCGCGCTTGATTACGTAGTGGTAAAACTTCCGAAGTGGCCATTCGACAAGTTCGCCGGTTCGTCACGCACGCTCGGAACGCAGATGAAAGCGACCGGTGAGGTAATGGCTATCGCTCCGACGTTCGAGATGGCTCTGATGAAGGCCGTCAGGGGCGCGGAAAACGGTCTCGATACGCTTAACGCTCCGAAAATGGCCGGACAGGCGGCGGACGGTTCTCCTATAGAAGACAGGCTCAGACTCGCCGACGACAGGCGTATATATACGATATTCGAAGCACTTAAAAGCGGCGTTAGCGTCGATCTTATCCATTCGGTCACTAAAATCGACAACTGGTTCTTAAATAAGATCAAAAAGCTGGCGGATTTCGAACTGTCGATCGAAGGAAAAGGACTTGACGAAAGATCATACATCATTGGAAAGCAGCTCGGCTACACGGATAAAGCTCTATTGCGCCTGTCCGGTGCAGCAGACCTTCCCTGCCCTCATATGACCGCATCGTTTAAGATGGTCGACACGTGCGGAGGAGAATTCGAAGCGGAAACGCCGTATTTCTACTCGACCTGCGGGGGATACTGCGAATCCAGAACGTTCCCGAGATCCGGAAGGCCGGTCATAATGGTTCTGGGATCAGGGCCGATACGCATCGGCCAGGGAATCGAATTTGACTATTCGTCGGTACACTGCGTATGGACGCTCAGGGAGATCGGGTACGACGTTGTCATCGTTAACAATAACCCCGAAACGGTGTCAACGGATTACGATACCGCCGACCGTCTTTATTTCGAGCCGCTCACTCCCGAAGACGTTATGAATATAATTGACGCCGAAGACCCGGCCGGAGTCGTCGTGGCGTTCGGAGGGCAGACGGCAATAAAGCTCACCGGTTTTCTTGACAGCCGCGGCATCCCCATCCTGGGCACATCTGCGGAAGGGATCGACATCGCAGAAGACAGAGCGAAATTTGACGCACTGCTTGAAGAATTCGCGATAAGCAGGCCGCGCGGCATGGCCGTTAAAACTCTCGATGAAGCGGTATCAGCTGCAAACGAACTTGGATATCCCGTACTTCTGCGCCCTTCATACGTCATCGGCGGACAGAATATGACCATATCACGCTCTTCCGCACAGACAGTAGAATATATGGAAAGGATACTCGCACAGGGCATAGAAAACCCCGTGCTCGTCGATAAATACATGCCCGGCATCGAGCTCGAGGCAGACGTTATCTCAGACGGAGAAGACGTGCTCATCCCCGGTATTATGGAACATATCGAACGCGCGGGAGTACACAGCGGAGACTCGATCGCGGTATACCCCCCGTACAATCTCAACGATAAATTTTTGAACAAGATATGCGACTGCTCCGAAAAACTTGCCCTCGCGCTCGGGACAAAGGGACTCGTTAACATACAGTATCTTATCTACAACGGCGAACTGTACGTTATCGAGGTAAATCCCCGCGCTTCGAGAACCGTGCCTTATATAAGCAAAGTCACCGGCATACCGATGACAGATATCGCGTGCAGGGTGATGCTGGGCGAAAAACTTCGCGACCTCGGATACGGTACCGGGCTGGCTCCGGTGCCGCCGTATACCGCGGTGAAGGTCCCGGTGTTTTCTTTTGAAAAACTTTCCGATGCGAATTCTATATTAGGCCCGGAAATGAAATCTACGGGAGAAGTGCTCGGGATCGGGAAAAATCTTGCAGAAGCACTGTTCAAGGGACTCACTGCTTCAGGGCTGAGGCTCAGTCTTCGCAGGTCGGAAGAAGAACCTTCGGGGATTTTTATAAGTGTTGACGAGACAGACTATCACGAGATACTTCCGGCCGCCAGAGTATTTTCCGACGCGGGTATGGTCATATACGCGACCTCCGGTACGGGAGAAGCGATCCGGAACTCCGGGATAGAAGTAAAGACCGTCCGTAACGCCTCCGAGAGCCCGGAGATACGCACGCTTATGGAGGAAGGAAAGATCAGCTGCATCGTTTATACCGGCGCCGTAAAAGACGATACCATAGGCGATTATACGCTGCTTCATATGCGGGCAATGCAGCTCGGCATCCCCTGCCTTACTTCCGCCGATACGCTTACCGCCCTGGCCCAGATGGTCATGAGCAGATATACGGAGGAAAACGTCGAGCTTGTAGATATATGCAATATGAGGACGCAGAGGCTGTCCGTACCGTTTACCAAAATGCAGTCTTGCGGGAACGATTATATATTTATTGACAACCGTTCCGGTATCGTCACATGCCCCGAATCGCTTTGCGTAGCTCTGTGCGCACCGCACACCGGGATCGGAGCGGACGGAATTGCCCTCATCGAAAATTCGGACAAGGCAGACGCGTTCATGCGCACGTTCAACAAGGACGGGAGCGAGGGCAAGATGGCCGGAAACAGCATCCGTTGCGTGGCTAAATATATTCATGACCGCGGGCTCGTATCTCCCTCGAAGGACGTTCTGACGATCGAGACTGTCTCGGGCGTGTACAGAGCGAAGCTCTATCTTCGCGACGGACTGGTCAATTCCGTTTCCGTCGATATGGGCCGGGTGGTCCCTGATGAGAAAGAGATCACGGTCCACGTTCACGGCTCAAGTTTCAGCGGCGTACAGGTCAATACAGGTAATCCGCATTTCGTTATTTTCACGCCTTCTCCTGAGCTCCAGGATCTTTCCGTGATCGGTCCCCTGATCGAGCACCACCCTCTCTTCCCGGGACGCACGAACGTTGAATTCTGCGCAGTGATCGACAGAACGACTATCCGCGTACGCATCTGGGAACGCGGAAGCGGAGAAACGTTGTCCGCAGGAACATCCGCCGTTGCCGCCGCATGCGCCGCAGCCGCGAAAAAAACGGTAGACAAAGGAAAGGATATTAAAGTAAAATTGCCCGGCGGAGAATTAACGGTGAGCATACCGGAGGATGACACCGGAGTGATACTTACCGGAAGCGCCGTAAAAGTATTCGACGGGGAATTTGAATTATGACAGGCATGAAAGCCGATAACGATTTAAAAGATACGCGGTCATATCCGGTAATAGGGATCAGCTGCACGTTCGACGGCGGAAGATACAGCATTCCGCAGGATTATATAAACGCGGTAAGAGCGGCCGGAGGTTTCCCGGTCGTGCTCCCCCTCCCGCAGGACGAAGGCGAAGCATTTACTTTGCTTAAAAACTGCTCGGGGCTCCTGCTATCAGGCGGCGTAGATTTAGATCCCGCACTATATGGTGAATATACGCAGTTTTCAACGGAATCGATATGCAAAAGGC
This sequence comes from Mageeibacillus sp. UBA1255, assembly GCA_002308795.1. Taxonomy (GTDB): domain Bacteria; phylum Bacillota; class Clostridia; order UBA1212; family UBA1255; genus UBA1255. The sequence continues at coordinate 10,124 of DBVV01000106.1, read as the reverse complement.
GCGACAGAGGCGAATATGCTCTTCTGAAAGCGGCGGTAAGTCTTCACAGGCCTGTCCTTGGGATCTGCCGCGGCATCCAGCTGATAAACGTCTACTTCGGCGGGACGCTTTACCGTGACATACCGTGCGAATACAGATCTCTTCCCGGCGGAGGGAATCCCCACCGTCAGACTCTGCCTTTCCCGGAAGGCGGTCATGAAGTTACGTACGAAGGCGAACTGTGGCCTATACCGGAAAAGACCGTCAGGGTCAATTCCTACCACCATCAGGCGGTCAGGATTCCCGCCCCCGGATTCAGGGTACTTGCCAGGAGCACCGTCGACGGACTGATCGAATCCATATACTCACCCGAAACGGCGTCAATGCCGCTCGTCGCCGCTGTCCAGTGGCATCCCGAGCTGATCCAGCACGTGCGGGAAGATCAGCGGGATATTTTCAGATTTTTCATTGATAATACCCGCACGGTTGTGCTATAATCCCTTTAGGTCGTTTAGGCCATATTATCACCGGAAGGGAGATACGCATCAGATGAAAGGGTTCCGAAACTGTCTCAGACGCGCGAGAAAGCGTCCCGGCCTGTTTTTATTTCTGGCCGTCGTGACGTTTATTGCCACGTTCATCGAACAGTATAATCCGTGGACCCAGGCAAACGCTTCCTTCGGCTTCTTCAAAAATTTCGATTATATTGCCATCCTGAACGGTTTCGTGCATTCAACTATAGACTTTTTCAAATCACCTAAAGTTGCTTTCCTTACGATCGGAGCGGCTATACTGATCATTTTCGCACTCTGCGTGGTTTTAGGGCTTCTGTTCTCCGGATACTTCAATCAGCTGTCCAACGCGACGTTCGATAAACCTAAAAAGCGCGGAGAGTACCGCGTCGGTATCGGACGCTATACGTTCAAACTGGCATTTTACTTCTTCATCTCGATCATATTGACCGCGCTCGTCGTCATAGCAGTGCTCTACTCCGCGATACCGGCCATAATGTCCGTAAAGCAGTTCTTCCTCGGCTCCGCCGGCATGCTGCTTCCCACCATACTGCTTTGTTTCGTTACGGCCGTGGCTGTATTTTTTGCGGTCATGTTCTACGCTCTGTATGTCACGTATATCCTGCCGTCCATAATCTGCTTCCGCAGGGGCGGGACAGGCGTGGCTTTCAGGATGGTAAACGGCTACTGCTGGTATCTCCTCCCCCGCACTCTGGCATATTTTATCGTGATGCTCGGGATAAGGGTGCTGCTCTGGGCGGTACATTACGGCCTCGCGAGCACTTCCGCTGCGATCTGCATACTCGTTGCCTCCTGGATGATACGCACTATCGTTAACTTCGTATATTTCTATTTCGTTTTCAACGCGTATTCTGCCATGAAGGGCGATATGTTCGACAGCGAATAATTAATAATTAAACGGTTTTACAAAGGATAAGGGGGCATAAAGGTGTCCGAAAACAGTCAGGAAATCAGATCAGGATCAGAAAACAATGATAAACGAAGCAAACGGGGCGTCGCTTTTACAGCCGTATGCGCCGCTGTTCTGCTTGCGCTCATCGCTTTCATATCGCTTTCGATCATCGGTTGCTCAGCCAGAAACAAAAAGAAAAACGCCGTGGATAAAGGCAGCGTAGTCCTTACCGTTGAAGGCGAAAAAATATACGAAAACCAGTTCCGATTCTTTGCGTCGCTCGTACTTAACCAGGAAGGTACCGTATACACGCTGCTTACCGAGGACAATATCGACGCTAATGCCACAGTTAAGAATTCCGTCGTGAATTTTGCAAAAGAATATATTTTCCGCCTTCGTGAGTGCAGTGCGTCCGGTCTCAGCCTCAGCAGCGAAGAAAAGCAAAAAGTCTTAGACAGCATCAAAAACGAATATGATCAGTATAAGACGGTCGGTGATGATACGTATGAAGGCGATGCTTTTTACGATCACTATTACGGTCTGACCGAACGCCAATATACCGATTTCTGGCTCGACTGGGCGCTGATCGAGAAATATAACGCAGACGCCGAAGCGAATGCGGACGTATCGGAAGAAAACCAGAGGGCGGCGTACGAACATTTTGAAAATTATCTTTACGGCAGAGAGATCACCGTTCTTTCACTTTCTGCAAAAGGAAAAACCGGCAGCGAGATGGAAGTGATTAATACTCTCGCGCGTGAACTTAAAGAACAGATCGTGAACGGCGCGGATATGGCAGATCTTATCCGGAAGCATTGCGACGACGAAGCGCTGAAAGAAAGCAACGGGAAAGTCGTTGTCACCTCCATAATGAAGAGCAGTTTCCCGGAGATATACAGCTGGGCGGAAGAAGCGGAGGAAGGAAGCATTGACGTCATCTCCGACGATAAAGCGGTTTATATCGTAAAAGCCGGGAAGAAGCAGGAATTTGAAGATCTGAAGAACAGTGAAAATATGCTGGAATGGACAAGACTTTACGTCGTTGACCGCCAGATCGAGGAGCTCATCGGTTCCGGCAAGTATAAATATACGGTCAATGAAAAAGTCTACGATTCGATCGACCTCAATGAACTCATCGATAGCTGTCTGAAAAACTGGCGCTCGCATTATGCTGAACTTGAGGCCGGAGATATGTGATGAAACGCGGATGTGCTGTTAACGTAATAATACTGTTTTCCGTGACGATCGCCGCGGTATTATTCGTATTGGCCGTTTCGGGAGTTTTCAGGCAGTCCGGAGGCGTGTCTTTGTATGCAGCCGAAGCGACAGAAGGTCCCGCTGACGAGACCGCACCGGGAACTTCAGAGGAGACACTTTCGCCTTCGGAAGGATCCTCTCCTGCCGTGGGTACAGGCAGCCCGGAATCAACTTCAGAAGCTGAAGAAACGTTTACACCGCTGCCTTCTGAAGATCCGGGCGGATCACCTTCCGATCAGCCGACTGAGCAGCCGACCG
>DBVV01000106.1:256-7138 GCA_002308795.1 Mageeibacillus sp. UBA1255 | reverse complement strand
GACGCCTGAACCGACGCCCGAACCGATCCCGTCTGTGGAGCCGCACGTTAATACAGTACGTATAGGCCTTAAATATGACAGGAGCGCTCTCGACGTGATCACGACAGGCTCGGCAACAGGCGGAACCATAGGCGTCGTTAAGAACAACACAGAATACACACCCGCACTCATATTTGGCGCGTCAAATTCGGTTTCGCTAAGAGCCGACAGCGGATATCACATATGCGTCACGTCTGCTTTCGCAACAATAGAGGAAGCGCGGAAAGAAATGATGAAGATATTGCCGCTTATGGAAGGCGCCGGGACGTCGATGCTTTACGTTTTCGACGGGACGTCCTGGTATATCGGAGCAGCTTTCTATTCTAAATACCCCGCAGCAGGAGTACCAGACGTGAACGGACAGGATAAATACACCATACTGTCAGAGAGATTGTCCCCCGCAGGATACCAGCTGTCGGTGATAACCGTAAAAAACAACGGCGTAAAAGTTTATATTGACGGCTCGCCCGTCATGATACTGAACGTATCGGACACGGTGAGCAAAGTGCGCATAACTCCGCTGGCTACAGAAAGCAGCAGCGAGGAAGATCCGCCTCTGCTGAAACTCAGTGCGGCAAGGTACAGAGGTTATTTCGACGTTCACAGATATCAGGGCGGAAAACTGGTGCTGGTAAACGACGTTGACGTCGAAGACTACACTCTGAGCGTCGTTCCGGCGGAAATGATCTCCGGAAGTTCTTCCAGCTGGTCTTGGCGCGCAGAGGGACTTAAGGCGCAGGCAATACTCGCCCGCACTTCCGCGTACCAGTACATTATCAAAGGAAAACTCACGTCGTACGGGTTCCATATGGATGATACGACGAGCTATCAGGTCTACGGCGGATATATAAATTCGTCGGGAGAAGCCGGAGAGACCGCAAACACGACGCTGGCCACACGGCAGACCGCAGGACTCGTGCTTTCATATGAAGGAAAAATAGTGGACGAAGTGTTCTACCACAGCAACAGCGGAGGCTACACCGAATCACCCGACGCGGTCTGGGGAGGCGTCCAGGAACTCTACGTCGCTATTCCCGACCCGTGGACGACGCCCACACTATGGTCGAAAGATTACACCGGCCAGACGCTGTCTTCCCGCATCGTCAGCTACATTTCAAACCAGAAAGGCATAAATCTGGGAGTCCTTAAATATCTTAACGTAACTCAGAGAACTGAATCAGGCAGAGTCGTCGAAATGACGTTCGAAGGGACACGCAACGACGCGATGGTCAGGATACAGCAGACCAGGCTCAGCGTAAACGTTCGAGGCCAGAGATTCACTTTCGACGTTGACCAGACGTTAAAAATAGAATATCAGGCAGACGGTCAGGACACAGCGCTGTCCGAAAGAGCAAAAAAATATCTTGAAGGAAACGTATACAGCGTAGCTTTCCTGCCAGATCTTTACGCCGTAAGAGGAAGCGACGGTTATACTTACGAGCGGATAAAGATACGGGGCGAATCCGACCCGAGACAGATAGTTATCCGCGGCTCCGGAACGGGCCACGGCGTCGGAATGAGCCAGGACGGCGCGGAGGCAATGAGCAAGGCCGGAAAGACTTACGAGGAGATCATACTGTTTTACATTCCGAGGGTCAACATCGTTAGCGTTGATACGCTGCTTGCTCCGTGAGCAGCCGTTTGCATTCCCCCGGCGAAATTATTAAGGAGTTAGATCGGACAATTGAAACTTCACGATTTTTATTATGAACTGCCTCCCGAACTGATCGCGCAGACACCGCTTAAGGACAGGAGCGCATCAAAACTGCTTGTACTCGATAAAAAAAGCGGCGAATACGTTGACCGCCATTTTACAGATATACTCGATTATATTGACCCCGGCGACTGTCTGGTGCTCAACGACACGCGCGTGATACCCGCAAGGCTCCTCGGCGTGAAAAATCCTACGGGCAGTCCAATCGAATTCGTGCTGCTTCACAGGCTGGGAGAAGCAGACCTGGCGCTTAAAGACTATCCCGAGCCGCGTTACCCTTCTCTTCCGGATAACTGCTTCTGGGAAGTTATTCTGCGTCCCGGTAAAAAAGCACACGTCGGAACTTTGTTTGATTTCGGAGACAGTCCGACTCCGGAAGAACTTATGGCCTCTCCCCTGCTCCGGGCAGAAATTCTTGAGATAACAGAAGGCGGTAACCGCATTGTCCGCTTCAATTTTAAAGGGGCATTCGAGGAGATACTGGATAAGGTCGGTATCGTTCCGCTTCCGCCGTATATAAAAGAAAAACTTGACGACCCCGAACGGTACCAGACGGTCTACTCGCGCGAAAACGGTTCCGCGGCCGCACCGACCGCAGGGCTCCATTTCACGTCCGAGCTTCTGGATAAGATACGAGCTAAAGGCGTAAGGACCGCGTTCGTAACGCTCCACGTAGGTCTCGGAACGTTCCGGCCGGTGAAGGAGGACAATATCGAGGATCATCTGATGCATTCCGAATATTATGAAGTCACGCCGGAGGCTGCGGAAGCGGTCAATGAAGCGAAAGCATCCGGAGGGCGCATCATTTCGGTCGGTACCACCTCCTGCCGCGTGCTTGAGACGGCAACGGACGACAGCGGTATCCTCCGTCCCGGTTCGGGCTGGACGGATATATACATATACCCGGGATACAGGTTCAAGATACTTGACGCCCTCATCACCAACTTCCACCTTCCGGAATCGACGCTCCTGATGCTGGTGAGCAGCCTGGCAGGACGAGAGCACATACTCGAGGCATACCGCCACGCGATCGAAGATCGTTACCGCTTCTTCTCGTTCGGCGACGCGATGCTGATAAAATAAACACGAAGATCAGCGGGAAAGAAGGATACAGACCAATGCCTGCAGTAACGTACGAACTAAAAAAAATATGCAAACAATCCGGCGCCAGGCTCGGAGTGCTCCACACGCCGCACGGAGACATAGAAACACCGACGTTCATGCCCGTCGGCACCCAGGCATCGGTAAAAGGAATATCTCCCGACGAACTGCGCGCGATGAACGCGGGGATAATATTGTCCAACACGTACCACCTCTACCTGAGACCGGGTCACGAACTGGTGCGCGAAGCCGGAGGGCTCCACAAATTCATGAACTGGGACAGAGCGATCCTGACGGACAGCGGCGGATTCCAGATATTCTCGCTCAGCACTCTTCGCAAGATCACCGAAGAAGGCGTTCATTTCAACTCCCACCTGGACGGTTCAAAACACTTCATATCGCCTGAAAAAGCGATGGAGATCGAAAACGCGCTGGGTGCGGATATCATAATGGCATTCGACGAATGCGCGCCCTATCCTTCCACGTACGAATACACAAAAAAATCGATGTATATGACAACACGCTGGGCAGAGCGCTGCATGAAAGCACATACCGACACGGAGCGTCAATCTCTTTTCGGCATAGTTCAGGGAGGCATGTACGCGGACCTTCGCAAGATCTCGGCTAAGGATCTGGTGTCAATGGATTTCCCGGGCTACGCCATAGGCGGTCTCAGCGTCGGAGAACCGGCGCCGCTCATGTATGAGATGCTGGAAGAGACCGTGCCTCTCCTTCCGGACAATAAAGCCAGGTATCTTATGGGAGTAGGCACTCCGGACTACCTGATCGAAGGAGCGATACGCGGCATAGACATGTTCGACTGCGTGCTTCCCACCAGGATCGGACGAAACGGAACATGCATGACGTCGAGAGGAAAAGTTATCGTCCGCGACGCTGTTTACGCACGCGACTTCAGCCCCGTTGACCCCGAATGCGACTGCCCCGCATGCCGGGATCACACACGCGCCTACATCCGCCACCTGATCAAAGCCGGAGAAATGTACGGGCTTAGGCTGACAACTCTTCACAACTTATATTTTCTTATCAACTTGATGAAACAGGTTCGTTGTGCTATACTTAGCGACAGCCTGCTCGATTTCAGGCGCGAATTTTACGAGAAATACTATAACGGAAATCTCCCGGAAGGAATCCGTTTATAACAATTCCGTTTTAGGAGGAAAAAAATGAACAAGATCACCGGAACATTACTGAAAGCATCTTTAGGACTTTCCGCAGCACTCGGCACCGTTTTTGCAGCCGTTCCCGCTTTTGCTGAGCAGGAAGCGGCGACTGCAGCGCCGGCAGCGACTCAGGCTCCCGCAAACTCGGGCGGCGGATGGCAGTTTCCCATGTGGGCAGTGCTCATCATCTACATCGCTATTTTCGTGCTCATCGGCTACTTCCTTATCTTCAGACCGCAGAAAAAGCGTAAGAAGGAAGAGGAGGAAATGCGCGCCAGCCTCACTCTGGGCAGCGAAGTCACCACTATCGGCGGTATCACCGGAAAAGTTGTCAGCATCAAAGATGATAACATAACGATCGAAACTTCTTTGGACCGCACTTTGTTTGAGGTTAAAAACTGGGCCATCCGTGATATCAAAAAGCTTGAGACGGACGATAAACCGTGATCCTATTTCGGCAGAACAGAGGGTGTCTATTCTATGATCAAAAAAACCGATTCCTTTAACCTTGCTTTTATCGGTCTTGGGCAGAGAGGTCCTATGCTTCTGGCTATGGTGCTGGATACGATGCCTGACGTGAACGTCACGGCATTATGCGACGAATATGAAGACCGTACCGCTAATGCGGCACAGACTGTAAAAGCAAAACGCGGTACCGAGCCGTTCGTCACTAAAGATTACCACGAAATAATTACGCGCTCTGACGTTGACTGCGTAATAGTTTCGTCATCATGGCACACGCATATACCGATCTGCATTGACGCCATGAACGCCGGAAAACCGGTCGCGAGCGAAGTAGGCGGCGCGTACGATCCCCAGCAGTGCTGGGAGCTTGTCCGCACGCACGAGCGTACCGGAATACCTGTTATGCTACTTGAAAACTGCTGCTACGGGCGCGATGAACAGACCGTTCTCAATATGGTCAGGAAGGGATTGTTTGGGGAACTCGTCCATGCCGAGGGAGGCTATCAGCACGATCTTCGCGACGAAGTTTCGCTCGGTCACGAGATACGCCACTACCGTCTCGATGAATATATGCACCGCAACGGCGAGATATATCCGACCCACGAACTCGGGCCGATCGCGAAGTGGCTGGATATCAACCGCGGGAACCGTATGATGACGCTCACGTCCATGTCTTCCAAGGCGCGCGGTCTCAACAGCTGGATCGAATCGCACCGCGGAAAAGACTTTGAAAATGCAGATTTCCGCTTCACTCAGGGCGACGTCGTGACAACAATGATAAAGTGTGCCCGCGGCGAAACTATCGTCCTCACGCATGACACTACCCTGCCTCGCCCTTATTCTAGAGGTGGAAGACTTCAGGGCACGAAGGGGATCTGGTCCGAGGATAAGCACGGCGTGAATATCGAGGGCCGCACCGTTTCGACGTGCTGGGCGCATAACTGGGACGATATTTCAGCGTATTACGAAGAATTTGAGCCTGAACTCTGGAAAAAGTACCGCGAACAAGGCGTCGTAGGCGGCCACGACGGAATGGACTATTTAGTCTTTTCCGCGCTGATCCACAGCCTGAGAAACGGTCTTCCCGTTCCGATCGACGTATATGATATGGCTTCCTGGATGGTGATCACCGCTCTTTCCGAGCAGTCGATCGCTATGGGCAGCATGCCCGTACCCGTTCCGGATTTCACGTGCGGTGCGTGGATCCGCAGGAAACGGGACGAGAGCAGCATCTACAGTTTGTAAGGAACGATAAAACAGAACGCACCCGGGACCGATTCGATATTGACCGCCCGGAACCGTTCGATCTCACCGTCGATACAAAGCTCTTTTTCATCTGCCGCTTCGATCTTTACGGAGCGGCATTTTTTCAACTTTAAAATCTTGTCCGCGAGCGGCGTGCCCAGAAGTTTCCCTTTTTTGTATTTTCCGACAATAGATATGAATTTGAGGCGGCCCATAGGATCGATCATCATGACGTCGATAATGCCGTCATCCGGTCTTGCTTCAGAAGCAGCGTAAAAACCTCCCCCGCAGTACGAACCGTTAGCAGCCAGAGTAAGCAGATACTTTCCCTCGTACTCCGAGCCGTCGTCGAAAGTCACTTTCAGTCTTGTGTGGGGCAGTTTTATAAGAGTGATCGCCACGCCGATCGGATACGCAAACGACTTGTTCATAAGCGGACGGCCGCGAAGTTCGTTTACCTTAACAACGACCTGGCAGTCGAAACCGATATTGAACATATTCGCTCCGTACGAAGTTATGCACTCAGAGATGCCGTTCTCGTCCGTCGTGCTCCTTTCATATCGCATGAGGTCAACGTATACCGTGTTTCCCTTCAGCTGGCGGTCAATATCGAGGAATTCTTTTTCGGTGCCGAAGTTGCGCAGGAAATCGTTTCCTGTGCCTACCGGAATGATGCCTGTTGCCACTTTTCCATTCCTGAGTTCCTCAGGCAGTCTCATAAAGGCGTTTGCTGATTCGAGTACGGTCCCGTCGCCTCCCGCAAAGAAAAATCTCATCTGCGGCATCTTAAGAAGATCCCCGCCTGACTTTTCATACGCATCCCGAACGGTCCTGCACATAAAGTCTCCGCCGTCTCCGGCTTTAGTTGTCTCATATATAGTATATTCCGCGCATGCGTTCTCGCATCCGTTGACGATATTCTTGAGCAGTTTTTTCTGTTCGCGCCTCGTCCCTGCGTTCGGATTCACAACAAAATAGTTTTCTGTGGCAACGTTACTCATCGAACTCCCCCGAATCGTGTCAATAAAGTCCGGATCTGGCCGGCCTGCATTTCTCTTTTAATTATATCATATTATTGTGTGCGCGGGCAATCAGTTATTCCCGGGCTGCACTTTTCCTGTTTCCGTGAAATATTTA
>DBVV01000106.1:0-120 GCA_002308795.1 Mageeibacillus sp. UBA1255 | reverse complement strand
ACTTTTCCGCCAGACAGCGCCTCATCTCAGCTCCGCATCCTCTCCCGGGCCTCCGGAGGAAAATGAAAAATCTGTGGCAGAACGCAGGCGAAGAACAATATTTCACGGAAACAGGAAAAG
>DBVV01000153.1 GCA_002308795.1 Mageeibacillus sp. UBA1255 | reverse complement strand
TTTCACGGAAACAGGAAAAGAGCCTTTTCGCGTCCCGGGAGGAGCGGAGAGGCGCTGCAATAAGCCGGTAAAGGCTTTCGAGAAAAAAGGCTGACGGCTTTCGAGAAAAAAGCCTTTTATCCTTGACGGGGCTGAAATAGTAGTGTATAATTAAAAACCGCCTGTATATAAGCTTTGATGCTACGAACAGGCGAAAAAATAATCAAAAAACAAATTTTTACACAAGGAGTGTGCATTCTATGAGTATGTATAACAAAAAGAGCGTTGAAGACATCGACGTAACCGGTAAGAAAGTTATTGTCCGCGTAGATTTCAACGTCCCTTTTGATGCCGAAGGAAACATCACAGACGATAAAAGGATCGTAGGCGCCCTGCCCACGATCAAATATCTCGTTGACCACAATGCAAAAACGATCCTGGTATCTCACCTTGGAAGACCGAAGGGCCAGTTCAATCCCAAGTATTCAATGGCTCCCGCTTCAGCCCGCCTTGCACAGCTGCTCGGAAAGCCTGTGATCCAGGCCGCAGACGTTGTCGGACCTGATGCAGAAGCTAAAGTTGCAGCCCTTAAAGACGGTGAGGTCCTTATGCTGGAGAACGCCCGCTTCCATGCGGAAGAAGAGAAGAACGACCCTGAGTTTGCACGCAAGCTCGCTTCGTTTGCCGAGATCTACGTGAACGATGCCTTCGGAACAGCTCACAGAGCACACGCCACCACGGCCGGTATTGCCGACTATCTTCCCGCAGTTTCAGGTATGCTGATCGAGAAAGAGATCGCTATCATGGGAAAAGCGCTTGAGAATCCCGACAGACCGTTCGTCACGATCCTTGGCGGCGCGAAAGTTGCCGATAAACTCAAGGTCATCGATAACCTTCTTAATAAGGCTGACACGCTTATTATCGGCGGCGGAATGGCTTTCACGTTCCTCGCTGCTAAAGGCCTCAGCGTAGGTAAATCACTCGTTGACGATACGAAGATCGAATACTGCAGCGATATGATGGCTAAGGCAGAGGAGAAGGGCGTTAAGATCCTGCTTCCTGTTGACTGCGTATGCGCGAACGGATTCCCGGATCCCATCAATGCGCCGATCGAAACACTGACCGTTGACGTTGATTCCATACCTGATGATATGATGGGTCTCGACATCGGACCTAAGACCGATAAGATCTTTGCTGAAGCTGTTAAGAACGCGAAGACGGTCGTCTGGAACGGACCTATGGGCGTTACGGAGAACCCTGCTCTGGCAAGAGGTACCATCGCTGTTGCCGAAGCACTTTCCCACACGGACGCTACTACCATCGTTGGCGGCGGAGATTCCGCGGCGGCCATCGAAAAACTCGGCTTTGCCCACACCATCACTCATATTTCCACCGGAGGCGGAGCATCTCTCGAATTCCTTGAGGGCAAGGTCCTTCCCGGTATCGCCTGCCTTGAGGATAAAGACTGATAAGTCAGGAACGATCGTTTGACAGCGCCGTGCACGTGCCGAAAGGTCGTGCGGGGCGTGGTGAAAATGATAAAAATGAAAGGAAATGTGAAAAAATGAGCAAGAGAAAGTTGATAATTGCCGGAAACTGGAAAATGAACAAAACGCCTGCCGAGGCATCCGCTTTTATTAAGGCGCTCAAGCCCCTCGTAAAGGGAAGCAAGAACGAGATCGTGTGCGCCGTTCCGTTTGTAGACATTCAGACGTCTATAACAGCAGCAAGAGGCAGCAGGATCAAGATCGCCGCTCAAAATATGCATTTTGAGGAAAAAGGTGCATTTACCGGTGAGATCTCCGGACAGATGCTTAAGGAAATGGGCGTTAAGTACGTTATCATCGGTCACTCGGAGCGCAGAGAATACTTCGGCGAGACCAACAGAAGCGTAAATAAAAAGGTTGCCGCCGCTTTCAAATGCGGTCTTAAGCCGATCATCTGCGTAGGTGAATCGCTGGCACAGCGCGACGCCGGACTGACCGCCGATCACGTAAGGTATCAGGTAAAGGCAGCGTTCGTTGACATTCCCGCAGAGCAGGCTAAAAAGGCAGTTATTGCTTATGAACCGATCTGGGCTATCGGTACCGGAAGGACCGCTACCACCGAGCAGGCAGAGGAAGTATGCCGCCTGATCAGAATGACGGTTAAAGAATTGTACAGCAAGCGTGTTTCGTCTGTCATCCGCATCCAGTACGGCGGCAGCGTTAAAGCTGACAATGCTCACGAACTCTTCTCTATGGAAGATATCGACGGCGGACTCGTAGGCGGCGCAAGCCTTAAGCTTGATGATTTCGCGACCATTTCGGCAGGCTGATAGGCTGAAAAAATGACTGAGAACGGCACCGGAAAATCAGAAGACTATTTTGACCGGATCGACAGGCAGAAACGCAACCGGCGTATCGTAGCTGTTGTCCTTCTGGTGCTCCTTCTGACGGTGTCGTTCATTCTTTATCTTGAGATCAGCGGCAGCAGCGGCGGGGAATTCATTGACCGCATCACCGTTAATACTTATCTTAAACGGAACTACGGCTCTGAACTCGGCGGTCTTGAGGTGAATTACAAAGGGTATAACAAGGTCAGGAAGCGTTACGAGTACGAGTGTTCCTGCGAAAAGGGCACGTTTATGATGGCTTCCAAGAATTTCCGCGTGAGATTTGACGGTTATTATGCGGATTTTCTGTGCGATAAGAAGGCAGATCAGGCGGTCCTTGAAACGTTTAAAAGCTATCTGGACGCTAAGTGGCCTGAGAAATACCCCGATACAGATCTGGAGATAAAACTGAGGATCCGCGTGCCTTTAACGGCGAATGCTGACGTTTCTGACGTTAACGCGCTGCTTCGCGAATACGGAAACACTATCGAATTCGAGTTCACGCTCACCGGTAAAAAGCTTTCGTTCGGCGAGTATAAGACGTGTTCGTACGCGCTGGTCGAAATACTCAGGGACGCGCTAAAAGAAAATGAATCAAAAGCTCCGGAATTCGTTCAGATATTTTATTACCGCACGCCTCAGGGCGGCGAGACGGACAACGTAATGAGCTATGAGTCCGAGCTTTACGGGTTCATGGTCAATTACACGGAGAAAGCGTACAGGGATTCGACGGACGTTAACTTTGTCGTTGAACTGGGCGAGAGCGAGCAGAAGTCGCTCAGAAACTATACTATCATCCGGGTGGTCAATTTCGTTGTGATCGGCCTGGTGGTCATAGGTCTTACGACGTTCGTCATCGTAAGGAGGATCAGGAAAAAGAGGAAAGAGGTTTAATCATGAAAGCTACGAAGGATATGCTTATTAACGATCTGCTTAAGATCGACAGAGGGATCGCAGTCATACTTATGGGTGCGGGAATGCATTGCGTTGGCTGCATGGCCGCGGCAGGAGAAAGCCTCGAAGAGGCATGCGAAGTACACGGACTTGACGCCGACGACATGGTCAAAAAGATCAACGAGTACCTTGAGAACGGTAACTAACAGTACCGCCGCCTGACCGGATCAGAGCGGTACTGCAGGAATAATAACAACGGCGGAAATGCGATGATCGCGTTTCCGCCGTTGTTTTATGCATTTACCGATTCTTTATCTGCCGATCTTTTTGCGTATCAGCAAAAGGGCATCATTTCCCGGAAACCGCGCCGAATCTGACCAGCGCATATCTCTCATGGTACCAGCCGCATTGTCCGTCCTCCGTCCACTGCATCTCGTACGAGAACGATACCGGTCCTACTGAGAACGGTTCCGGATCGGTGCCGTGGTGAGGTCCCATCAGGTTGCGGTTCGAGTTGAAAAGCCGTACTCCGATGACGTTCTTTCCTTCTCTAAGGTGTTCGGAGAGGTCAAGATGCTGCTTAAACATGAGCGTATCGACGTATTCGCCGTTCACGTATATTTCCGCGACGGAATAGCGTCCCTTTAACATCAGTTCAGAAGGATCGCCCGGTTTGTAGTTAAGATCGCCTTCGAACAGTATGCTGCCTGCGAAGAACGGGTAGCCCGAGCCAGGGATATCCGCCATATCGATATCGTCGGGCGCTTTTTTTATTCCCATAGGACCCGTATAGGTGACCGAGTTGCGGGGACCCTCCCACAGGCTGCATGCCGTGGTGTCAACGCCGAACTTTCCGAACAGGTAGATCGTTTCGATCTCCGTATCGAACAGCAGGCAGTTGCGAAGCGATTCTGAAACGCCTCCGTAGAGGACGTAATATACGTAATCGCGCTGGAAATAATTGACCTTCACCGTGATATCGTTTGTGCCTGTATGCAGAAGGGAAGTGACGGGGGCGGAAAGGAACGACGGATCGAACCAGCCGGTGTTCTCCGGAACGACGCGCTGTGCATTGACCTCGATCCCGAGGATGCTCATGGGCTCGACCGCGAAATTGAGCTCTTCCGGTATTTCTTTAACGTCGAATTCGAATCTGAGCCACAGTTCTCCTGCATATCTCGTGCGGTACAGGATGTCGCGGACAAGTTCTATGGGCCTGTTTTCTTCGAAGTCTTTCCCGTTGTATGATATGCGGCAATGATCGAGAGGCATCATATTTTCGGGTTTTTCGGCGGCTCTGAACGGTCCGGCGCTTGTGATGATCTCTCCGGCGGCGATGCCGGGCAGTTCGTCTTCGCCTTCAAATTCCGTGACGATCACCGATTCGCCCGGTTCGAGCGTCAGTTGGGTCCGTCTTGCGCCGCATTTCGGGCAGATCTCGGAAGCTGCCGCGCGGAACGCTCCTTTTTTCAGATCGAGGATGTTCAGATGATCTGCACCCTTGAGCCCGATACGAACGTTCTCGATGGTCGTATCGGTGAGATTGACCACGAACGCCAGCCTGCCGCGATCGGTCATACGAAGCATTGCCCGCACGTCGTGCGTCCTGGTCGAAACGCGCAGTTCGGATTCTTCCGAAAGATCGTCGAACGTCAGATTCGATCTGATAAAACCAAGAGCGTCGGGGGCGACCCTGCCGTCTACTCTGTCGGGGATATTGTCCGCAACGAGCATCCTTCCGCCGTTGTCCATATATTCTTTCAGCAGCTTCACCGTCGCGGAATCGAGCGAATAGATCCTGGGCAGCACCACCGCACTGTAGCTCTGCGATCCCACCGTGATGCGGTCTCCTTCGACTCTGCCGTAGCGCGCCATCAGATCCTCGTCTCCGTAATGGAAGCCGATGTGCCTGTCGTAAAGTTCTGCCGAAACGCTCCTGAGCGAAGCGTCGAGCTCCGCGACCGTCGGGCCGTCGATCTCGCGTTTGTAGTCGAGCCAAGCCGAGTGGATCGGGTGAATGACGAGGACCGGCGCGATCTCTTTTCCTCTCGAGAGCGTGTAGCCCAGTCTGTTGAAATATTCGTCGAACTTTTTCATCTGCTTCTGCCAGGGGAGGTGCTGAGAGTAGTGTGCGGGGTAGTCGCGCTTTCTTCCGCCGCGCTCTGAATACGGGTAGAGATGCTGGCACATCACGTTTATGCCGGCAACGTACTGCGATTCGGCGATGCGTTTAAGTTCGAGCGGGCTCACGTCCCAGCCGCAGCACGCGAACATCTCGGACAATACCTTCGGTTTATCGAGCTGGGCGGCAACGGATCCGAGCTGTTTCGATGCGATACCCTGGTCGTAGTTCCTGCCGAGGTGGTCGATCCCGGGGATGTGTTCGTATTCGTAGAACGGCATTATTCCGCCGCAGCACCACATCTGTCCCGCCAGGAACGTTTCCTCGACGGCGTGTCCGGTCAATTTACACCCGTTTTCTTCGCACCACTCGTAAATGATCTTCACGAAGTTGTTGATGAAAAGCCTGTGCGCCAGGCGCCAGTAGTCGTATCTGAACTCACGCGCGCCTTCAAAGTCGGTGAACATAGCGTCGAGCGCCGTGAAAATATCGTATCCGTATTCTTTTTCGAACAGTTCCGGAAGAGTGTCAGACCAGACGGTAGCGTATCTGAAATACTGCGGTTCATCCGTGAAGAATCCCGGCATGTCCTTCCAGTATTCGCTCCCGAGCTTCTTTTTATAATCCTCGTGCGTCTCTTTGATGAATTTCTTCGTCACTTCGCCGTTTAAGGTGTCAACGTACGACGTGTCGCTTTTTTTGTATATAGTGAAGTATTCGCTGACTTCCGGTAAGGCGCCTGTGATCCTTCTCGAGCGTCCGTCTTTTATCTCGTATACGGCAAGCGCGTCAGGGTCAAAGCAGTCTTTTATCTCTGCCTTCAGGAATTTTGCGTGGTTGTACGGGTCGTCAAGCAGTTTTCCGCCTGCAAATCCGCTGGGCCATCCGTTTTCGTCGTACGACCATGCTTCCATGCCGTATTTTTTTGCTTCGTCAATGCACGCCTTGATCGCGTCGTACCATTCGTCGCTTAAATATTCCGTTTCCAGACCGCTTCTGGCGTGCATGAAAAACCCTTTCATACCAAGCTCGTGCATATCTCTTATCTGAGAGCGCAGACGCTCCGGCTCGAGCCTGTCGTTCCAGCTCCANNNACTGCCGTATTCGCGGCTGTTGTTTTCCAGTTCCTTTGTGTATTTCATCGTAACACCTCCGGATGTTGTTGTTCACCGCGAAGTATAACATATTTGCGGCGCGGTTTCCATAACTATCTTGAGCGAGCTCTTTCCCCGGCGCGTCCCGGAGGAAAGATCAAAAAAAAGCTGAAGTGAAAAGTTAACGTCTACT
>DBVV01000068.1:525-49412 GCA_002308795.1 Mageeibacillus sp. UBA1255 | reverse complement strand
TGTTACGATTTTGGGAGTAGAGCCTTTACCCACATCTCCGTTGCACTAAGCGGATAAAAATGCTAAAATACGCTCACGCCTTTGCGGAGGGCGCATTTTTATGTTTGGGAAGAAGAAAAAAAAGCAGTTAACCGAAATGCCTCCTGCACAGGAGCCGCAAATAGTGTCCGATGGATCGAATGGGTTCATATCATTCGATAACGTTTCGTATTCCTACGAATTGTCATACGATGAAGACGAAGACGGAAAAAACGCGGAAACGGGCGACGAGATACGCGACGGAAAAAGATACGTAAAAGCGCTCGAAAACGTTGACCTCACTATAAACAGCGGAGAATTCATTGCCGTCATCGGACGAAACGGATCGGGGAAATCGACGCTTGCCAAACTTATGAACGCGCTGCTCATACCATCCAAAGGCACGCTTATTGTCGACGGCATCGACACGTCGCGCGAAGAGATGGAGTGGGAGATACGCTCGCGCGTAGGAATGGTCTTCCAGAATCCCGATAATCAGATAATCGGCGCTTCGGTCGAAGAAGATATAGCGTTCGGACTTGAAAATATAGGCGTCCCGAGGCCGGAAATGGTCGTGAGGGTAAAAGAAGCGGCGGAAACTGTCGGGCTGGGCGACAGGCTGAAGAAAGAGCCTAATCTTATGTCCGGGGGGCAGAAACAGCGCCTCGCTATCGCAGGAATACTCGCCATGAAGCCCAAATGCATCGTTCTCGATGAAGCTACTGCGATGCTCGATCCGGTCGGACGCAAGGAAGTAATGAAGGTAGCCGGTATGCTGAATAAAGAGCACGGCATCACCATCGTCCACATAACACACCATATGGATGAAGTCGCCGGATGCGACCGTGCGATAGTTATCGACGGCGGGAGGCCGGTGCTTTCAGGAACACCGCGGGAATTGTTTTCAAAGCCAGCTGAGATGCGCCTGTACGGGCTCGAGGTACCGCAGGTCACCGCACTTGCCGAAGCGCTCAGGAATTCCGGTGTAGATATCCCCGCGGACGTCATAACCGTCGCTGAAGCCGAAGAGGCTCTGCTGAAGATCATAGAAAAGGAAGCCGATCCGGTCAGATGTACGAGCGAGGCAATGCAAAAGCGCGAGCTTCTGAGGCGCACGGCCGGGGATCCGTATGTATTTCGTGAAGGCCCCAACTCGGTCGAAGCGGTCAATATCTCTTATTCATACCCTTCGGTCAACCAGACTCCTAAAAAGGCGGTCGATAGCGTGAGTTTTCACGCCGGCGACGGCGAGTTTATCGGCATCATCGGTCATACCGGCTGCGGAAAATCAACTCTTGTCCAGCATCTCAACGGGCTTCTGAAGCCGCAGGAGGGGAGCATAAAGATCGGCGGAGAGGAGATGGGCACGTCAAACGTTAAATCTATGAGACGCCGCGTCGGACTCGTGTTTCAGTATCCTGAATACCAGCTGTTCGAATCTACCGTAGCAAAAGACGTGGCGTTTGGAATAAGGAACGACGGTCTTACCGAAGAAGAGACCGCGGCGAGAGTGGACGAGGCGTTAAAAGCGGTAGGACTCGATCCGGAGAACGTGCGTGAGAAATCGATCTACGACCTGTCCGGAGGTCAGAAAAGGCGCGTCGCCATCGCAGGTATACTCGTCATGCGCCCCGGAATACTCGTACTCGACGAACCTGCCGCCGGACTTGACCCCGCCGGACGTGACAGCATTCTGGAAATATGCCGCGAACTGAACAAAAACGGAAACACCGTCATACTCGTATCCCACAGCATGGATGACGTTGCCCGCATCTGCGACCGCATACTTGTTATGGATCATTCTGCCGTACGCATGTTCGACGAACCGTCCAAAGTGTTTGAAAACCGGCAGGAACTTATTGAAATGGGTCTGACCGTCCCGCAGCTTTCCGATCTGTTCCACCGCCTGAACGAAGCGCTGCCCGACGTCAATATCTCAAGAAAGATCTATACGGTAGACGACGGAGTCGACGAGCTGCTGTCGATTTTAGGCAGGAAGAGCGATGAAGGGGTGGTGGCCGGACAATGAGAGCAACATTCGGTCAATACATCCCCGGCGATTCGTTCATCCACCGCCTTGATCCGCGCACGAAACTTCTCGGCACGCTCGCGTTTATGGTCCTGGTCCTTCTGATCAAGTCTTTCACGGGATACGCGCTGACGGCAGTATTCCTCGCAGCGGTATTCATTTCGGCGAAAATACCGTTCAAATACGTGCTGAAAAGCATAAAAGCCGTCATTTTCATTATTGCCGTCACGTTTGTGATAAATATTTTCTTCTACCAGGGAAAAGAACTTCTCTGGTCATGGCGGTTCATACACATATATAAGGACGGCCTGATATTCAGCACTAAAATGGCGCTCAGGATACTTTCACTCGTAATCGGAGCCTCGGTCGTTACCTATACGACCACTTCGGTCAATCTCACCGACGGTCTCGAGTCGCTGATGAAGCCTCTTAAGGTCGTCAGATTTCCCGTGCATGAGGCGGCAATGATGATGGGTATCGCGCTCAAATTCATTCCGATCTTCGCAGACGAGACCGACCGTATTATGAAAGCCCAGACGGCGCGCGGCTCCGATTTCGACAGCAAAAAGCTGATCGAGCGTGTAAAGAGCTACATACCTGTCCTGATCCCGCTTTTTATAAGCGCGTGGAGAAGGGCAGACGAACTGGCGCAGGCAATGAACGCCAGGTGCTACCGCGGCGGCGAGGGCCGGACAAGGTACAGGGTAATGAAATTTTCGCGTCTCGATCTTATCGCACTGGCGGTATTCCTGGCATATGCGGCCGGGATAATACTGCTCACGTACGTTTTTACGGGTTGCATTTAAAAAAATAGTATGGTATAATCCAAAAGTCTTGTCCGGTGAAAACCGGGCGGGTTTACGTATGCAGCAAAAAAAGGGCAGACCGACGATCGGATATCTACGCTTTGAAGTCTCCCCGGCACGGATGGAAGTAGCAGGAAGAATGCGGTTTTACGCGGCAGATAAAAAAGAATCAAAAAAGATAGTTGACCGCCTCTGGATGGACGTAGCCGACGGACGTGTGAGTAAACGCACCGCCCGGAAAGTATACGTACGCAGAAAGGCTTTTTCAACGCGTTCAGTCCGCTCCGGCATCGATAAAATATTCGGAAGATCACTGATCGAATCCATCGGCGCGGTATGTGCCATCGGCCTCATACTTGCGATCGCCATCGGATTCTGCAGCATGCGGAAAGCCAACGAAGAATTAAGGCTCAGCAATGAGAATCTCGGCGAAGAATACACTGACGTAAAGAATACACTTACGGCTAATATCGCCGCGCTCCACAACGTCATCGAAGACTACGAGAAGCTTACGGCGGAGCAAAAAGAGCAGCTTAAAGACCGTGAAGAAGATATTCTCAAGACCAAAGCCTATATAGAAGAACTCGAAGAAAAACATCAGAAGGACCTTTCAGAGATAACCCAGGCGGAAGAGGCGAAGCTCCAGGAACTGGTCGATATGATAAATGACCTGGATATTTTCGACTCCGTTGCTTCAAGGTCCGGCGACCTGTATTTAGCAGCCCGCGAAACAGATTACGCAGCTGAAATAATCAGGAACGTGCTCGGCGAGACCGACCAGGCGGACGGCCTTATACAGCATCTTGAAGAAGAGTCCTCCGAGATAAGCTACTATCTCGATCATTATCCCGACTATTATCCTGTTAACGGTATCGCCGTCACGTCTTCGTACGGATGGAGAAGAGATCCGTTCACAGGCGAACCCAAATTCCACTCAGGCCTCGATATCGGTTGTGACCACGGTTCATCGGTATGGGCCTCCGCTTCCGGTACGGTCGTTGAAGCGGGAGAAAAAGGGTCGTACGGATATTGCGTGCTTATTGACCACGGAAACGGTTTTAAGACAAGATACGCTCATCTTTCTAGAATATTAGTTAAAGTCGGTGAAGAGGTCCAGAAGGGTGAGAGGATCGCTTATTCCGGAATGACCGGCAGAGCTACCGGTCCTCATCTTCACTTTGAGGTCATACTGAACGGTGAGACCCAGTCACCGCTCAAATATATCGGTGGTTAATTGTTTAACGGATCAGATATCAATAACATAGAAATGTCCCGGAAGATCGCCCGAAGAGTGGCGCAGCGAGGCGGCTGCGCTTATTTTGTCGGCGGTTTTGTTCGCGATATGCTTATGGGCAATGACAGTGATTCTATGGACGTCGATATCGAGGTACACGGGATCAGGCCGGAAGAGCTGAAGGAAGTGCTCTCTGATCTCGGCGAAGTCGTGTCAATGGGCGTGAGTTTCGGGATTTTCAGTTTAAGGCATTATAATATCGACATCGCGATGCCCAGGAGAGAACACGCAACCGGGAGAGGCCACAGGGACTTCACCGTATACGTTGACCCGTTCATAGGAGAGAAAAACGCCGCAAAAAGGCGCGATTTTACCGTAAACGCACTGATGCAGAACGTATTGACCGGAGAGATACTCGATTTCTTCGGCGGTCAGGACGACCTGAAAAACGGTATCCTGAGACACGTTGACGACACGAGCTTCGCAGAAGATCCTTTGAGAGTATTCAGAATGGCCCAGTTCGCCGCGCGCTTCGGTTTTACGCCGGATCCGGCGACAATGAAGCTTTGTTCCGGTATGGACGTTACCGCGCTTTCCAAAGAACGTATATTCGGAGAACTCGAAAAAGCGCTTTTAAAATCGCGCGACCCGTCGGTTTTTTTCGGCATCCTTCATGATATCGGTCAATTATCATACTGGTTTCCCGAGATAGATGCCTCGTACGCCGATGAACGGTCGGTGTCTCTGATGCGTGATATCCTTTCAAAGGCTGCATGCACGGACGCGGATTTCAAACTCGGATTTATGTGCGCAGCAGTGACGGCCTCCTCGGCGAAGTCTGTCAGGCCGGGATGCGCCTGGCTTAGAAGGATCAGCAGCAACGGAAGACTTTTAAAATACTGCGAAAAGACGTCCTTAGCCTGTGCGAAACTTGTATGCGGGCGGCTGCCTAAAAGAAGATCCTCAAGAACTCTTAAACTTCTTGAGATATTCGAAAGCACTGATGCACCGGATGACGCGCTCTCGCTTTCGGAGATCGTAGCTTCATCTCTTCGCGCCGCATTTCCGGACCGGAGCGAAACGCTCACAAATGCTTCTGTATCGTTTGACGAAAAAAGGGACGCACTTACACTTTATAAAGAAAGGGTCGGAAGATCTGCCGTCACGGGACAGGATCTTCTGAAATCCGGGATCGAGCCGGGACCGGTGATCGGGAAAGCCGTAAAATTCGGAGAAAAGCTGCGGCTTCAGGGAATCGACAGGGACAATGCTTTGGAAATCGTTGTCAATGCAGTTAAGAACGGTGAAATAGTATGATCGATGTAACACTTATAGGAACCGCCGGGGCTGTCCCGCTGCCTGAAAGAGCGCTCAGTTCGTGCGTCATAACGCTTAACGGCCGTTCGATCCTTTTAGATTGCGGTGAAGGCACGCAGACCGCGGCTAAAAAAGCAGGCGTGAATCTGATGCGAACCGACGTTATCGCACTCACGCATTATCACGGCGACCATGTTTTCGGAATTCCGGGACTGCTCCAAAGCCTGAACCTGGGCGAACGCGAAAGGCCGCTATATCTGGTCGGACCGGTGAGACAGGGGGGAACGCTCCTTCAGGAACTTGCCCCGCTGCTCGCTCTTGCCGGTAATCTTGATTACGAAATAAGGCTGATGACGATACCAGACGGCGGTCTGGAACTATGCAAAGAGATACCCGAATGGCCTTCTCTGGCGCGCCTTTACACTTTCGAAACGGATCATCGCGTCACAAGCTGCGGCTATACTTTTACTCTCGGCAGGAGAGGTCAATTCCAGCCTAAAAAGGCATTGGCCGCAGGAATACCGAAGCAGCTGTGGCACATGCTCCAGGAAGGCAACGAAGTTACTTATACAGATGCGGAGGGCAATCAAAAAACTGCCGTTCCGTCGGACGTCCTCGGTAAGCCGAGAAAAGGCATAAAGATCTCATTTACAGGTGATACGCGTATCTGCCCTTCTCTTGAACAGGCCGCTAAAGGCGCGGATCTTTTTATCTGCGACGCTACGTACGGATCTGACGAAAATGCGGAGACTGCGAAAGAATACTGTCACATGACGTTTTCACAGGCAGGAAGGATCGCGTCAGCGGGAGGCGCTAAAAGGCTGTGGCTCACGCATTTCTCTCAGCGTATGAACGATCCCGAAGAATACGTTGACCGGGCCGCCGATGCATTTCCCGGAGCGGAATGCGGTTTCGACGGAAAAACTATCTCACTGGACTTTGACTGACCGCCGCTCACTTATTTCTTCCGCGGATACCGGCTTTGTAATTACGCACCAGTATGCAGACGATGCCTGCGATAAAAGCGATCGCGGCGATGATGAGGAAGATCGTGTTCCAGCTCATATTCTCCGACATTGCCGCCAGCACGTACGCCGATGCGGAACTGCCTACGTAAGTCGTGAAATTCAGCAGACCGGAAGCGGTAGAAACGTTGCCCGTTTCCTTGAAATACAGCGGAAGCATACAGATTAGCATAAGGTTAACGCCGTGCATTGACCCCGTTAGCAGAACAGAAAACAATACGGTCAGCGGTGCTGCTCCGCTTTTGATTATGAAAAGCGCCAGCGCACAGACAGCTCCTGCTCCGAAAAGTGCGGCGGCGCAGGTGATCGGATTGGTGATCGCTTTGCGGTTTAACACGTTTGCCAGTTTTAGACAGATCATGGCGAAGACCGGAAGCAGGACGCCTGTAAGGATAGATGCAGCCGAATCGATATTGAAAAGTTCCGAAATATACGTAGGCATCCACGTGGTGATACCGTCTTTTATGAATCCCTGAGCTATAATGCAAAGCATTATGATTATCAGCGACGGGCTTATGAGCGCGATGAACCGGACGTTTTTTTGAGGCTCCGGCGAAGAAGCGGGCTTTGTGGAAACGGCGGTATCGCAGGAAGGGGAAGACTCCGCAGGAACGTCATGCTCACCGGAGACTGCAGGCGGCGGGCTCTTTTTCATCGGCTTCACAGGAGGAACGTCAGGAAACGAAAAAGCAAAGAACAGTATGATTATAAGTCCGCATACGCCGCTGAATATGAACGTGCCCTGCCATGACCAGAGGCGGATGAAAAGAGGAGAAAGAAGGTACAGCAGTATTGTGCCCAGATAACCGCCGTACGAGACCCAGACCACACCTTTTGAATACTCCTCGGAAGTCAGGAGCGCTGCCAGGAGGGCAACGACGGGAGGCCATATAAATGCTTGTGAAAGGCCGTTAAGGCACCAGATGACGTTGATGATCCACGTCGTGTGAACGAACGGGACGATACAGTTAAGGCATATGCTCGACGCCATACCGGCGATTATAAGACGCTTGGGAGGCACCCTGTCACCGAGAAAGCCGCTGATCAGCTGGCCTATCCCGTAGCATACGAACAGACACGTGACCGCCACGGACAATTCCGTTTTCGTTTTCCCGGTGCTTTTAACCATTTCCGGGAGCACGGTCGCGTAGCTGTAACGGCAAAGATAGCTGGCGGTATATATAGCCATCAGCATCGCTTTGATTTTTGAAGCATTGTTCGCTTTAAGAGTACCCATTTTGCTCATATCTGCCGCGTTTTACCACTTGGCTGTCTTCCGGAAATGTTCTGCCGGCGGGATGACGCGATCGTCCTGCCGCGCGTTGACCATTATACTCGCTCGCTCTGCCCGCGGTCAACATCCGTGATCTTTTGATCTTTTGCCTCTATCTCTGCTGCTATAAAAACTTGCAAGCCGCGCCGATTTTTGGTATTATATTAAAAGACGGAAGACCGCCAAGAATTCTAACCGATTTTGACCGGAGGGATCCTGATGATACTATTCGATAAAACGGCGCTGACAGAGAAGTTGGGCCGGAAGATCTCAAATTATATCGATGTTTTATTGACGCCGGAATCAGGCGAAACAGACGTAAAAACAGCGCTCGACAAGCTGATGAACGTGGATATCGAAAAACTGTCGCTGAAGCTCGGTAACGAACCGGCAGAAATACTCATTGCCGCAGCAGTAGGTTTTTTAAGGCTCAAGGGCGGGGAAAACGAATCTGCCGGAACGGTCGCAGTCGATAATATAAACGAAGCGATCGGCATTGACCCGGACCTCGATTTCGATACTGTCTTCAGGCAGGATTTTATATATGAGTTAGTGCGTGCCGGAGCCGACCAGGGCGACCCTGCGCTTCAGGCCGTTCTGTGTGACCTGTACGTAGGCGACGTGGTCTCACCTGGTCTCGGGGCAAGGTTCGAGCAGGACGGAATGACGGTAGAGCAGCTCAGGAATGCCATCGAAGATCTTCTTGCGCGTTCTGAGACGTCTGATGAGGTCAGGCAGGCTCTGGGCGTCGCAGGGATCTCGCCGAAGCAGCTTCTCGATGAACTCGACTGGCAGCCGTATACGGAAAACGGTTATGCGCTTGCAAGAAAATATGCCAACGAAGGAAGGGCCGCCCGACTCTGCGGTAAAAACGACGAAGCCGCCGCGGCATTTTTCCGTTCCGCACTTCTGGGAAACGTTGAAAGCGCGGCATCTTACGTTGCTCTCACGTCAGGTCTGTTCGCGAAAAGGAACAGAAAAGCCGAACTGAAAGCATACAAGCGCTTTGAAAAAACTTTAAAAAAGGCACATCGCGAAGGCGAGAACGGTGTTCCGGACGAGGAAATCAGCGAATTATTCGATACTGAAAAGCTTTCCGGCCATCCGGGGGCAATGCGTACGCGTTCCTTCCTGCTTAAAACTTCGAGAAGCCAGGCCGAGACGCTCGCTCTTCTGGAAAACGCGGCGGACAATGGCGACAGGATCGCGCAGATCGCCGCTGCCGAGCATTATTCGGCGTACGATTCATTCGATTTCAACAAAATGATGCGTTTCCTTTTTGAAGGGATCGTCGATCCGGGTAACTGGTATTCTTTCGGAAACGTGCGCGTCCCGTTCAGCGTGATATCTCAGGAAATAAACTCCGAGGTATACGAAAAACTCGGAGAACTGCTCGAAAAATTATGCTATGACCGCGACATGATAGACGAACTGGAAGAATTGTCGGAACAGAAAGAGCTGAAGATCCCGGCGCTTACCGAAGAACAGAAGCTCAGCGTTTTTATGTGGTTCTTATGCGACGCGCAGTCCGATCCCAGGCGGCAGGTCCTGGCACGTCTGTATGCGGCGGGCTTCGGCACCGGAGAAGACCGCGAGCGCGCTATTTCGATATATAAAGAGCTTTGTGAGAAATACGCTCCGGCCGCCGAACAGGCATTGACCCCTGATACACCGGACGGAGAAATAGAAACCTCCGAGCCGGATGATGTTGACCTCGAAAAAACCGCCGAAGAAAGCGATCCTGTAAAAGAGCAGGAGGATGCAGCGGCGGAGGATTCGGCGGTGGAAGAAACGGCGCCTGAGGCTGATGCATTGGCGGAGGAGGCAGCTGACGCTGACTCTTCGGCAGAAGAAGATGCGAAAATCACCGGTAACGATCTGGACGAGCCCGCGGCACTGCCTTCGGAAGAGGGGAAAATAGCTGACGATGCCGTTGAAGAAACGAACGCCGGCGATTCCACTGAAGCAGAAAAAGCAGACGGACCCGATGACGGTGATGAAGCATACGAAGCAGGATCTCCTGCCGAAACGTTCTGCGATGGGCCGGATTTTATGCCGTACGAATCATTCTATGCTTACGCTCTCTATATGATCACCGCGGAAGGGGAACAGCGTGATACGGAGCAGGGTAAAAAACTCCTTAAACTGATCCCTGCGGACTCAAGATATTACCGCAAGGCATCGAGACTGCTCGCACTTACCGAAACGCGCACGTCCGAACTTCTGAGGCTCGGCGCCATGTTCCATAAAGAGGGCAATGACGATGCTATGCTTAAAATATACGATGCAGCCGAAAAACTTGGCAGCCCCGTAGCCGCACGCGTACTTGGACGGTATTATTCGCTCCCGGAGAACGGCGCGGACAATTCACTTGCCCTCCGTCATTATGCGCTTGGTGCATCACGTAAGGACGTCCAGAGCATGTATTTCGCAGGCAGCACCTGTCAGCAGACCGCCGATTACGAAGAGGCATTCAAATATTACAGTATGTGCGCCGATGCGGGAGAAAACGCGGAAGATCCCGACGACAGGAACGCCGGTGCAAGAGCGATGAAGGACAATGCCGAGCTTTATTACAGCGGCCTTCTTACCGGCGAGAAGAACGTCCCCAGGTACCTTTACTGGCTGGAAAGAGCCGAAAACGCAGGATATAAACTCAGCGACGCGTCGATCGATAAGCGCAGGGCGGCGGAAAATTATTTCAAACCTGCTCAGTGGCAGGATGTGTTTACGCAGGCGATGGCTCTTCCCGACGGCGACGGATATAAGGAATGGGCTGTAAAAACGTGTGCTGAGCGCAGGATACCGGCCGCTTTGGAAGAATACGGCGTGATACTGTATAAAAAACAGCTGAAAGCGATGGCAGAAAACGCGGACGCAAAACCGTCGGGCGCTGTCGAGAAGACCGGCGCGTATGCAACGCTCAAAACACCGGCATTGTCCTCGCCGCGAGCCCAGTACTATTCCGCATGCGCACTTTACCTGGGCGTCGGATGCGAAAAAGACGTTAAAGCCGCGGCAAGGATATTGCCGCCGGACAATGAATTCGGAGATCCCGAACAGCTCAGGCACGAGATCGAGGGTATGGACGCGTTGAGGAGAGCAGCGGAAGCAGGTGAGAGGCATGCCGACGAGGCCGCGCAGCTTCTCAAAAAAGCAGATAAAGAATTCACCGCGGTATTTGATGAATACGGCCGCGATAACGTCAGGTTCGAGCTGGCGGACATTCTGATCCGCGCGTATGACGTTCCCGACACGTTCGGGGAAGACGAACTGAAAGACATATGGCGCAGAGGATACAGGTATCTGCTGGGCGGTTACAGAAAAGACGCTAAATGCACCGTGCAGATCGACGCCTATTCCGCCGGACGGATCTGTGAGATCGCCGGGTTATTCGAGGATGATGAGGCGCTCGGATGGTATACTATAGGTGTGAACCGCGGCGACGGAGCGGCCAGATACGGTGCAGGCGAGATATATCTCAGGCGGTCAAGAAATGCCGGGAACGGAAAAGTAACAGACCGCGACGCTCTCGATAAGGCAAAAGAAATGATCTTCAAGTCTGCGCAGCTTGAGA
Source organism: Mageeibacillus sp. UBA1255 (assembly GCA_002308795.1). GTDB lineage: Bacteria > Bacillota > Clostridia > UBA1212 > UBA1255 > UBA1255. The sequence continues at coordinate 38,133 of DBVV01000068.1, read as the reverse complement.
ACGCGAAGGCGGAGCTGGCGATGTACACTGAGAGGAAACTGTTCGAGATCGAAGGCGACGAAGCCAGGCTGTATCTTAAACGTGCGGCTATACACGGCAGCAGGGATGCCGCAGATCTTTGCAGAGAGCTTGAGATCGCGTTCTGATCATGGACGATACCGGGATCGAGGAATTATATAGAAAATGTGAATTATGCCCCCGAATGTGCGGGGTCGACCGGACGGGCGGTTTTCGCGGGTATTGCGGCAGCGGCGTAAATGCCGAGATCGCTCTTTGCATGCTCCACAAATGGGAGGAACCGTGTATTTCCGGAAGCGATCCGTCGCGCGGCTCGGGGGCGATCTTTTTCAGGCATTGTTCACTCGGATGTGTCTACTGCCAGAATCATGAGATCAGCCGTCCCGGTGCGATCTCTTGCGCCCGGCAGGTGACGGAATATCCCGATACCGCGCAGCTCGAAAACGCGATGCTCAAATTGGAGGCTGACGGGGCCTACAACGTGAATCTCGTCACACCCACTCATTATATGCCCTCGATCGTAACGGCGGCTAAAAACGCTCGCAAACGCGGTCTAAACGTGCCTCTGGTCTACAATACCGGCGGATTCGAGAGAGCAGAGATGATCGGGAAGCTGGAAGGCACCGTCCAGATATTCCTGACAGACTTCAAATACCTGACCGACGCCACCGCGCTCAAATACTCCGGAACGGATAAATACGTGCAAAACGCTGAAAGAGCGCTCGAAAAGATGTTCGAGATAACAGGCCGCGGTCTTGAATTCGACAGCGACGGAATGCTGAAAAGAGGCGTGATCGTACGCCATCTCGTGCTTCCGGGAAGATCGTACGCCGCCTCTAAAATAATTAAAAAAATATATTCAAAATTCGGTGACGGTATTATTTACAGTCTTATGAACCAGTATACTCCGATACCGGATGCAGATCCGCGTCTTTCGGCCTTTCCCGAACTGATGCGTCCGGTAGGCAGGGGAGAATACAGAAAAGCCGTAAAAACACTGGAAGAATTGGCGCCTGAATACGCGTATATCCAGGAAGGCGGAACGATCAGCGAAAGCTTTATTCCGAAGTGGCAGGATTAGCCAGCCTGCGTGCGACTGCGGACAGTTCCAACTTTTTTTGCAGAAACTCATCATCTGAAAGATTTTCGCGCTTAACGTTCGTCTCGAGCGAGAACACTCCGTCGTATCCTATCTCCTGAAGCGCCCGTGAAAATGCCTTCCAGTCTATCACGCCGGTCTCGGGCAGCCAGTGCAGGTCGCTCACACCGTTATTATCGTGCACGTGAAGCACTCGAAGGTACTGCTTTCCGATCTCTCGTACGGCATCGGCGGGGTCAACGTGGTTCATCGTGCAGTGTCCGGTGTCAAGGCAGACTCGGAAAAACGGAGAATCGATCTTTTTAGCGAATTCGAGTATCTGGTGCGGTGTCGCGAGCGTCAATACCGGCATGGGCATGTTTTCGAAATCTATCGTTACGCCGAAGCTTCGGGCTTTAGCGGTCAGTCTCGTGAAGAATTCAAGGTTCATCTCCATGAACCGGTCCGGATCGGGATTACTGTTATCGCCGAACGGCATGATCGGGTGGATGACCATATCGGTACATCCTGCCATCGCGGTACCTTCAAGAGAACGGGTCATTTTTTCAAACCGTTCGTCGCGCTCTTCCTTCGTCCCGTCTCTGGGAGGCCAGCGCCAGGGACCGTGCGTCTGAGAGATCGTGATACCGGCATTGTCAGCCGCGGACCTGATCCTCAAAAGCAGCTTCTCCATATCCGCTATGCTGCCGTTAAAAAAAACGTCTCCGGTGTTGCAGAACGACTGAAGATCGACGCAGTCATAACCGAGCGATCTGATCTCGGTGAGCGATCTTTCGGCGTTGTCAATGTCTTTTATGTTTTCCGGGCTCCATCCGATTCCTGTTTTCATATTCCCTCCGGTTGTATGTAAAACGAAAAATACGACCCGTTTTCAGGATCGCATTATTCTTTCTCGCAATATAGGCGTCTGTTCATCAGCCGGCAACTTTCTGCTCTTTAACGGCGCGGTCAACTTTACCGGACCTAAGGCATGCTGTGCATACATATGCGTAACGGGGTGTCTGTCCGTCCATGATCTTTACGCGACGCACGTTGGGCTTCCAGTTTCTCTTTGCGCGTCTGCTGACCTGAGAACGGGTAATGCTGATATGGCGGCCGTAAAGCATTCCTTTTGTACAAAACTCGCACTTTGCCATTTAAAACACCTCCTTGAATATTTAAACAGCGGGGGCTATTCTACCACGTACGAAAAAGAAAAGCAACCACTTTTTTTGAAAACTGAAATGTATTTTAAAGTTATTTTACGAGTTTCCACTGTTGCGGGATGGTTTTTTGTGGTAGAATAGAAAAAGGAGGAGCTTGTGATGGTCAGAGTTATATCCGGAAGCGCCGGAGGGTTAAAACTGCAGACTGCTGATTCGCCTGAGACGAGACCGACGCTTGACAGAGTTAAGGAATCGATGTTCAGCATATTGTCGCCGTATATAAGCCGAAGGCAGGTGCTTGACCTCTTTGCGGGCAGCGGTGCGCTCGGGATCGAAGCGCTCAGCAGAGGTGCGGAATATTGCTGTTTTAACGATATTGACCGCAGGTGCGCCGATCTGGTCAGAAGTAATCTGAAACATACCGGACTCGAGGAAGCGGCTCTGGTGACAGACTTTTCTTATTCACGGGCTCTGAAACGGTACCGGGACGATAAGCGGTGCTTCGGGCTGGTGCTGTTAGATCCGCCGTACGATGCAAATTTATATGAAAATACAATTTTGACCGCCGAACGGTATGGATTATTGGACCGTGATTGTGTTATAATGTGTGAGCACAGGCGGGATGCGGAACTCCCACGGACGATAGGCGGCTTTTCGCTGTTTAAGCGCAGGGAGTACGGGACTGTCGGGCTTTCGTTTTACAGGAGAGGCGGGAATGACATTGACGGCAGAGAAGACGAATAAGAATACTAAAACCGGAAAGACCGCCCGGAAAAACATTGACGACGTTAAAACACCAAAGGTATATACCGTCGAGCCTAAGATCGGCGTTTACCCCGGAAGTTTTGACCCGCTCACGAACGGCCATCTTGACATAATAAAGCGTGCGTCTAAACTTTTCGATAAGCTTATCGTAGGTGTACTCGTAAACGATTCGAAGAAAAATCCGCTTTTTACGATGGAGGAAAGAGTTAAACTAATACAGAAATGTATCGGCGATCTTCCGAACGTCGAAGTCGGGTCGTTTGACGGCCTGCTCGTGGATTTCGTTAAAAAGAACGGTGCGCATGCTATCGTGAAGGGGCTCAGAGCTGTTTCCGACTACGAATACGAACTTCAGATGGCTGCGCTGAACAGGCATATAGATAACGATATCGATACTATCTTCCTGATGGCAGACGTGCAGAACTCATTCCTCAGTTCGAGCGTAGTTAAAGAGCTTGCGTGGCACGGCGGGAGCATATGCGGCCTTGTGCCGAAAGAGATAGAGAAGGATATCGTAGACAGCGTAAGAGCGCTAAAGAACGGTGAAAAAAAGTAGCCGGATATCGTAGTTCGGGATCATACTGCAGACGGTCAGGCCGTATGGCGTGCGGAAGTCCGGATGCGTGATTAAATAAAAAAGGGATAAGAAGGAGTGCAGTTTATGGAAGAACAGGATGTTCAGAGTATCGATCTGCTGGATATGCTCCAGAGCATGATCAGCGAGGCGAAGAAATCAATGTTTAACAACAAAGTCTCGGTAGACAGGGACGAAGTTCTGGGAATCATTGACGAACTCAGAAACACCATTCCTGATGAGACGGTCAGAGCCAACGAGTTCTATAAAAAGAGCCGCGAAGTCTGGAGCAGGGCGAACGACAGCGCGGATGACGTTGTCACCAAAGCAAAAGAGGATGCGGACGATATTATCAGCCAGGCGAAGGACGAGGCCAATGCCATCGTAAGCGACGCGCATAATCAGGCTGAGCTTATTATCCAGGATGCCGAGACGCGCAGGAAGCAGCTGATAGACGAGCATGAGATCACCCAGGCCGCGCAGGTTCAGGCTGAGAAGATCGTCGCCGAGGCGGGGTCAAGGGCTAAGGAAATCAAGCAGGGCACCAGGGAGTATGTTGACAATACTCTGCTCGGTCTCAGCGAATTTCTTGCGAAGACTTACAACGAAGTTGAGACAAACCGCAAAAATATGTGATCCGGTATTCCCGGATATTACGGTACGAGTACCTCTGCAGGCATGACGTAAATAACGTCTCCGTCTGTGTAAAGGGGTCTGCACAGGCTTATCGTACCTTTTTCGGACATTTTAGCGGCAGAGGGTGTCGATCCGGCATCCTCTGCTTTTATTTTGAAAAATTCTTCGGAATGTCCCGTGCGGCCTTCTTCAAACAGCACTTTTAAAAGACGCCCTTCCTGACCGGCTTTCACGGCCTGCTCAAGAATGCTGCGCTTGATCGAGCGCTGGATCTCCGCCAGAGCCCCGGCCCTTCGCCGCTTCTCGGCAGAAGAAAGCTGACCCGGCATCGAAGCCGCGATCGTACCGTTCCTTCTGGAGTAGGGGAATATGTGCAGGTGAAGGAAACGGATCTTTTTGATAAATTCTAATGTTTCGTTAAAATCCTGTTCGGTCTCTCCCGGGAATCCTACGATTATATCCGCAAACAGAGAAGCATCCGGGAACGTCTGCTTTAAAAACATAATACGATCGAGCGCGGTTTTGGCATTATACTTACGTTTCATTGCCGCCAGAACGTGTGAACTTCCGCTCTGAAGCGAGATGTGGAAATGCGGCATCAGCTTAGGCGCTTCTTTCAGACGCATTATCCGCTCTTTTGTTATATATGCGGGGTCAAGCGATCCGAGCCTGATCCTTTCTATCCCGGGTATTTCTCCGGCTTTTTTCGCGAGCCCGGGTATGTCTCCTTCATACGATGACAATTCGATCCCGGTCAGGATCACTTCTTTGTATCCGGCCTTCGCCATTCTGCGTATCTCGTCAAGTATATCGTCTTCCGGCCTTGATCTCGCGGGGCCTCTCGCGGTATGGATTATGCAGTATGAGCACGAACTGTTGCAGCCGTCTTCGATTTTTATGAATGCTCTTGTATGACCCGTCGCGGACAATTTCAGCGGTTCGTATTCGGGCGCGGGGCCAAAGTCCTGAACGTCGATCTCGGCGTTTTCGCTGCTTCCGCGTACTCCTTTCGCATATTCGAGTATGCGGTCGACAATAGCTTTTTTTGATCTGTTTCCGCATATATATCCTATCCCGCTTATTCCGGCCAGCTTTTCGGGGGCGATCTGTGCGGTGCAGCCCGTTACGCAAACAAACGCTCCCGGGTTCGTTTTTACAGCCCGGCGGCATGCCTGCTTTACTTTTCTGTCACCTTCTCCGGTAACGGTGCATGAATTGATTATATAAATATCACACTTCTCCGAAAAATCACGGATCTCAAATCCTTCCTTTTCCAGAAGCTCTTTAATGCATTCGCTTTCATAAAAATTGACCTTGCACCCGAGTGTGCAGATCCCCACTGTCAGAGCCACGATATGATCCGCCTCCCATGCAGCCGCAGGCTGTTCCGGCCGCGTTTATTATATTATCACAAACAGTACGTATTTATCAAAGGGAAGGAAAAGAGCCCAAAAGCGGATTGACTGAAAAGCTCATAAGTGATATACTCACGTTGATCGGAAAAACTCCGATGATCACTTTTTACGATGCTTTTAACAGGGAGGACTGAATTATGGAAATAAAAGTTGAACGCATCAAAACTCCTAAAGAAAAACCGCAGGATCAGAGCAAACTGGGATTCGGGAAGATCTTTACGGATCATATGTTCATAATGGACTATGATAAGGGCCAGGGATGGCACGACGCACGCATCGTACCGTACGGACCTATTTCGCTGGATCCTTCCGCAATGATTTTCCATTACGGTCAGGGAATTTTCGAGGGAATGAAAGCATACCGCACGCCTGACGGACGTACGCTGCTGTTCAGACCTCAGAAAAACTTTGAAAGAGCGAACATCTCTAACGAGCGCCTGTGCATTCCGCCTATCGACGAAGAATTCGCACTCGAAGCACTTAAAGAGCTTGTCCGCATCGATATCGACTGGGTACCGACCAATCCCGGAACATCTTTGTACGTAAGACCGTTTATTATCGCCGTTGACCCTCAGCTCGGCGTACATCCCGCGAGCCATTATCTGTTTATGATCATATTGTCACCGGTCGGAGCTTACTATCCCGAGGGACTTAATCCGGTTAAAATATACGTTGAAGACGATTACGTAAGAGCTGTTAAAGGCGGTATCGGTTTTGCAAAGACTCCCGGTAACTACGCAGCATCGATACGTGCGCAGGAGAAAGCGGCGGAACTCGGATATACGCAGGTGTTGTGGCTGGACGGTGTAGAGCGTAAGTATATCGAGGAAGTCGGGACGATGAACGTTTTCTTCGTGATCGACGGTACGATCGTTACGCCCGCGCTCAACGGCAGCATCCTCGCCGGTGTTACCAGAGATTCTTCGATACAGCTTCTTAAGAGCTGGGGCTATAAAGTCGAAGAGAGAAAACTGGGTATAAAGGAAGTTTACGACGCATACGAGGCCGGTAAGCTGGACGAAGTGTTCGGAACAGGTACCGCTGCTGTCATCTCTCCTGTCGGAGAGCTCAACTGGGAAGGCCATAAGATGACCATCAATAACGGCGAGATAGGCCCGATCTCTCAGAAACTTTACGATTCGATAACCGGTATACAGTCCGGAAAGCTTCCGGATACGATGAACTGGACCGTCAGGGTGTAATCCGGTAATGAATACTCTGGACACGTATATTGCGGGACTGAATATAAGGATAAACCACAGATACGGGTATATCGCCCGTATCTGTGCGAATTATCTCAAAAAGGATGATTCGGAGCAGACGGACGATGACGGCAGCATGCCGGATATATCCGTCGAAGTAACTGATGAAGATATGGAAGGGGAAAAGAAGTATTTACCTGAAGATCCGGAATCAGTTAGGCATCCCGCATATATCGAGGCAATGGCGATATTCAGAAAGATCGCCGAGGCATTGCCGCAGTTCGGCCGCTTTCTGATGCACGGATCCGCGATCAGCGTTGACGGCGAGGGGTATATTTTTACCGCACCGAGCGGCACGGGGAAATCTACGCACGTATCGCTGTGGAGAGATCTTTTCGGGGAGAGGGCAGTCATGGTCAATGACGATAAGCCTTTTATCCGCGTCTCTGATAACGGCGTTTTTGTATGCGGTTCGCCATGGAACGGAAAGCACGGTCTTGGCGCAAATATCTGCGTGCCTCTTAAAGCGGTATGCCTCCTTGAAAGAGGGGAAAATAACAGTATTTCCGGGATAACGTCTCGTGAGGCGTTCCCTACGCTTCTGAAACAGTCTTACAGACCGCACGACCCCGAAATGCTTAGAACGACGCTCGGGCTTATTGACCGCGTCTCCGAGCAGGCGGGGATGTACAGGCTTTACTGCAACATGGAGCCTGAAGCCGCCATGGTATCATACGGCGGAATGAACGGCGGAATAAGCGGCGGAATGAATGAATAAACCACACTTCAAAAGGGGAGTAAATAGCAATGAAGCTGAAAAAACAATTCATAACTTACGATAAAGGCGACGAGCACATCACCGTCAGCACCGGAGGTTCGGGCTTCAACGGAATGATACGCGGTAATAAAACGGCAGGAATGATCGTGGAGCTTCTCAAAAAAGAAACGACGCGCGACGAGATCGTTGACGCCATGTTCGAAAAGTTTGACGCCCCGAAAGAAGTGATCGCGGCAGACGTAGATAAAGTGATAGAAAAACTGCGCGGGATCGACGCGCTGGAGGATTGAGCGGGCGTGGGAGAGAAAAGACCTTCGTTCGAAGAATATCTTAGTGAAAACGGTACTCTGACCTATTCAAACGTGGGGGTAAGCATGATGCCCCTGCTGAAGCAGGGAAGAGACCTTTTTACTTTAACCAGACTAGAGGATGGTCAGCGCCCTGAAAAGTACGATACTGTGCTGTACCGCAGGCCTCCCGGTAAATACGTGCTTCATCGCGTGATAAAGGTGCTGCCGGATGGATACGTTATCCGGGGCGACAATTGCATCAGGAAGGAATTAGGTGTCACGGACAATGATATGATCGCTGTCATGACTTCGTTCGTTCACAGGGGCAGGGAACATTCTGTTAATGAAAAAGGTTACCGCTTTTATTCGCGTTTTATTGTCTTTATTCATCCGGTCGTTAGTCTTAAACTCAGGCTGAGAAGTTTTGCGGGACGCGTATACCGTAAAATATTCAAAAAAAAGCATGCTGCGCCGGATCATTCCGAAGACCGGGGGAGCGGAGGCGAAAAATGAGACGGTCAGGTATTCTTATGCATATTTCCACTCTTCCCGGAGATTATTCTTGCGGATCGTTCGGAAAAGAGGCGCTCAGGTTCGTTGACCTCCTCTCAGACTGCGGATTTTCAATGTGGCAGACGCTCCCGTTCAACTGGCCGGACGTAAACGGTTCGCCTTATAAATCATTGTCCGGATTCGCCGGAAACCCGTTTTTTATTGACCTTCCGACGTTATACGAAAAGGGACTGATCACCAAAAGCGAGCTCGACGGGGCAAGGCAGAAAACGCCTTATCTTTGCGAGTATGAAAGATTATTCGCCGAACGCATTGAGCTGCTCAGAAAAGCAGCCGGGCGCGTGGCCAACGAAGAACGTGAAGAAATCGATAAAAAGATACGTGATTATCCGGAACTGTTTGATTTCTGTGTTTTTATGGCTGAGCGGGAAGCCGATTCGTCTTCCGGTACGGGTGCGGCTGATACGGATGAAGCGATATTCACACACGAATTTATTCAATATGAGTTCCTGCGCGAGTGGCTCTGCGTTAAAGCGTACGCAAATAAAAAGGGGATCGAGATCATCGGAGACATACCGATCTACACCGATCTGGATTCGGCGGACGTCCGTTTCCATCCCGATCTGTTTATGATCGATCCGGATACCGGTAAACCGACTGCAGTCGCGGGTGTTCCGCCGGATTACTTCGCCGAGGACGGACAGCTCTGGGGCAATCCGTTATATAATTGGGACAATATGAAAAAGGACGGATACCGCTGGTGGAGAGACCGCATCCGCCATCAGCTTATGCTGTTTGACGGAGTCAGGATCGACCATTTCCGCGCTTTTTCCGCATACTGGGCAATACCCGCCGGTACGAAAACAGCGAAAGAGGGACGCTGGGAGGAAGGTCCGGGCTTCGCGTTCGTAGAAACCTTAAAGGCAGAGGCGAGGGGCAGACTGATCATAGCAGAAGACCTCGGGGATATTGACGACGGCGTCCGTAAACTTCTGTCCGATACCGGTCTCCCGGGCATGAGAGTGTTTCAGTTTGCGTTCTTGTCCGAAGAGAATCCGCACCTTCCGCATAATTATCCTGAAAACGTTGTCGCGTATTCCGGTACGCATGATAACAACACTCTGCTCGGGTACATTTTTGATATGAGTTTCGAAGACAGGAACAGGATGCTTGACTACATAGGATATCCCGGGACAGACGGAAAATACGCCTGCCCGTATATAATAAAAACACTGATGCGATCGAATGCCGTAAGGGTCATATTCCCGGTGCAGGATCTTCTCGAGTACGGGATGGACACCAGAATGAATACGCCCGGAAAACAGGCAGGCAACTGGGCGATCAGGTTCACGGAAAAACAGCTCGGGCTGATCGACCGCGGATACTGGAAAAGGCAGAATATGATGTACGGAAGGTCTGCACATTTATCAGACTCTAACCGGTAATAAGTATTGACACGAAGTCGTATAATAATAACTAGGCAGCACGGTTCCGGTGAAGCCCGATGTTCAAGCAGCACCGCGGCGGCGCCGGAATGCCATATATAGTTATAAGAAGGAAGGAATTTTCTATGTCCAAAAAACAATTCAAAACTGAATCGAAAAAGCTGCTGGATATGATGATCAACTCCATCTATACCCACAAAGAGATCTTCTTGAGAGAACTTATTTCCAATGCCAGCGACGCGATCGATAAACTGTATTTCAGATCGCTCACAGACGGAAGCATCACGCTTTCGCGTTCGGATTATGAGATCCGGATCACGGCAGATAAAGATAACCGCACTCTGGAGATCAGGGACAACGGCATCGGTATGACCAGGGATGAATTGGAGAATAACCTCGGTACTATCGCAAAAAGCGGTTCTTTTGAATTCAAAAAAGGCGACGATAAGGCCGGCGATCCCGACCCGGCGGGCGGCAATGCAGATATAGATATCATCGGTCAGTTCGGCGTCGGTTTCTACTCAGCGTTCATGGTGAGCGACCTGGTGACGGTCGAGAGCCGCGCCTGGGGAAGCGATTCGGCATGGTGCTGGAGATCGTCCGGAGCAGACGGGTACAGCATTGACCCGTGCGAAAAAGAAGACAACGGCACCGTTGTCACACTGCATCTCAAACCGGACGGTGACGAGGAAAACTACGGCGAGTTCCTTGACGAGTGGCGCATACGCGAACTGGTTAAAAAGTACAGTGATTACATCCGCTATCCTATCAGGATGGAAGTGACGAAATCGCGCAAAAAAGAAGGGAGCCCGGATGATAAGCCCGAGTACGAGAGTTACACCGAGGACGAGACGCTCAACACGATGGTACCGATCTGGAAGCGCCCCCAGGACCAGGTGACCGACGACGAATACGCAGACTTTTATCGCAATAAATTTTACGATTACGAAGCGCCTCTCAAGGTGATCCGCCAGAAAACCGAAGGCTTATCCAGTTTCGAATCGCTGATGTTCATACCGGCGCATGCTCCGTTCGATTATTACAGCCGCGAATACGAAAAGGGGCTCCAGCTTTATTCGAGCGGCGTGCTTATCATGGAAAAATGCAAAGAACTCCTGCCGGACTATTTCAGCTTCGTAAGGGGACTCGTTGACAGCGCCGATCTTTCGCTTAATATTTCACGTGAGATGCTGCAGCACGACCGTCAGTTAAAGGCGATCGCTAAAGCTGTCGAGAAGAAGATCGCTGCAGAACTTGCGAAAATGCTTGAAAACGACCGGGAGAAATATGAACAGTTTTTCAAGGCTTTCGGGCGTCAATTAAAGTACGGCCTCTATATGGATTACGGCTCTCATAAAGACGTGCTCCAGGATCTGCTGCTGCTGAAGTCATCGTACGAGGCTCCGGCGAAAGCCGAAGAGAAGGCGGAGGACGACGCAGAGGCGAAGGCTGAGACAGAAGCGAATGCTGAAGAAGTGAAGCAGGCCCCCGACGGCAGCCGGGGCGTGACCCTCAAAGAGTATGTCTCCCGCATGAAGGAAGATCAGAAGAAGATATATTATGCTTCCGGCGAGAGCATCAACCAGATCAAGCTCCTGCCTCAGGTGGAAGCGGTGCTGGCCCACGGCTGCGAAGTGCTGTACCTGACCGAAGACGTTGACGAATTCGCGCTCCAGATGCTAAGGACATATAACGATAAAGAATTCCTTAACGTACAACGCGACGAGCTTGACATCGCCACCGACGAAGAGAAGGAGACGATCAAGCAGGAGAACGAAAAGAACGCCGATATGCTGGATCTGATGAAGAATGCAATCGGGGGCGCTGTTAAGTCCGTAAGGTTTACAAATACGCTTAAAAACCACCCCGTCAGCCTTTCGAGCGAAGGTGAGCTGTCTATGGGTATGGAGAAGACGCTAAAGCAGATGCCCGGCGTCGAAGACGGCGGGATCAAGGCTCAGCTCGTGCTCGAGGTCAATATCGATCATCCTATCGCAGCAAAACTTAAATCGCTTTACGGCACGGACAATGACAAGCTTTCGCGCTTTACAAAGATCCTATACGCGCAGGCACGCCTGATAAGCGGCCTTTCGATCGACAATGCCTCCGAGATCGGCGAGATGGTGGCTGACCTGATGCTGTAATAACCGCATCTGCTTCGTAATGCATCTATAATAATCTATCAAACGATAATATCCGGCTGTAAAATCGGTGTGAACCACCTGGTTTGGCAGCCGGATATATTTATTATCAAGAAAGTATTAAATAGTATTTATTGCCATCCAAAAAAATTGTAATTTGACAGTGCAGCGGCTCTAAAATATAATTCTCTCGGATACTTTCGGATCGGGAGGTGAATGGTTTGACAAAGAGAATGCTTTGTTTGATTGTTATTATCGTTATTTGCGCTATGACTGTCAGTTGCTCGCACGGAGTAAAACCAATAACGCCTGATGAAAATACCTCGCCTGTTTCGACAAACGATAATAGTAAGACACCGCAACCGGATAAATATACAAAATGTGTGTTTGTATTGTCCGAAGAACCATCAATATATGAAACAAAAGCAGCGGAAGAACTTAAGAACTTTTTCGCGGCAAGTTATACGGTTACAGAGCTGGATCAATTATCACAGAATTCAAGCCAGGATGGAATATTGTCGATATATATAAACACGGATGCCGCACAGGATGGATACAGCATATTGTTCGGCAATGATGAGATCAGTATCACCGCTTCAAGCACGGATCTGATCTATCTGGCTTCGATGCGCCTGAAATATGATTATTTTTCCGGTGATCCGGCTCGGGTCACATCTGAAAATATACAAGCGCTGGGAATATCCGAAAAAAGAGTTAACAGAGAAGATTATATAAAAAACATCGAACTTTTTACCCCGGTGTGGCAATATCAATGGACACCTCCGGCGTGGATGCTGGATTTTAATGAAAAGCAAAATTCGTTTACAGCCAAAGGCCGCATGATGTGTACCGCTCACAGAGGCGGTCTGCAATTCTATCCCGAGAATTCGATCGAATCCATTATCAGTTCTATCAAAATGGGCTGCGATATTATCGAAATAGATATACAGCGCACAAAAGATGACGTGCTGATATTGATGCACGGCGATTTGAACGAATGTACTGACTGGGCAGAAAAGAAAGGAAAGAACGGCCTGCCCAAAAGTCAGAAAGTTGCCGGTTGGACCTACGAACAGCTGCTGGAACTTAATTTGCGTTTCAATTACGGGCAATATTCTTCTGAAACCGGCGAGATCACACCGTACAAGATCCCGACTTTGAAAGAAGTTATGAGAGTGTGCAGGAACCGGATCTTTGTCAATCTCGATAAGATCGACTGTCTCAAATACTGGGACGATATTTACAAAGTCCTTAAAGAAACCGAAAGCACCCAGAATTTTCTTTTCGGCAAAAGTTTTAAAGACGCGGATGCAGATCTTGAACCTTACCGCAGGCAGATGGCCTCAGACGGACTGCCTGTTTCGCTGAATTATTATTCACGTAAACACACGGGAGATCTGTCAAAAGATATCACGTTAAAAACACAAACCGAACTGAACAGTTTCTTCGGTCAATACTATAAAGCGGGAAATAATCTGCTCACGGATCATCCGTATGAATGTGTACAGTGGATCAGCACAAAATATAACTATGAGTGACTGCTATGAATGAAGAACCAAAAAAGAACGTTTTAATAATTGTCGCCGACCAATTCAGATACGATTGCATGGGCTTTTCGAATGAGATCCCGGTACTAACGCCGAATCTTGACGCTCTGGCGGAAGAAAGTACATTTTTCGAAAATGCGTATACGTCGATTCCCACATGTTGTCCGGCCAGGCAAAGTTTCTACGCCTGTAAAAGGAGCGAGAGTTTCGGCTCTTACTGGAATTATGATGTAACAATGCCTATCGGCGGCTTGCCTGTCGAAGATTATTCTTTTGTACGTGATTTTAGAGAAGCGGGGTATAACACTATCCACATAGGCCGCTCCGAACTGAACCCTTTACACGACTGCACTGAATACGGCTATGTTCGGCAAAGAGACACGTGGGAGGAATACCGGCTTTTACACGGAGAAAGCTGCGTCTGCAAAGAACGAAAACACCTGGTTGAAGGTTGGGTAGATGAATGTGATATCTCGGAAACACCGACGGGATTCACGGCTGCGTGTGCAATAGAAGAAATCAAAAATGCGGTGAAAACGGGTCCGGATCCGTTCTTTATGACAGTGTGTTTTTCAAGTCCCCATCCTCCTTACAGGCCGCATCGAAGTTTCTACGAGATGTATGATCGCGCTTTGAAGTGGGGAGGCTTCGATGATCCGCTGGCAGGCAAGCCATACATTCAGAGGCAGCAGATCTTCAACTGGAAAAACGGAAGCAAGTCCTGGGAAGATTGGGAACCGATAGTTCGCAAATATTATGCCCAGATCTCGGAGCTGGATCATCACATAGGACAGATGATCGGTTCGCTAAAAGATCTGGGAATAAAAGACGATACGACTATAGTATTCACTTCCGACCACGGAGATATGTGCGGGGATCATAAAATGTTTGATAAGCATTATGTGCTTTACGAAGATGTTATCCATGTCCCGCTTATCGTAAAACCGGCAAACGGTACTTGCCGACACGTGCCCCGGAGAACCGGAGCATATACGATGCACAATCTGGATCTGGGACCGACGCTCATGGAACTAAATCATATTGACCCGAGCGGCACAGGGCTTCACGGGATCAGTTTTGTAGACGTTCTTTCGGGCATGTCCGGAGAACGAAATGAGGCGGTTTCTTCGCTGAATGGCGCACAGTTCGGGCTATTCACTCAGCGCTGTATCAAAACAGATCAGTGGAAATATATATGGAATGCCACGGATACCGATGAACTGTATAACTTGTGCGACGATCCGTGGGAAATCAATAATCTAATACACGAACCTGCCCTTACCGAAGTGATAGGATCGCTCCGGGCAAGATTGCTTGAGATCTTATGCCTGGAAGGAGACCCGTTCTGTCTGGTCAGCAGACAATGGGCGGCACAAATACATCTGGAAGAAAATCTTAAAATATAAAACGGTGGTGATTTTTGATGGACGTACGGTTAAAAACGTTATTAAGCGTAGCACAAACGAAAAATTTCACGCGCTCGGCCAACGAACTTGCATTGACTCAGCCTGCAGTTAGTCATCATATCAAACAGCTTGAAACAGAATACGGGATCCGTATTTTTGAAAAGAACGGGAAAAATATTAGGCTTACCGATGCCGGAATGCGTCTCGTCGAATATGCCGAGAAATCCCGCTCGATAGAAAATACGTTCTTGTCCGATATTCGGGTCATGGCGGAGAAACCGTGTCACTTCTCAATAGGTGTAACAATAACCCTGGCAGAAAATATATTGTCAGGCATCATGGCAGTATATTGCCAGAAACATCCCGATCTGACGCTGGATATATATTGTGACTCCAGGAAGACTCTTATAAAAAAACTTATCGATTGTGAATTAGATTGGGTGCTTATCAATTATCCCGCGCCGGAAGGATTTAACGTATATCCGCTTTGTAAAGACAAAAGCCGTGTTATAGTATCGCCTGACCATCCTCTCGCAAACGAGAAAAAGATCACTTTTGAGCAGTTTAAAAAAGAAAAAATGATCCTTTGCTATAAAAATAATTATGCGATGCAGGTCCTGGATGAAGAACTTCAAAAAGGGTCACTCAGGGCAGACGATCTGAATGTCGTGGTCGAAACGAACAGCCTGAAAGTAATTAAAAAACTTGTCGAGGGCAATGTAGGAATATCGATACTGCAGGTAGCCGCCTGCCAGGCAGAGATAAACGAGGGCAAACTTGTTGCGCTGCCGCTGGAGGGTGTCAATATGGATCGCAGTATTCATTTTATTTGCCGTCCCGGATTTGCATATCCGGATCTGTTTCAAGAACTAAAAAACATCTATGAAGATATAAATTTTTGTAATACAAACTGCAACAAAATAGAATTAGACGAGGGAGCAGGGAAAAGTTATAATTAACCTGCTTTGGGGGGAGAGGATATGATTCTTGCCTGGGAAAAACTGTTTATTGAGAATTTTGATCCCAAGGAATACAGTGAATTATGCATTGAAATAATAAACAGTTTACCTGTGGAAGTGACGCTGACCCGTAGTCAGAAGATCGAAGAGCAGGCTTTCAAAGGGTATGACATTATTTGCCGCGACGGCGCAATTAATATCAAAGCGTCTAACGGTGAAATGTTATATCTTGCTCTTTCATATATCTGGAAATGTGAATTGTCCGATCGTACATATACTCTTGAGGAACTAAATACTGCTTTTGCTTTTCCGAAACGGGAACAATATATTCAGGATTGTTCCCGTTTTATTCCGGTCTGGAAGTATATTTGGACTCCGCCGTCATGGCTTCTGGACTATAGAGAAAAAGTAGAATCATTCCCTAAAAAGAACAGACCTTTTTGCTGGGCACATCGTGGAGGCGGCGATTATTATCCGGAAAATTCGATCGAAGCAATCATAAGTTCCATACAAATGGGCGCTGATATCATGGAACTGGATTTCCGGTATACAAAAGACAAACGGATCGTGCTGATGCATTGGAGTACCCTGCATCAGACTACCGACTGGACATTAAAAAAAGGGAAAAACGGACTTCCGGAATCAGATAATTTAAGCGACTGGACATATGATGAATTAAGAGAACTCCGACTGAAGGCAGGCAGAAAATTCAGAGAAGGGTGCATAACTGAATATCAGATACCGACACTTGAAGAAGTACTGAAAGTATGTGACGGAAAAGCGTTTTTCATAATGGATAAGATGAATCCTGCAGAAGAATGGCCTTCGATATACAAAATCATATGTGAGACCGGATGTTATGAAGCGTTTTCTTTTGCATACAAAATGCCGGAAGATATGGTCGATTCGATCAGAAAAGAGATGCTGGAACGCTTCGGAAAGACCGGCCCGTATTTTTACACACGCAGACATGCAGGATCGCTGGAGCGTGAATGTATTTCCGAAGACGAAAAGCAAAAAGTGTTTAGCGAATTCTCTACCGCTAGAGACACGGCGATAATGACAAATTATGTACAAGACCTGGTCGAGTATATTGACCGTAATTTCAAGGAGGGTTAAATCGTGATAAAACACCTGCTTAAAAGAATCTGTGCTTTGAGCTTGATAACAGCAATATTATTGACGATGCAGCTTTGCCCGATATTTGCTTCCACATCCGCGGAGGATCTGGAAATAGATATAGAAAAACTTGACGGTGAATCAAACGCGGTTACAGTTAGAAACGGATACCCTGATGCATTGTATAACGAAGGTCATTGGGTCCTTCAGGTGACTGCGTGCGGTTACATTTATCTGGGCAACTTTGATCTTTCCAAATACGAAAAAGTCGTTATCAACGTGGGATCAAGTGCAAATGCGGTATTTACTAATTCGAGCGGAAAGGCATATCTTGCTCTAACGTCAAACGGACCGGTTGCATCCGGAAATAAAACGGAAGGCATCACGCCTATAGAAAGCGCCAAAATAATCGGCAAAGCAGAACTTACGGCGCCTCCGGGCCGCTGGGGTTCAGGTGAGCAGATAGTTACGATCACATTGGATACGGATTATTCCGGAGACGTGTATCTCGCATACGGATCTATTGTCCGGGACAATAACGGTTCGCCTGTAGTTGACTCTCTCGTCGTCTCAAAAATCGTTTTTAACTGCGTCAATAAGATCGAAACGAGGCCGGTGGAAACGTGGGAAGATCTGCCAGGTTTTGAACTTGCCAGTATCATCGATTTTGAAGACGAAGATGACGGAACTGACGGTAATAATATGGGTGAGTTTAACACGTATTGGGGAGTAGACCGCGGACCGCAGATCCTGGTGCATGAAGACGAAAAAGGGGAAAAGTATGCGGTAATCAACTCAGAAAACTATTTCCAGACAAATTATCTGGATGTTATGGAAGATAACGCATACGTCTTTTCTTTCCGTGCTTTGATCGGAGCATCGAAGTTCTGCTTCTTTGTTCGTGGCACCGAACCAGTGATCAGAGAAAATCCCGCTTGGAAGGAAGCCAGTATAGGCTGGTATGAAAAAGACTGGTATACGGAAAACGGCGGAGCTGCTGAGGGTGCAATAGGCGGTACGATCGGCGCGAGTGGTATCGCATTGACGAAGGGCAACAGCAACGATGCCATTTCGCTGATAATCAAAACATACGAGGTAGACGGCGTACACATTGCCGCCCGCGTCGTCAATATTCCGGTCAAAGCAGATGTAGGCAGTTCATTCCACGACTACATTATTTACGATAATGGAAAAGGGACCATCAAGTATTATGTTGACGGCGCACTGTTTGCCATTGTCGATTATGCGGAACCGGTCAATTACGATGATCCGGCAGATGACGAATCGTTTCCTTTCTACAAAACTGTCACAGTTAAAAACGCGTACGGAGACGTTCTTGCGACAGTTAATAATTCCAGACTTTCTACAGAGGGTATGATAGCGATCGGCTTCAGGAAGACCAGCGGTTCTGACAATTATCTGGATGATCTGGCGGTTTATCTTGAATCGGGGAAACAGACTCCCGAGCCTCAGGTGACCGAATCCGCGGAAACAGCTGCTACTGATGCTGCTTCTCCGGAGACAACACAGCAGCCTGACGTTACAGCAGCGCCTGAAAAGACCGATTCTGCAGTAACTGCCGGTCCGACGGAAACTGCCACGCAGACTGAAACTACAGAAATACCTCAAACAACGGATATTGCAGAGACGACAGATATTCCTGCAGCGACCGAAGCCCCGAAGAATGAAAAGCCTAAAAACGGAACTGTTATTACTATCATTGCCATAGCAGCCGGCGTCATTGCAATAGCGGCTATAGCAATTGTTGTATTGAACAAAAACAGGAGGAATAACAATGAAAAGTAAGGTTGTGTTGTACAGACTGATTTGTCTTCTGCTGGTGATTGTGCTGACTGGATCAGCCACCGTTTTTGCCACCGGATCCGGAAACTCGGGGTCTCTTTCCGACATCCTTTCCGGAATGGATGTTCTGGCGGCAAGCGATTTTGATTCAGAGGCGGCAGACACACCGTTGACCGGGACGTCTTTTTTAGATGATTGGTCAGTGATCCTTGCCGGGAGCGGAACAGCGGTCATAAAATCCGAAACGGGCGGAAATTACGTACAGTTCGATAAGTATTCGGCGCTGGAACTGAAGGATATCTACTTTGGCCCGAATGAAGCGTATGCCGTTTCATATCAGGGAAAATTCGGCGAGAAAAAACATAATTACTTGTTCGTTCGCGGTACGCAGGTGCTTAAACGCAATGGTACTGTAATGAACTGGTATGAAGCGGATGGTTCCGGTGCCGGTTCAGGCGTTGGCGGGAGCGGAATATATTTTCGAGTTTACGATAATGACAAGATACAGGTTTCCGTGAAAAAATATGACTCGAGCATAAGCAGGCATGTGGATACTAGTGCTGTATTGATAGATGCTTACGCTGAAGGGAAAGGCACACTTGTGTCAACATATCATACATATACCTGCTATGATAACGGAAAAGGTACAGTCCAGTTTTACATCGACGGAGAGCTGAAAGCATCTGTTGAATACGGCAATATTACAACGTACCCTGATGACGCATATGAGACCTCTCAGCAAGATGATAATAACCCGAACCCGGACCCGATTCATGCACAGTACTATAAAGATGCAGTCGTATATGATGCTGGCGGAACATCAAAATTGACTGTTACCAATGCGCTTATCGCTGTAAACGGACGCGTTGCGTTTGGCCACAGGAACGTTACCGCGGCATGTTATAAAGATATAACAGTATATTCTGATACTCTTAAAATACCCATGCGGAATGCCCAGAAGTACGGAGCAGGGAATCTTTCAAAACTCACAGGCAATGAAAGTAAGAAACGCTGCTTCCCGTCCATCGATACATTTGTGTATTTCAGAAACACCGGCGGAATGGCTGCTACGATCGGGAACATTGATTTGAGTGAATATGACCGTGTGGCGATAACGTGGTGGGATGCATCCTACGGCAATCCGCGTACTTTAGCTGCAGGCACCGTTAATTTTGCACTTACTTCGACGGGTACACTCGATACTACTGCTGATCCACGGGTAGAGCAGGCAGGCGTCAACAAACTGACATACTGGTCTTTACCGGAAAGCAAAACGATAACGGCTAAAGAAGATTTCCGTTCTGCTGAGACTATAATTCTTCCACTTGATACGTCATACAGCGGTAATGTTTATCTGGCGTATATGGGAAATCACACAGGAATAGCTGTTTCTCAGATCACTTTCTATAAAAAAGCAGCACAATCTTCGACACTCCGCTTTACCGCTGCTTCTCTGTCGCTGGAAAACGATATCTCGATCAATTTCAAAACGTCCAGTTCAATAATTGACAACGTGTTTGATAACGTGTACGCGAGATTCAATATGCACGGGAAAGAATACATTGTCGAAGGCAGACCTTCCGGCGACAAATACGTTTTCACGTTTGACCATATTGCCCCGCATTATATGAACGACGCAGTTACGGCCACGCTTTTCGGGACGCAGAACGGTGTGGAATACGCGAGTGCGCCTATCGAGTACAGCATCGCATCGTATTGCTACGGAATGATCGACGGCGCTTATGCAAACAACAGTCCGGAATTCAAGACGATGCTTGTCGATCTGCTGAATTACGGTGCAGCGTGCCAGACATATACGAATTACCATACAGATAACCTTGTAAACAGTGATCTCACTCCAGCGCAGGCGAACTGCGGGACAGCGACTGATCCAGTACTTAGTTCTGTTTATGGAATTGGAAACACGATAGCTGATCCGGATGTTGAATGGACTGCAGTGGGACTCATCCTTAGAAATTCTGTTGTTATGCGCGTCAAATTTACTGCCGCAAGCACCGAAGGACTGGTTATTAAGGCACAAAAGGGCAATGTTATAACAGAATATACCGCCGACGATTTCGCCGAAGGGGACAACTGCTATACGTTGTATTTTGAGGAATTTGACGCTTCCGAAATGAGCGAAGCGATTACATTCACTGCTTATGTTGGTGCGCAGCAGGTCAGCAACGTGCTTACATACAGCGTTGAGTCTTATGCATACGAAACAATCAATAACAGCAGCGATGCAAATCTTGTGGCGTTGCTTAAAGCACTGATGAAGTACGGATACGCAGCACAGAATTATGTCGATTCATTACAGTAATGGGAGGATAATTATGAAAAAAAGAATCTATGAAGAACCGGAGATTTCAGTAGTTTATCTCCCGGACGATGATGTGCTTACATTAAGTACACCGGATCATATTTTAAGACATGTTTTCCCTGAAACGGACACAGAGGACAGCACAATCGGATTGCCTACTGTTGAACTGTTTTCAAAAGTAACAGATTGATCTTTTTTGGACAGGACTGATAGCTTGAGATGCGGGTAACTCTGGGGTTGCCCGCTCGTTAATGACGAACATAAAGAGAGGTCTGACAATGAAAAAAAGACTATTATTATGCAGGCTGATATGTCTGCTTGTAGTGATCGGATTATCAGGAGCGATGGCTTTTTCTGCCAAAGGATCCGGCAATGATGCGGATGTTTCTGATATTATAT
Organism: Mageeibacillus sp. UBA1255; assembly: GCA_002308795.1. Taxonomy (GTDB): domain Bacteria; phylum Bacillota; class Clostridia; order UBA1212; family UBA1255; genus UBA1255. Next base: position 16,556 of record DBVV01000068.1, on the reverse strand, counting down.
CATTAATGTACACCGTTGCAGCAAATGATTTCAGCAGTGAATCACAAGACGCTGCTTTGGCAGAGACCGCTTTTGCGGATAACTGGTCTGTGATCCTTGCCGGAGGAGGAAGCGCGGCAGTTAAGACGGCGTCAGACGGTAATTTCGTACAGTTTGATAAGTACTCCTCCGTTGAGCTGAAAAATGTCTTCTTTGGTCCTGATGAAGCATATGCTGTTTCATATACCGGCAAATTCGGAGAAAAAGGCCATAATTACCTGTTTGTTCGCGGTTCACAGGTGCTTAAACGAAACGGAACTACGATGAACTGGTACGAAACGGATGGCTCTGGAGCGGGCTCAGGTGTAGGCGGAAGCGGTATATCTTTCAGAGTATATAATGACCACCAGATACAGGTTTCAGTTAAGAGCTTTGATGCGGAGAAAGACAGGCATGTAAATACTAAAGCCGTACTTATTGACGCATACGCCGAAGGCGAGGGAACACTGGCATCTGATTATCATACATTTACCTGTTATGATAACGGAAAGGGTTCGGTACGGTTTTATGTTGACGGCGAAGTGAAAGCGGTTATTTCGTACAGCAACGTAACTACGTACGACGATGCGCTTGAGACTGCTCCGGGAAATGTTGACGTCCCGATCCATGCCCAGTATTATAAGGATGTTGTCGTTTCGGACGCTGATGGTGAAGAGAAATTGACCGTCACGGATGCGCTGGCTGCAGTAAACGGACGCGTGGCATTTGGCCACAGAAATGTCAGCGGCACGTGCTATAAGGCGATCTCGGTTTATTCGGAATCGCTGAAAGTTCTTGCTACAGGCATGAAGAAATATGGTTCGGGTAATCTCGGCCTGCTCACGGGCGGCGAAAGCACCAAGCGTTGTTTCCCGACTATGGACACATTTGTGTACTTTAGAAACAGCGGCGGAATGGCTGTTGATCTCGGGACGATCGATCTGAGCAAGTATGACCGTGTGGCGATAACCTGGTGGGATGCGGCCTGCGGCAATGCTCGGACTTTAACTCCGGAAAGCGTCAATTTTGCGCTTACTTCTACCGGTTCATTGGATACGACCGATAATAAACAGGTCGAGCGGGAAGGGATCAACAAGCTGGCGTTCTGGTCTCTGGATGAGGCAAAAGAAGTCGGTGCCAAGGATGATTTCCGTACCGCCGAGACGATCATATTACCGCTTGACACTGATTACAGCGGCAATGTATATCTTGCATACATGGGTAATACAAATGCGATTGCCTTCTCTCAGATCACGTTTTATGAAAAGACTGAAGCAGTAGAACCAACTGAAAATGCTACGACAGAGCCGGAAACTACGACAGAACCTGAACCTACGACGGCACCTGAAGCTACAACGGAACCTGTTGTTACTGAGGAAACCGAAGCTACACCTACGAACGAGCCTGCACAGACGACTGAACCGACGAATCCGGGAACAGGGGATACGCCTGTCGTATTTGCATTTGTTTTGGTCGTACTCATTGTTGCGGCCTTTGCAATCGTAGTTTACCGTTTGAAAAAAGAAGAATATTAATTGCCGCAAATGTGGTCCAGGAATAGCCTCATAGCACAATTCTCCGGATCACTTTGCCAAAGCTGACGCATTCGTCTGCACCCGCCTTTGCATAAAACGCTGTACCTGCATTGCAGGCACTGTGACTGCAGGGGCGGGTTATCTTTTGCGAATCTTAACATATTGACTGAGCGTAAAGTGTCTTCGAGTGAATCGGACAATACTGATCCGGTTCGATATTGCGGGAGTACATAAAAGTCACACGGATAAGTGCTTCCGTCTGCCTCTACAACTAGCTGAGGGCTGCATTTTCCGGGGAAAATGCACGTTTCGACACGCTTCCCTGAAAGACCGCTTAGAATGGCAGAGAACTCTCTGACTTCAAAATAGCTTTTTCCGCTTAAAAAATCCTTTTTCCACAAATCATAAAATTGGATCCAGAATGCTGCAAGAAGCATGCTGTATTTATTATCTTTTCTTTCTGTTTCGTTAAGAGGAGGAAGGCACGGGATCAATTGGACGTATTTGATTCCAGAATTTCTGTAAAAATCGTAAAGCAGTTTCGGGTGAGTCAATACGGCTTTAGACAGTACTGTCAGGAAATTTACTTCTATATTTGCGTTTTTGAGCAATTTGTATGCCTGCATGACCGTATCATACGTACCTGATCCGTTATGGTCAATGCGGTTTGCATCATGCATTTTTCGCGGGCCGTCAACAGATAGACCAATCAGGCAGTTGTTTTCTTTAAACAGCTTTAAATATTCTTCACATTTTTCCGACGTCAACGCGATCCCGTTTGTTTGAAAAAGATACGTTGCTTTGATATTTGCTTTCTTTACTTTTTCGAAAAAAGATACGTAGAAATCAGGCCCGGCCAGAAGCGGTTCGCCGCCTTGAAAAGCGAAATTGACCTGCTGCCCCGGGGCAAGGATTTCACCGACTTTTTTGATCAGTCCGTCTGCCACTTCCGGCTGCATCAATTGTTCCCTAATATCGTTAAGTCCGGCCAACTCCTTGTAAAAACAATACTTACAGGATAGTTGACACAGACCGGAAACTGGCTTGATAAGTATCGTCAGATCGTTGCGTTTCAAATAAAATCACCTATCATCCGTTAGATGCCGCAAGTTTGTCCCGTACAGCTTCTTCAATAAAACTGTTGAGGCTTTGGCTGTGGTTGATCGCAAAAATAGCTGCGCGCCTGTGAAGATCTGTTCCAAGACGTACATTAAGGCTTCCTTTATACGCTGTTTCGGGTTTAATTCCATTTTCGGCACATAATTCAAGATAATCGTCAATCGCGCCGTGGAAGTCTTCTAAAAGTGCCTTTGCGGTAGCACCTTCGTAAGAAATCAAAGAACGAATTCCCTGTACTTTCCCATAAAATACTCCGTCAGCCTCAGAAAATTCAATGCTTCCTAAATAGCCTTTATATTGCAACATATTATTCATATCAGACCCTCCTGTTCCAGTTGTTCTAATAGCTGCTTTACCTGATATTCTAAAAGTTCCTTTCTTGGGTGAGGTTTGTGTAACAATATTTTGGAATTATGTTCATCGCTTACGAACATAACACGTGAGCCGCTTGTTTTACCTTTATCGCTCTTTCTATAAGAAAGATACCCGAGTAAAAGCTCAGCTTCATCAAACGTAAACGTTTTTGGCTTTGAACGTAGTTTTGCTATCAACTTATCTTTTTGGCTCACTGTAGATATCCCTCCACGTCGCTTATTATATCATTAATAAAATCATTTTGCAACTGAATTTAGTTGCATGCTTTTGCGCTTGATTCGATTCCAGTACTCGATCCGATATGGTGAAAAAAGTGCATCAGCTGCAATCACGAAAAACGTAAAATGTAGCTGACAAAATAGGCGTTTTTGTCAGCTACAATGGCGGATTATCGAGAATGTGGCTGACGGAAGCCTCACTTCGCCTCGATCAGCATGCCCAGCAGGCAGCGGATGCGGGTGAACACCTCTTCGTCGGTAGTGTACTCGCCTAAAGACGTGGTGACCTGCTTGATAACCAGCTCCAGCTTATCAGAACCGTAAAGCTGCTCAAACAGCGTCAGGTACTCAAAGTCCTCGATACCGTCACGTATGCATTCTAAGCGAAGGGAGCCGATCGGTTCTTCTACGCCGATATAATGACCTGCGTATACCAGAACGCCGTTACCGTAGATGTCATACGGAGTAGCCCCGGAAGCCTGTTCATGCTTCGAATTCCAGCCGAAATCCGGATTTCCCGCCGCGTCAGTTGACGGGAACCAGTCGTTGACAAGATAGTACAGGAAATGATTTACGTTGTACAGTTTCTGCTGCCAGAACAGGATGCGGTAACGAACGGCCTGCGTTTCTATTGACACCGTGATCTCGGGCGACTGAGGGTAGCGCGTAACGTACCACCACACGTCGTCACCTTCGGACTGATGTTTTGCCATACGCTCCGGGAAAGTCCCCAGATTCTTTTCCAGCATACCTCCTACACGGTAAGTAAGCATCGGATTTCGCTTGTAATCAGCAAGCGTGTTATAGAAAAACGTATGCGGGCACCATGAATTCACGTACTGACTTACGTATTCGAAAAAGTCCGTCTTACTCTCCTGATCGAGAGCCATGTCATAGTGTATGGGCACGAGATAGTGGTAGCCCGGGAAATTGTCCGCGAACAGCTTACCCTCTGAATTGACCTGATTCAGCGCCTCCATCGAAAGGGGTTCGTCGACGTGATAAAAGTACGCTTTATTGAGCCATTCGGGGTTCTGAGAAAGGTATCTGTACGCCGAACTCACGTTTTCGACCGTCGGATCGACTTTCCATCCGATTGGGTTAAATGCCACGACTCTCGGGTTAGCGACGTATTCACGAACGCGCGGATCTTCGTATGCGCCGTTATCGCTGTAGGGGAGGGTGTACGCGCAGACGCGGTTCTCAAGCAGCAGATCATAGTATTTTTTGTACATCAGACCGTCGTCGCCTTCATACAATTCGTGATTCACGTATACCGCCCACCACGACAGATCCATCTGGGTCTTGCACGTTGTCGCCTCAGGAAGCGCAAAATCATACACGTACGCGTAGACCGTCGCTTTTTTCAGTTCCGTACCGTCGGAGTCAATAATACTTAACTCTGCAGTATAATCGCCCGCCTGACTGCTCTCTTCCGTAAACAATTTAATAATAAACAGCTTGCTTCTGTTCGCGGTCAATGAGAACGGTGCGTCGAGCCTCGGTATCGGATCGACGATCGATTTTCCCTGAACGTCATCGAAATAATAGCCGTAATACAGCTCGGTGCGAAGCGTTTCGCCCTTGCCGTTAACGAACGGTGTGATCCTGGCGGTAAGCCCTTCACGGTCGGAAGTCGACGACAATAAAAACTGGCAGTCTTCTATCTCGTTTTTCGCCAGATACATCTTATAAGTGTGCCGCCCGCTTGATTTTGTCGACTCGGCAGGAGTTTTTGTGTAAGTGTGATCGAACCACAGATCGATAGACGGATCTTCTCCCGGGGCGATCTGTTTTTTATTCTCCGGCTCAGATAAAGATACCGTTTTAAGCAAAGCATCAGCTGCTTTTTGCTGCTTATCCGAGAGCAGATGGGGATCGGGCCCGTTCTGAGAAGTGATAAATTTAGCAGCTTCCGCAGTGTTTTTCAGGAACGTGATAGAGGCAATGCTGAATTTTTCTCCAGCGGAGGATGCAAAACGCATGAAATCGAACCTGAATCCGTGGACCGTACCGTGGAAGTTTTCCGACGTGAGATCAAATATAAGATACTGCCAGTCTTCTGTAGAGTTATCGAATGATACGGATCTGCTCGCGTCTCCCTGCGCGCCCTGAACGCTCCCTGCCGCGTAAAACAGTTCAAACTCGATGTTTGAACAGTTCTCCTGTTTTGCTTTTATAACGATCACTTTGTAGTCGTCTGCGGATACGGGTTCGAATCCGAGCGAGCGCACGTAGCCTTCGTAGTTAAAGAAAGCGAAAGGATCTTCGGAATAATCTGTTGTTTCCAGAACGACGGTATTGCCCTCGAGTCTGTCTTTTGAAGAATATACTTTGCAGAGATTGGTTTCGGATATATATTTCAATATCGCGTCACCGTCTGCGTGGACGTGAGCGGCATCGGTCGTTCTCTTGTTCGCGGAAACGCATCCCGCGATCAGCCCGGCTGCGATAACCAGGCCGGTGACAATAACGAGTATTCTGACTGATTTCTTTTTCATTGTTCTTTCTCCTGTCGTTTTTATGATCGTCCGGTGAGATTATATAACGCGAAACACCGCATTTTCAAGTGCCTTGATGCTGCGCCTTGCCTCATTGACAACAAAGATGTATAATAGCCCGGGTCGCAGAGCGACCGAATAAAATGTCAGATCATTGACATCAGAGGAGATAGTAATATGAGCGAATGTACGCACGATTGTTCGTCATGCGGGGAAAACTGTTCTTCCAGAACGTCACCTCAGGATATGCACGAATCACTTAATGAATACAGCAGAGTCGGAAAGGTCATAGCTGTCGTCAGCGGAAAAGGTGGCGTGGGCAAATCTCTCGTCACGTCGCTGCTGGCAGTCGGAATGCAGCGCCGCGGATATAAGGCGGCAATACTTGACGCAGATATTACCGGGCCGTCGATTCCCGAGGCTTTCGGACTCCACGATAAAGCCAAAGGAAGCGCTGCCGGGATATTGCCCGAGGTCACTAAAACAGGTATCGACGTTATGTCGCTGAATCTTCTGCTTGAAAACGAGACCGATCCGGTAGTCTGGAGAGGCCCGATCATTGCCGGCACGGTCAAGCAATTCTGGACCGACGTCGTCTGGTCGGACGTGGATTATATGTTTGTGGATATGCCTCCCGGAACAGGTGATGTTCCGCTTACAGTGTTCCAGTCCCTTCCTGTAGACGGTATAATCGTTGTCACTAGCCCTCAGGACCTTGTATCGATGATCGTAGGTAAAGCTGTAAAGATGGCAGAGCTTATGAAAATTCCGGTGCTCGCACTGGTTGAAAACATGAGCTATGCGACATGCCCCGATTGCGGAAAGAAGCTATATCTGTTCGGCGACAGTAAACTTGATGAGACCGCCAAAAAATTCGGTGTGGATACGACGGCGCAGATACCGATCGATCCCAAACTTACAGCAGCGGTCGATAGCGGTATGATCGAGTTGTTTGATGGCAACTGGCTGAATGATATTGAGGAGAAAATAGAGAAGCTATAAATAAGTGGCAAGTTGAAAGTTGAAAGTTGCAAGTGGCAAGTTGAAAGTTGCAAGTGGCAAGTTGAAAGTTGCAACTTTCTTAAAGCCCTCCGTCCACATCCAGTACCGCTCCGGTTATGAACGAAGCGCCGCTGGTGGCGAGGTAATAAACAGCATCGGCGACCTCTTCGGGTTTACCTATGCGGCATAAAGACGCAGCATCTGCCAGATCCGCCATAACGTCGGAACTCAGGGCTGCGTTCATTTTTGTGTCGATGACGCCGGGAGCAACGCAATTGACGCGGATCCCTGAGGGGCCGACCTCCTTTGCCAGCGCTTTTGTAAAACTTATGACCGCCCCTTTAGACGCGCTGTATGCTACCTCGCATGAACCGCCGGCACGGCCCCAGACAGAAGAAATATTAACAATGGAACCGGAGTGACGCCGGATCATATGGGGAAGCACCGCACGAGAACAATTAAACGCGCCCCCGGCATTGACCTTCATAACACGCAAAAACTCGTCAAAAGACGTCTCGGTGATAAGCTTCTGCGGAAGGGCGATACCGGCATTGTTCACCAGGATATCCGGAAAGCCGAAGACCTCGATGCATTTTAAAACAAGCTTTTCAGCCTCGGCTGGGCGGGAAACATCAGCCTTCACCGCAATTGCCCCGGACCCGTCTGCTATCAGCTCACGAACGAGTGCGCGCGCGGCCTCGCCGGAGGAATTAAAACCGATCACTACGTTGTAACCATTTTTCGCAAACGCTTTTACGCACGCCATACCGATTCCGGTCGCACCGCCGGTGACAATAACGTTCCCTTTGCCTTTATTACCACTCATCGTAATTCCTCCTGCAAAACTCTGTAAATGTATTCCGCGTCAATAAAATGATACTTATCCGTGTTCAGGTTTCCGTCATTGTCCGCCGTGATCAATATATAGTGATTGCCCGCGTACAGCGAGTAAGTAGTAAGACAGAGGCCCGCCTGCCTGGTGTACCCGGTCTTTCCACCCAGGATTTCCACGTCGCCGTAATCGTAATTGGCAAGGCCCGAAAAAACAGTGCTTGTCAACGTCAGCTGGTATTTCCGTGACGGCTCCGTGTATGCTTTAAAGGTATCGAGCGTGAAAAACCGGACGTAATCCGGATTCCGAAGCGCATGCTCCGCCAGCTTCATCAGATCTTCGACTGTGGAATAATGATCGTCATTGTGGAGCCCGGTGCAGTTTACAAAATGCGTGTTGCTCATACCCAGCTCCTGAGCTCTTTTATTCATAAGCTCCACGAAAGCTTCCTCGGAGCCACACAGCTCGATCGCCGCAGTGAAACTGCACTCAGCCGCGGAAGACATCAATATCCCGCCTAAAATGCCGTCCTTGTCCGTGTATTCACCCGGTTCAAAACCACCGGTTGAGGCGCCAAGGCTGTACGCCCGTTCGATAGCCTCACGTGTCACTTCGTACTTTTTATCCGCGCTGAGCATCTCGGCAGCCAGCAGCCCGGTCATCATTTTTGTGAGCGAAGCGGGGTATATTCTGGTGCTTGCGGATAATTCGTACATTATCTTTCCCGTATCGATATTTTTAAGCATCACGCTTCTGCTGTGGAGCTTCTCAGGATCGACTTTAAGAACTACGTTATGGTCCGGAGTCTTAGTGCCCGGTATTTCAGTCGCGTTTTCCGTTCCGGCAGGAGTGTTAAGCTCGTCCGGCGTGGTCGCGGCATCGTCCGGCGTTTCACTTACCGGGTAAGAGGCCTCCGGAGATCCGGCGCCGTTCGGCAGGGGAGTGACGATCACGACGTCAATATTATCGGTGGTTTCAGGCTGCGATCCGTAATCATCAACGGCAGAACGATTCGCGAAACAACCTGTAAAACAAATCGCCGCGGACAATGCCATAATCAGTATGAATGATATCTTTCTTCGCTTTTTAATCATTCCGGACGCCCTCCGTATAATTACGATCCCATGAAACGACTCGCTGCTTCATTCCCTCTACATCCAGCACGCCGTAAGCAAATCCTTTGCGCACAAGCTCAGGAGGAACGAATTCGTCATATTTTTCAAATACCGGGACCTCATCCTTATACACAAGTTCAAGCGGATCGAATTCTTTCTCCGCCTCTTCACGAACGATGCCGTAAAACTCTTTTTCGCTTACCTGCATCGTGAACTGGATCCAGTACGGCCTCGACGAATTCAGCCCTTTTAATCCGAGCCTCTTTGCACACCGAATCTTTAAAAACCGTTCTAAAGCTAAAAATGCGTAACTGCCGAGCCAGGGGAAGAGCGCCCACATATTACCGCCCAGGTTGATCATAGGGCGGCCTGACATGCCTGACCGGGCAAACGTTTCCCTCGCGTCGGACAGTCTGAAAACGGCGTTAGGCATAAGATAACGGTATATATCGTCCTCGTTCAGTACGCGGTACATGCGCTCCAGAATGCGCGTATGTATGTCTCCGGCAACGTCGCCGAAATATGCGGGGATATTGCCCTTAACGAGCGTACAATAAAGTTCGTGCCGCTTATGGTCAACTTCCTCCACGACCCATACACGCCCCGCTATGGCGATCTTATCACCGACCGGAGGCGGCTTAACGATCGTCCCCAGCTGCTCTGATCCCGCGCGCACGGTATATTCCACGTTTTCCTGAAAAACAGCGTAGAATTTAAAATTATTTACGACGCGCTCTCCGCTAAGACCCATGATCAGGCCTCCGTTTTCTGTGCGGTTTATATGATCGATCTCTATAAGATGTCGGAGAAGCACCTTGTAATCGTCCTGCGTTATGCGCTTGAAGCAGTTCAGCGTTAAAACTTTTGATGCCAGCTCGCCTGGCGACATCTCACCGCAGGAGGCCAGCGTGCTCATAGTCTGATGGTAAAGCAGACTGTAAGGAAGCCTGTCGGTACGCGGCGGCTCCACGAAACGCTCTTCAATGTAAAGCTGTATAAGCGCGATCCCCTGTATCAGGTACCACGGAATGCTGTCCGGAAGCATTGCCCGCGCCTCCTGGTGTTCCTCTCGCATGACGAACCACATTTCGGACGGATCTCCGCGGCGGCCGGTGCGGCCAAGGCGCTGAAGAAATCCGGAAACCGTGAACGGGGCGTCAACGTGGAACGCGCGCTCCAGTCTCCCGATGTCTATCCCGAGTTCCAGCGTCGCGGTGGCGCAGACCGATTTTAAAGAATCGTCGTCCTTCATATCCTCCTCGGCACTTTCGCGGTATGATGCGGATAGATTACCGTGGTGTATCAGGAAACGGTCGGGCTGATTCGTCGCTTCGCAATACTGTCTGAGGTTCTGGCAGACCGATTCGCACTCCTCCCGGGAGTTTGTAAATATCAGGCACTTTTTACCTTTTGTATGTTCAAAAATATAGCCCATTCCGGGATCGGCAGCCTTGGGAGCTTTATCTGTCGGTTCTTCCTGAGGCGGGGTAGGGAACGGGAGCACCCTTCCTTCGGAAGCCTGCGGATCAGAATTGAAAAAATGCTCCATTGACAGCCGCCAGACTTCCTTGCCGCCGTTAAACTTCGGTATGACCGTTTTTTTATTGCTCCCCGATGCCAGAAATCTCCCCGCAGCCTCAGGATCGCCTATCGTGGCAGATAATCCTATACGCCTCGGATCGCATCCTGCAAGCCTGCAGAGCCTTTCGATCAGGCAGAACGTCTGAAGCCCCCGGTCGCCGCGCAGGAGCGAGTGGATCTCGTCGATCACGATAAAGCGAAGGCCGCAGAAAAGGGACGGGACCTCCATGGAACGGTTGATCAAAAGCGATTCCAGGGATTCCGGCGTGATCTGCAGGATGCCGGAGGGGTTTTTGAGGAGTGCGCGCTTGCCGGTGCGCGGCGCGTCGCCGTGCCAGCGGGTCACGGGTATGTCCGCCTCAGCGCAGAGCTCTTTCAGGCGGCCGAACTGGTCGTTGATCAGCGCCTTGAGCGGCGCGATGTAAAGCGCGCCGACGGACCCGGGCATATCCTCGGAAAGGAGCGTCAGGATGGGGAAGAAGGCCGCCTCGGTCTTTCCCGACGCGGTGGATGCGGCGATCAGGACGTTGTCCTCCGTCCCGAATATCGCCTCTCCCGCGGCGTTCTGCACGGCTCTGAGGCTCCTCCAGCCGCTGCGGAAGATATAGTCCTGTATGAAGGGCGCGTATCTCTCGAATACGTTCATATCGTAAACTCCGCGTAGCCGGGATCTGCGGCGTTTGGCACCTCGTCCGAGACGGAATAGGTGAATTTGTCCGATCCCAGCACGTCCGTGAGGCTCATGCCGGGGTTTTGGAATAGGATATCCAGGATCCCGATCAGGTCGCGGATCACTTCGCGCGGCGTGATGTTGAGATCCGCGCCGATCCTTTCGTACTCCGCCTTGACGAAGACCGCCAGATCCCCGGAGGTGAGCGTACGCTCGCTGCCGTACAGGTCGGCGTGCATGGCGGAGAGTTTTTCGCACAGCACGAGCATCTCTTCCGCGGTGAGGGGCTCGAGCCGTATCACGGGCGCCAGCAGGTCCCTCGCGCCGGGCCCGGTGAAGCGCCCGTCGGTGAGGCGGGAGCGGAGCGCCTCGTAGCTGTATATGCCGCGCCGCTTATCCTCGAGCGCCTGGGGCGTGGAGCCCATGATGAAGCCGATGTACCGCGCCTTGCCCTGGAGCGCGTCGTTGTACATGGCGAGCAGCTTTTCGTAGTTGTACTGCCGGGTGACCGGGTTCGGGATCTTGTACAGGTTGACCAGCTCGTCGACCATGACCATGAGCCCCTTGTAGCCGGCCATGCAGAAAAAGATCGCAAAGATCTTGAGGTAATCGTACCAGTCGTCGTCCGTCACCACGATCCCGACGCCCAGCGCCTCCTTCGCCTCCGTCTTCGTGGCGTATTCGCCGCGGAACCAGCGCAGCACGTTCGCCTTGAGCGCGTCGTCGCTTTTCAGGTATGCGCGGTAATAGGCGGACAGGAGCTTTGCGAATTCGAAGCCGTGCACGAGTTCGCTGACGGAGGCGGTGACGGCCCGGATCCTGCGGTCTGTCTCCTCCGCGAGCGCGGGATCGCCTGCTGCAAGGCCCGTCTCCTTCATCGCCTCCGCCTGCACCGCGTTGATCCACCTGTCCAGCACGAGGGGCAGGGCGCCCCCCTCCGGCTTCGTCTTGGTGGAGAGGTTCCCCATCAGCTCCCTGTACGTGGCGAGCCCCTGCCCGCGCGTTCCCTGGAAGCGGCGCTCGGGAGACAGGTCGGCGTCCGCGACCACGAAGCCGCGGTCCATCACGTGATTGCGCATGGTCTGCAAAAGAAAGCTCTTGCCGGAGCCGTAGCGCCCCACGACGAACCGGAACGACGCGCCGCCCTCTGCGATCACGTCCACGTCGTGCAGCAGCGCTTCGATCTCGAGCCTGCGGCCCACGGCGATATAGGGAAGGCCTACGCGGGGCACCACGCCGCCCTTAAGGGAATTGAGCACGGCCTGCGATATCCGCTTGGGCACCTTTACGTTTTCTGTCATTCTTCGCCTCCGAGTATGCGCGCGACGTCGTCCGCGTAGTCGGGTACCAGGCAGAGGGAGTTCCCGTCGCATTCGACGGCCGTGTCGCCGATCGCGCCGTAGAGCGCGTCGTTGATCGCATCCGCCGCGATGGACGGCATGACGTGCAGGGAGGACGCCGTTCCCGCCGCGTCGCCGCCGCGGAGCAGTTCCCGCAGGATCGCTTCGTACGCGGGCTCGAGCGCGAGGCACGTCCCGGTGGCATCCGGCGCCCGGGGAGCGGATGCGGGATCCACGGCTGCCTCGGGAACCGCGGTTCCGGGAAGTGCGAGCTCCTCCTCTTCGGGGACGAGGAGGCTGCTCTGCGTGACCAGCGCGTCCTGCCGGATGCCGTCAAGGAGCGATACGTCGATGGTGACGCGGGGCCGCGAAAGCTCGATCAGGTACAGCGTGTCCTCCTCGCAGGCCTTCCGCGCGAAGGGAGTCGCCCACGAGGCTTCCCGGTCGGGCTTCAGGGGGCGGCCCGTCTTCAGGTACAGCCTGAAAACGCGGTCGGCCTCCCGCAGGAAGGACTTGAGGAGCTTCGTATCGAAGTAGAGCCGCTCGTAGGAGCTCACCTCCCACCTGCCGCCACTGCAGCGGTAGGTCCGCACCGGGTCGAGCTCGTACACGCGGTCGCGCCTGTCCTCCCCGCCGCGGTACACCGCATCGGTGAACGGATACCAGGGGCGGAAGGAAGGCTCGGAAAAGCAGAGCGTGAACAGGTCCCGGCCGCCCTTTTCGTATTCCGCGGCGGCGTGCCTCCAGGCCGACGCGAAAAGGCGCGCGCAGCGCTGCATGTCCTTCGCCGGCACGGGGGAGCGGGCAAGCGCCGCACCTCCGAAACGGGCGAGCGCCAGGTAGACGGCCTCGTCTGTCTGCTCCTGCGCGGTGCGGAGCGCTTCGACCGCCAGGTCCTGCTCCGTGAGCTCCCTGCCCGCGAACTCCCGCGCTTCTTCCTGCGGGAGTCCGTTCACCACCGAAAGAGCCAGCATCCAGCTGTGCAGCCTGTCGCGCATCCATACGTCGCCGTACCCCTTGTCGACATAGCCGCGTTCGAACGCCAGGAGCTTTTCGAGCGCGTCCGAAGGCGTGCCTGCGCCGATCCCGTTCAGCAGCTCGAACACGTAGATATACGCGGCAGACGGGGAGATGGGCAGGAACTCGCCCTTTCTCGCCCGGGTGCGCCAGGAGAAGTATCCGCGCAGCTGGCGCGTGGTGAGGTCGTGGTACGTGGGATAGGCCCTGGTCCATTCGCCCGGCCACGGGTATTCGTCCTCGTAATCCTTCATGAACGCGGCCTGGCGGCGGAAGTTCTCGGCCCTGCTCTCCAGGGATTCGCTCCCGTACACGTACAGGCGGCGCATCTGTGCGATGCGCTCGGGTACGGTGGGGGCCGGCATGCCGCTCGCCCTGCCGAAGTACGGAAGGGGCGTGTCGGAGGAGGAGGCTCCTTGTGCGCCGCGGAGGGTGTCAAGTACCACCGTGTACATATCCCCGCAAAGCGCCATCGCCCTGTCGAACAGGCGGACGACAACGCTTCTTTCCGTCTCGTCCGTGAATTCCACGGCCGCCCAGTCTATGTCGTATCCGGGGATGGGATGCGTGACGTACGGCTTTTCGCACAGCAGGGCGGAGGGGCGTCCGCACCGGATCGTGCATCGCTCGATCTCGCGCCCGGTGCGCCCGTCGCGCTCCCGGATCAGCGAGGCGACGCGCCTGCCGGTGCGGGGGTCGCGCAGCACGCAGCGGCAGGGGACGCGGGCGCATTCCTCCGTGTGCTCGATCCCGTACGCTTCCTTTGCGTATTCGGCGAGCTCCGTTATGCGCATGCTCCAACCTCCCGTCCGCTCATTCACCCATTATATTGTACCATAACCTGCGGGAAAATCAAGCGAACGGACGTTCGAAGGCGCGGGACGGGGCTCTTCCGCGATTGATTTTTTTATCGCGTTTGTGGTACACTTGTGCGGCGAATACGAGCCGGAAGGGATTGAGCGGTCATGCGGGAAGATTACCAGGACGTCAACGCCAGGACCATCGATAAATGGGTCGACGAGGGCTGGGAATGGGGAAAGCCCATCACGCACGAGGCGTACCTGAAAGCGTTACGGGGCGAATGGGAGATATACCTGACCCCCACAAAGCCCGTTCCGCACCGCTGGTTCGGCGACCTGCGCGGCAAAAAGGTGCTGGGCCTCGCCAGCGGCGGCGGGCAGCAGATGCCGGTGTTCGCGGCGCTCGGCGCGGAGTGCACGGTGCTGGATTACTCGTCCAGGCAGATCGAGAGCGAACGGGCCGTCAGCGAAAGGGAAGGCTACTCCATCCGCATCGTACGGGCGGATATGACGAAGCCTCTGCCCTTTTCCGACGGCGAGTTCGATATCGTGTTCCATCCCGTATCCAACTGCTACGTGCGGGAGGTGCGGCCGATCTGGAGGGAGTGTCACCGCGTGCTGAGGCGCGGGGGCTGCCTGATAGCGGGCACGGACCATTACGTGAACTACATAGTGGACGAGGAGGAAAAGGCGATCGTCAATTCGCTGCCCTTCGATCCGCTGGCCAACGAGGACCAGATGCGGCAGCTCGAGGAGCAGGACGCCGGGGTGCAGTTCTCCCATTCGCTGGAGGAGCAGATCGGAGGACAGCTGGAGGCGGGCTTCAGGCTGCTGGAGCTGTACGAGGACACGAACGGATCGGGGCGGCTGCACGAGCTGCACATCCCCACGTTCCTGGCGATGCGGTCGGTAAAGGAATGACGCTGCGGTGAAAAGGGACGGCGGAAACGGACGGAAGGAGGAGGGGCCATGCAGGGACCCGGCGGAAGAGGCGGCAGGGGGAGCTACCTCACGGACGAGGAAAAAAAGAATACCCCGAAGGTCACAAAGGAGCTGCTCGCGCGGATATTCTCGTATATACGGCCGTACTGGAAGCAGCTGGCGCTGGTGCTCGCCTGTATAGCGGTAGCGTCGGTGTGCAGCCTGTTCCCGTCGATCCTGACGGGCAGCATCGTGGACGTGCTCACGGGCAAGGACATGGGCGGCTGGATCGGCAGCGGCATCGCCGCGCTGATCAGGCTGATCGTGATCTCCCTAGCGCTGCACCTGGGATCGAACCTGATCGGCGTAGGGCAGAACTATCTGAACAACTGGATCGCGCAGCACATATCCTACGACATGCGCAACCAGATGTACCGNNAAGATGTCCCAGCGGTTCTTCACCTCCGCGAACCAGGGCGACATTATCACCCGCATGACCAGCGACATATCGGGCGTGGAATCCGTGGTCACGAACACGTTCACCAGTATACTGTCGAACGGCATCACGCTGGTCGTGGCGGTGATCGCCATGTTTCAGAAGAACTGGATACTCGCGGTCGTGGGCATCGTGGTGGTGCCGCTGTTCACGCTCCCCACGCGCATGGCGGGCAGGACCCGCTGGAAGCTGGCGGGCGAGGCGCAGGCGTGCAACGACACGATCAACGGCATCCTGAACGAGACGCTGTCGGTCAGCGGGCAGTTGCTGGTGAAGCTCTTCGGCAGGGAAAAGGCGGAATACGAGCGCTACGAAGAGGCGAACGGCCGCATGATCCGCCTGAACATCCGCGAGAGGATGGCCGGGCGCTGGTTCTTCATGCTGCTGAGCACGCTCACGACAGTAGGCCCGATGCTGCTGTACCTAGCGGGCGGGATACTGATCATGAAATACGACAGCGACCTCACCGTGGGCGACATCACGGTGCTGGT
>DBVV01000068.1:320-469 GCA_002308795.1 Mageeibacillus sp. UBA1255 | reverse complement strand
ATGGCCATGTTCACGCGCATATTCGAATACTACGACATGAAGGCCGAGATCGACGACAGGCCGGGGGCGAAGGAGCTGACGAACGCGAAGGGGGAGGTCGAGTTCGACCACGTGGATTTCACGTACGACGGCGACCGCATGATCCTGAA
>DBVV01000068.1:0-123 GCA_002308795.1 Mageeibacillus sp. UBA1255 | reverse complement strand
CGCAAAGCCCGACGCCACGGAGGAGGAGATGGCGGAGGCGTGCCGCAAGGCGAACATATACGACCTGATCATGCGGCAGCCGGACGGGTTCGACACGGTGGTCGGCAACCGCGGGCTCAAGCT
>DBVV01000104.1:12415-23003 GCA_002308795.1 Mageeibacillus sp. UBA1255 | reverse complement strand
GAGGTGCCCGGATACATTACCAAGATCGATGACGAGCATTACATTATCGTCAACGACTGGATGCCGCCCGAGCCTCCTCAGACTGGCGACTACGACGTGCTCGCATTCGCAGGAATCGTAATGATTGCGTTCACCGGACTGTTCATCGTCAGGGAAAAGAGAAAGGTCAATGAAGCAGAGTGATCTGGTCTTGACCGCATAGCGTCTGAAAGCCTTGCGGCTTAAGGACGAAAAAGGAAAAGCGGGAAGCCGTTCAAGCGGCCTCCCGCTTTTCCTTTACATGCGTATGACTAGATAAAGGAAAGAGCCTGACCCACCCTGCGCGGGTGTATCAGGCTCTTTTGCCTTACTCGGACAGATCATGCAAAACGCCTTATTAACGTGACATAAGTTGACACGGAATCATTTCAGTCATATCGCTTCCGCGTATTCGGTCAATAACGATATGAACTCCAGGTTTGACAGTGTTTTGCTCATATTCGGGAAGCATATCTTCCATTCGCTGCTGTTCCAGGCAACGCGTGAAACGAGCCTGATGGCACGCTCGACAGATAATCCGCTTCTTCCGTATCTTGCGCCGATGATCGGATATATGTCCTTGGTGAGCAGCATCGCTCTCTTGGAAAACTTAAGTTCCGTCGCCGCATCGACTATATATTTATATCCCAGGTAAGAGGGATATATATCGAACCTGATCAAAAGCTCCTTGATCGCCATAACGAACGATTTCTTGTCTTCTTCAAATCTGAACTGTTTTTGCCGCACGGGATAGAGTCTGCACAGCTTATTCGTAAGCTCGTACGGATCCATTGGCCTGACGAACTGATAGAGCATATCGGCGTCAGAAAGCCTTCTGGCGGCATATTCGTAATTAGTGCATGATATGATCATGATATTGTTTAAAAAATTCTCGATATTCATTGACCGGAAACGGACGACCGATTCGATCTGCTCCCTGAACTCTTTATCGTCTTCGGATGCACTCAGTATCATGATATCGGGATAGGATTTTGAGGCGATCATGAGTCCGTCGTCAATGCTCGTGGTGAGGGCAATGACGTTAAATCCTGTTTCGCGTTCTATTTCGCGTTTTAGCACGCTTCTGAAAAAGGTTGAATCGTTGTTTTGATTTACGATTATTAATACTTTGATCATAAAATTACTCCTTTCACTTTATAAAGTCTGTGCAGAGCATTTTGCATTGATCCGTTCCGATGATCAAATTTTACATCTGCTTCTAATAAAAGCAAAGTATTTCCGAAAAATTTCCCGGGAAAAAATCGTAATTAAATGGAAATCATACGAAAAAACGCTCCGGCCGCCTGTTTGTGACCGTTCACGACGGACCTGCACGGTATATTGACCCCGCAAAACTCGTTAAAAAATTTATATAAAAATATTGACAAATTTTGAGTTGAGCGTTATAATATTACCATAAAGTACGCGAAAGCATTGACGCGTACCGGAAGAAAAAGAAGGAGATGCAGACGGATGGAAAAAAGTTTATACAGCCTGATGCTTATGGACGACGTGGTAAAGGAAGTTGACCGCCTGGCGTTCAGACGCGGCACTAACCGTTCGAATCTGATAAACCAGATACTGGCAGAATACCTGTCGATGACCACTCCGGAAAAGCGTATCGGAAATATATTCAGACATATAGAGACTGCAATGAACAGAGAAAGCGTGATCGTGCCTTTTGTTGAGGAAAACGCAAGAACGATGCTTCTTAAGAGCAGCCTGGAATATAAATACAGACCGACCATCAAATATGAGGTGGAACTGTACAAGATACCCAGGGGGGCCATCGGTGAACTTACGGTGATATTCCGGACACAGTCCGACAGCCTGATAACAGGAGTGAACAGCTTCCTGAATATATGGATGAGCCTAGAAGAGCACTATCTTGGAAAATACTTTCCGGAGCAGCCTACGGACTATAAAGTCGGTGACGGCAGATTCATACGTGCGATCCATCTGAGATCAGACCGTGATTACAGCGACGAATCAGTCGGAGAAACTATATCGGGGTACATACAGATTTTCGACAGCCTGATAAAAGGATATCTATCCGGCAGCCTGAGCGCAGCCGAAGTAGAGCGCAGGTATGTTGACGCCCTGAACAAAGGAGTTGGGATAATATGATTAATGCAGATAAATTTACTAAAAAGTCGATGGAGGCGCTGACAACGGCGCAGAACATCGCTACAGAGAACGATAACCAGCAGATAACGCAGGAACACCTGCTGTACGCGCTGATAGACCAGGACGGCGGGCTCATCGGCAGCCTGCTGAAGACAATGGGTGTCGAGGGCGACCGGATCCTCGGCGAACTTGACGACGTCATCCGCAGCCTTCCGAAGGTAAAGGGAAGCGGCAGAGAACCGGATAAGATATATATTGCCCCCGAAACGGATAAAGCACTTTCATTGGCCGCGTCGATCGCCGAAAAAGCGAAGGACGAATACGTTTCGGTGGAGCATATCATGCTCGGTATCATCGAAAGACCATCGCAGAACGTGTCGAAACTGCTGAAAAAATACGGGGTCGACAGGACCGGGTTCGTAAAAGCGCTGGAAGGCGTAAAAAACGGACGAATAACCAGCGACGACCCTGAGAGTACGTACGACGCGCTGAAAAAATACGGCACAGACCTGGTCGAACGCGCCAGAGCACAGAAACTTGATCCTGTGATCGGCAGGGACAATGAGATCCGTAACGTCATCCGTATCCTGTCTCGTAAGACGAAAAACAACCCCGTACTGATCGGCGAACCGGGCGTGGGCAAGACAGCTATAGCTGAGGGTCTGGCGCAGAGGATCGTTGCCGGCGACGTGCCGGAGGGACTTAAAAATAAGACGATCATTTCGCTGGATATGGGCGCATTGATCGCAGGTGCTAAATACCGTGGTGAGTTCGAGGAGAGGCTCAAGGCGGTGCTGGAGGAAGTGCGGAAATCGGAAGGCCGCGTGATACTGTTCATAGATGAACTTCATACGATCGTCGGAGCAGGTAAGACCGATGGTGCGATGGATGCCGGAAACCTGTTAAAACCAATGCTCGCGAGAGGCGAACTCCACTGCATAGGCGCGACGACGCTCGACGAATACAGGAAGTATATCGAGAAGGACGCTGCGCTCGAGAGAAGGTTCCAGCAGGTACTTGTTGACGAGCCCACGGTTGAAGACACGATCTCGATCCTGAGAGGCCTGAAAGAAAAATACGAGATATTCCACGGCGTAAAAATACATGACGGAGCACTTGTCGCCGCCGCAACGCTTTCCCACAGGTACATAACCGACCGGTTCCTGCCGGATAAAGCGATCGACCTGGTAGATGAAGCGTGCGCGATGATCCGTACCGAAATCGATTCGATGCCTCAGGAACTCGACGACCTGCGCAGAAAAATCATGCAGCTCGAGATCGAAGAGACCGCGCTTAAGAAAGAAACGGACAAGCTTTCGCAGGAGCGGCTCGAGGCACTGCGTTCTGAACTTGCCGAATCCAAGGACAAATTCAACGCGATGAAGGCGGACTGGGAAGCTGAAAAGCAGGATATTGACAGCGTTAAAAAGATCAAAGAGGAGATCGACGCTGTGAACGGCGAGATCGAAAATGCTTCCCGTAATTACGAATATGAGCTTGCGGCTAAGCTCAGATACGGTAAGCTCCCTGAACTTACCGCGCGGCTTGCAGAAGCGGAAAAACGCAGCGAGCAGTCAGCGGGAGACGTGAAGCTTGTCCGCAACACTGTGACAGCCGATGAGATCGCGGGTATCGTGGCGCGCTGGACGGGTATACCGGTGGCGAAGCTGATGGAAGGCGAGCGAGAGAAAGTGCTCCATCTGGACGAAATACTGCATAAGCGTGTGATCGGTCAGGACGAGGCGGTGCAGAAGGTCAGCGAGGCGATACTGCGGTCAAGAGCCGGTATTTCGGATCCCAACAGACCTATCGGTTCGTTCATGTTCTTAGGACCTACGGGCGTCGGTAAAACGGAGCTCGCAAAAGCGCTCGCGGAGGCGCTGTTCGACGACGAGCACAATATCGTCAGGATCGATATGAGCGAATATATGGAGAAGTTCAGCGTGTCAAGGCTCGTAGGTGCGCCTCCGGGATACGTCGGTTACGACGAGGGCGGCCAGCTTACGGAGGCCGTAAGGCGTAAACCGTACTCGGTGGTACTGTTCGACGAGATCGAAAAGGCACATCCGGACGTCTTCAATATACTGCTGCAGGTGCTTGACGACGGACGGATCACCGATTCGCAGGGCAGAACGGTAGATTTCAAAAACACGATTATAATCATGACGAGTAACCTCGGCTCAGATTATCTGCTGGAAGGCATCGGCCCGGACGGCGAGATCTCCGAGGAAGCCAGAAACAGCGTGAGCGCACTGCTCTCGAGAACGTTCCGGCCGGAGTTCCTTAACAGGCTTGACGAGATCGTATATTACAAGCCGCTTACCAAAGACGATATAGGCAGGATCATTCAGCTGCTGATAGCGTCGCTTAGAAGCAGGCTGAAAGAGAAATCGCTCGATCTTGAGATCACTCCTGAGGCTGTTGAAAAGATTATCGAAGAGGGGTATGATCCGCTTTACGGCGCACGGCCGCTCAAAAGGTATCTGCAGGCAAAAGTCGAGACGGTCATCGCGAGGGCAATGCTGTCAGGCGATTTCGATATGGGAGACACGATCGTCGTTGACACCGGCGCAGACGGCGGGTTTACGACGAGGCGAAAATAATATATAATTTAAATAGATTCAAGTACAGTTTTAAGGGGAGTTGGGCATGAACATGGCTAAAAACACTACTCGATCCGAACGGGCCGGAATCATTGTCCGGACAATTACGTGCGCGGCGCTTGCTGCGATAATGCTGCTGTCGCTCGCGACAGGGTGCAGTAACAGGACGGACGGGAGCGGGACTGTCATTGACCGCTCTGCGGAAGTATTGACGACGTCAACTCAGGCGGCGGAAAAGACTCCGGACGCGACTCCAACTCCTGCACCGACCGAACTCCCCGAAGAACTGTTCATTGACAACGTTTATCCGCTTTCGGAGCACATTAACAGCTTCAAGGTGTACGGCAGGCACGAAGTGAAAGAAAAAGGGGTGACGTGCGACTGGTCGGGCAGCGGCTTTGCATTCCGGGCCGCGTTTGAAGGAGACGTGTATCTCGAAACGACCGTTCCGGGAGAATGCTACCTGACCGTGTTCCTCGACGGCGAGCGCCAGGCGGACGTAATAAAAGCAAGCAAAAACACGCAGATACTGAAAGACGTTCCCAGAGGCAGCCACCTCGTCGAAGTGTTCCGCCAGTCGGAGATCCGGCAATGCCTGCTGATGCTTAAAACCGTGAAAATGCACGGGACGCTCCTCGAACGCCCCGCTGATAATCAACTTTATTTTGAATTTGTAGGCGACAGTATCACGTCCGGGTACGGGACAAATGCTAAAGCAGATGCGGGCACGAACACCGACGCTACGATGGGCTATCCATTCCTGCTGTCGAGGTCAATGAACGCGGATCACAGCATCGTTTCCGTTACCGGTATCGGCATGGTCAAGGGTTACGTCAACGAAACCATGCCAGACGTTTATAAGATGCTTGACCGCTACAGGTCAGCTAAGACGGCGTACGAGCCTGTGCGTGTTCCGAATGCAGTCATCGTTAATCTGGGTACGAACGACGCAACCATGAGTTCAGATCCTGCTAAATATATCGATGCGGTGAAGACGCTGATCGGTGAGATCAGATCGTTTTACGGCAATGACGTGCCTGTTGTCTGGGTGTATAACTCTATGCGCGCGGATCACAGCAGCCATACTCTTCAGGCACTTTCGGAGCTGGGAGGCGAGGCGGCAAAGCTCTATTCGTTCAAGATGGAGATGGATGCGTCTTCGCTCGGCCATCCTTCTGCCAATGCGCATAAGCGGGACGCTGCGGCGCTGAAGGCGTTTATCGAGACGCTGCCGGGTATCGCTCCTTGACACCCAGCCAAGATTATTATATAATCCGCCTAGCCGTTGGGGTGTAGCCAAGCGGTAAGGCACCAGACTTTGACTCTGGCATTCGCAAGTCCGAATCTTGCCATCCCAGTCACATAGCCATCGTTACAAAAGCGGTGGCTATATTTTTTAAGAAGCAGTCCGGGCGCTAGGCCGGTCTGTATCATTGCAAAAGCAGCGGGGCGTGGATGATGAGCGAAATGAATTTCGATTTCAAAAAAGAGCCGGATTTTACAGGAATACTGATCTGCACCGATTTTGACGGAACACTGTACAGCCACGGGATCGCCCCCGCGAACGTCCCCGCGATCGACTACTTTATGAAGCGCGGCGGTAAATTCACACTGTGTTCAGGACGCGACGGAAGGCTGCTGAACGGCGGAAATCTGCCTTTTACGCCCAACGCACCGGCGGCGTGCATGAACAGCGGCATGATATACGACTTCGAAAAAGACGAAATATTAGAGAAAAATCCGATGGACGACGATTATTACGTCCTCCTTGAAGACCTGATCGCAGGGATGGCGCTGAGACGAGCGGATATCGTATCGGAAGACCTGCGGATCGGATTCGACACGGCGGATCCGGCTGACTTCGCCGCGGCAAGGGCAAAAATAAAAACGCCGGTATATAAACTTGTTGTTTACAAGGCTCAGCCGTCAGACGACTGGGTGCCGGAAGAAGCGGTACGCATACTGGCGGGAAGAGCAAATATATTGTCCAACTCCAGAAACTGCTTCGAATTGACGCGGCCCGGGATCGATAAAGCATACGGCGTAAAAAAGATCAAAAAATTGACCGGAGCGAAACTGCTCATTACCGTCGGAGACTGCGACGGCGATATTTCTATGTTCCGTGTGGCAGACGACAGTTTTGCGGTCGGTAACGCTATACCGGAGCTCAAAAAAATAGCCGGTCACGTAACAGATAATACAGTGACGCAGGGCGCGTTCCCGGAGATCATACACGACCTGGCTTACCTTTACGGAGGCGCTGAATGAAGCTTAAAACGAAGCGCGGAATACTGAACAGGAGAGAGATACCGCTAAAAGCGCTCTTGTTTGCTGCGGCGTTCTTCATTCCTGCGCTTACGGCACTGTCGATATTCGCTTCATACGGGATGTACCCGTTCGGAGAAAAATCCGTACTGATCATGGATATGTCCGGTCAATACGTGGAGTTTCTGGCGGGGCTCAAGCACATCCGTTCTCTTAGCGATATTTACTTCAACTGGGGAAAAGTGCTGGGCGGGAATTATTCAGGCGTTTTCGCATATTACTCATCGAGCCCGCTGTCAATGTTGACCGTCTTCTGCCCTGACCGCTATCTGCCCGCCGGGATACTGTTCCTGACGGTGCTGAAGATCGGCCTCTGCGGGCTGACAATGGCGGTGTTCCTGCACCGTTTCCTCATGCGTACGGTGAAGACCGCGCCCGCGTTCAGGTACGATCAGAGCTTCGTACGAAACATTGTCCGCGCCGGTATCGTGCTCCTGTTCTCGACGCTTTACGCACTCTGCTCGTATAACTGCGTATACTCGATGTGCGTGATGTGGCTCGACGGCGTAATAGTATTGCCCCTGATACTCTACTTCACAGAAGAAGTGGTCGAAAAAGGGCGGATGGCAGGCCTTATCGCGAGCTTCGCATATATATTCATCGCAAATTACTACGTGGCATTCATGTGCGGCGTATTTTCGGTGATATATCTCGTCTTCTACCTGATCGACCGCAGGAAGACGTACGAGGAATCTGTGCTTGACCGCAGTACTCGCATACGTTTTTATATGAGCCGCATCGTGAGGTACGTTCTTTCCGCAGCGCTTGCTGCGGCAATATCCGCCTTCATCGTGCTTCCCGCATTCTTTTCGCTTCTCGAGGGTAAGATCGGCGGAACCAACAGCGGCTATCCGTCCGACTGGAACTATTCATTCACCGAATTCATCCGCAAGCTGTTCATCGGCGAATACGACGGCATCACGAACAAAGCGGCACCGTTCTTCTACTCCGGCGCGGCGGTCGCGATAGGAGTACCGCTGTTCTTCATGAACAGACGCATCAAGGCAAGAACGCGCATTTCCGCCGGCGTCATAACGGTATTTCTGTTATTTTCTACCATGTTTTCCGAACTGGACAATGCATGGCACATTTTCCAGCATCCGAACTGGTTCCCGTACCGCTGGACGTTCGTATTGACGTTCTTCGCCGTATTCCTGGCTTTTCGCGGTGTGTTGTCAATGTCCAGGCAGAGCCCGGGCAATATCGCCGGTGTTATCGCTTTGCTTTTCGCGCTCGGAACGGCGGCTGTAAAAATGAAGCATGATGCACCGGATCCGTCGCACGTCCGCAGGCAGCTTACTCTCGTACTGATCTATTCCGCCATATTTATCTGCTGCTCACTTGTCATTAAAGCAAAAAGAAAAACAACGGAGCTGAAGTTCAAAAAAGCCGCGGCATTCGCAAAAATATTCGCTGCCGGAGCATTGTCGCTGATACTGATCGCACCGTCTGTAAACGAAGAAAAATACCACTGGGAGCCCCTTCTGAAAGGACTTGACCGCGCACACCATTATGAGGACGCAAGCGCATACGTCGATTACAGAAAAGAAATCGGGGAGGTATTGACCGCGATCAGAAAAGATATGAAAGAACAGGGGCTTACCGGTTTTTCAGGCATCAGCAGGAACTTCTCCCGAAGCTACAACGAAGCGATCGGTCTGGGCTACCGGTCAATGGCGCATTACAGTTCGGCATTCAACCGCAGCGTCAATACATTCCTGGATAAGTTCGGCTATTCGTGTGCGTATCTGTGGAATCTCGATTTCGGCGCCACAGCTGTTACCGACAGCCTTTTCGGCATGAACTATTTCCTGAACGGCCGCAATATTTATTTATGGGACGAAGATGAGCTCATCGAAACGGGCTCTACAGTTCCGCCTGCGGAATACCTTAAGATCGGCAGCGTATCCGGAGCGTTCGACGTGGATATTTACAGAAATGAATACGCCGTTCCGGGTCCGTTCATAATGAGCGGAGACCCGTCGGAACTTACGCTGAAGGGCAATTATTTCAGCAATCAGAATGAGCTTATAAAGCTGTGCTCGGGGATCGACCGCAACGTATTCAAGCAGCTGGACAGGAACAACGTGACCGTGTCATTGTCGCAGAACGTGTCCGAAAGACCGGATGAAAAGGGCTTTTACGCAGGCAGCGGCGGGTTGATCGATTTCCTTGTCGAACTCCCGGAAGGAGGCGTGCTTTACGCGTATTTTCCGGGGTACGGTTCGGAAGGGAACCCGAAACTGTTCGTGCGTGACGGCGCCGAACTATCCGATCCAATAAAACTTTTCAGAGGCGAGACCAACTGTATACAGCGGCTCGGCTCGGCGGGACCGGGCGAAAAAATATCGTTTACGATCGAGATCGCTCGCAGCGTCAATACGAACGGTTTTATGTTTTATGTGCTCGATACGGAAGCATTAAAGGTACATATGGACGCGGTCAAGGCAAGGGCGCTCGATATTACCGGGTTCGGAACTGGCCGCATAAAGGGGAGACTCCCTGAAGGCAGTACCGGTGAGGGCGGGACAATGCTTATCCAGGTCGCTTATGATCAGGGATGGGTCGTTAAGGCAGACGGAAAGCGCGTGGAGACCGCTTCTCTTGCCGACGGACTGCTCACAGCGGTCGTACCGGCCGGAGCCAAAACGGTTGAACTTATCTACAGGGCAAGAGGGCAGACAGCCGGGATCGTGTTGTCCGCATCCGCTCTGATATTCTGCGCACTTTGTATTGCCGCAAAAATAATAAAAAAACGCAAAAAAACAGCAACCGTGACAGATGATGAATTAGTCTCTCCTGTTGATTTTCAGTGAATAATATGCGAAAATAGCAACAGATAAAAGTGTGGATAAGGAGCCGTTCCACACGGCAGAAGAGCGGAGGATATTAAATGGACAGATTTTCAGAACAGCTGAACTTCCTTAAAGAAATCGACCGCATGAAAACTGTTTACAGACGGAACATCGTGATCGACCGCAGCCGCCAGGAGGATGACGCGTCGCATTCGTGGCATATGGCTATGTTTGCATGCGTGCTTAAAGAGTATGCTCCCGAGGGGACCGATCTGCTTACCGTTATAAAAATGTGCCTGGTCCATGATCTGGTGGAAGTTTATGCCGGAGATACGTTCTGCTATGATGCGGAAGGAAATAAGGACAAGGCGGAGCGTGAGAGGATCGCCGCGGACAAGCTTTTTGCGCTTCTTCCCGAGGAGCAGGGCAGTGAATTCCGGGAACTGTGGGAAGAGTTTGACGACCCGTCAACGAACGAGGGATGGTTTGCCGCTGCGCTTGACCGACTGCAGCCGTTTTTGCTGAATTACCATACGGACGGTCATACATGGCATCTGGCGAAGGTGACGCGTGATGATCTGCTCAAACGAATTGCTCCGGTGAAAAAGGGGATGCCTGACCAGTGGGAGAGGGTCGTTGAAATGGTAGACGACGCTATCGAAAAAGGCATGGTGCCGTGGGCGAGGGAGAATGGATAATGGCAAATGGGCGAACCGAGTG
>DBVV01000104.1:0-12221 GCA_002308795.1 Mageeibacillus sp. UBA1255 | reverse complement strand
ATTCACTCGGCTTCGCTGGCGAAAAACAAGGTAGTCAAAGAAGCTAAAGTATAATTGATAATGGCAAATGGCAAATTGCAAATTAATAATGGAGAATGGAGAATTGATAGTTGGCATATAATAATGGAGAATGGAGAATGGCAAATTGCAAATGGCAAATTGTTGGTGTAGATCATAGAGGAGAATAGTTATGAAAAAAGACAGGAAGTTTTTAGTTGTTTTTAGTGTTTTTCTGGCGTTTGTGCTTTTAGCTGGAATGCTTACGGGCTGCAGCGTTGGGCCTGATAAAGGCAACGATGCGACAGACGTTCCGGCAACAGAAAACGCTACTGCAGTTGTGACATCCGCTCCTACGGAAAAACCGGCACCGACAGCTGAACCGACACCTACGCCGGATCCGACGCCCACTCCCGAACCGACAGAAAAACCGGATTATTCAGGCGGAATCGTAAAAGAAAACCCGAAGAGATATTCATTCTTCGGACGGCAGGGAACGGGTGCGTTTTGCGGAACGGGGCACAGGATCGCCGTACAGTTCTACGCTACGGCAGAGTTCGTCGAACTCGGATTCCATTCTCCGACCTGGACTGCCACGAGCGGCCATTCGGTCGATTATGAGCTGTACGAATGGGATAAAGACTATGAAACAACTGTCTATGACCACGAACCGGTTCTGACGGGCCACTTTGAAAACTGGCAGGACGGAGTGCTCGTTGCGCTGAAAACAGACGGATTGCCGGCAGGCGAATACGTATTGCTCGCTCTGTACGCCTCGACAGAAGATATGCACAACGGCGGCGTATGGCACGACACAGACGTAGAACGAGAAGACCAGATATCGTACGTTGACGACGAAATATGGTACGATCGCGCAGTATGGTTCGAGATCAAATACGCCGTTACACCTAAAAACCTGTACGGACCGCTTTCGGATCCGGGAGTATGATCTAAACCGGGAGGATTTAGGAATCGATGATTATAAAAAGGCATAACGCAGGCCGCTCAAAAAGCGCAGGAACCGTTTTATTAAAGACTATTCGCTCAATTATATGCATAGCCTTGTGCACGTTTATGTGCTCAGGGCTCTTGCTGTTCGGAGGGACAATATCTATGGCAGCTTCCGGAGAGACCGCTCTCTATGACACAGGCGTTCAAAAAGAATCTTATCAGCAGCTCAAGCTTACGGACAATGACATCGCGGTCCAGTTCCGTGCTTCCGGTGCTTTCAGCTCCGTGAACATCTACATTGCAAAAGCATCTGCGGCAACAAAAAGTAAAGTGACGGTCAGGCTTTTCGCCTGGAGCGGCAGCTACGGTGAATCGATAAAAGCAGCACCGGTCGCAGAAAAAACGTTTGACGAATATAAATCCGGAACCACTCTTGAATTTGACCTTTCCGGCGCCGCTCCCGGTTCTGGCGGAGGCGAATACCTGCTTCTCATGACAGGAGAAAAAGGGAACACTTATATAGGCCTTACGAGCGCCCCTGAGAGCCTTAAGGGGAAGACAAGGCTATACTACAACGCCTCGCCTGTTATTGACCGCAGCGCCGTCATAAGCCTCAAATCTGGCGGAAACGGCGTGGAATTGACGCCTGTCTCGGAAAATGAACCGAAGCTGATCACATCATCCGCAACCTGGGTCGTAACGGACGGGCTCGGCAGAAAAGTTGAGAACAGCTATACCGATACGAGGCGCGAGAACAAGACCGTCGGACTGTTTTTCCACACGTGGCACACGAGTAACGCCTCGATGGGTACGCGGAATATTACTCATATACTGAAAGAACATCCGGAGATCCAGAACGATATCAATAGCCCCTACTGGGGAAGTGCCGGAGCGTACTTCTGGAACGAACCGATTTGGGGATATTACCGTTCGAACGATGAGTGGGTGCTGAGAAAACAGGCGGAACTGCTCGCAGACGCAGGCGTGGATGCGGTTTTCTTTGACAACACGAACGGGACTGCCACGTTTATTGACGACGCCCTCACCCTTTGCAAAGTGTGGTCGAAGGCGCGCGCAGACGGTGTAAACACTCCCAAAATTTCTTTTATGCTGCCGATGTTCGAGTATAACGACGTCGCCGTGCAGTTAAGAGAGATATACACGAGACTCTACGGCGCGGGGCTTTACCAGGACCTTTGGTTTTACTGGAAAGGGAAGCCGCTGATCGTGGGTTATCCGGGAAGGTTAAACGTTGTGAAAAATCCGCTGGACAAGGAAATTTCCGAGTTCTTTAATTTCCGTGTGATCAATCACGCGCAGTCGGAAGATCATATCCAGGTGCAGTCCGAGGACGGAACGCCTGTTGTCATGGGCGCGATACAAAAAGAGGTCACGGACAGCTATCAGCTCTGGAACTGGATCTCCGTATACCCTCAGCTCATAAACCGCAATCCTGACGGCAGTCCGGAGCAGGTCGCCGTAGCGATAGCACATAACTGGTGCGCCGAAACACACCTTACCGCCATGAACAACCCGAAATTCCAGGTGTTCGGCAGGCACTACGATCCGGTAAAAGGAGCCGTTGACAGTCGCGAAAACGCAAAACTGTACGGTGCGTATTTTAACGCGCAGTGGGAATACGCGCTGTCCGTAGATCCCGAGTTTATCTGGGTGACAGGCTGGAACGAATGGGTCGCGGGAAGATTTAAAGATTTCTGGGGCGTTGAGAACGCGTTCCCGGACAATTTCAGCGACGAATACAGCCGCGATATCGAGCCTTCAAGGGGCGATCTGAAGGATCATTACTATTATCAGCTGGTCAATTTCATCCGCCGTTATAAGGGCACCGAGCCTGCGCACGTCGCGGGTGATCCGGTCACGATAGATATCGATACCGGAGCAGGATGGGAGCAGGTAAGCAGCGTATACGAGACGTATCCGGGCGACGTAAAAGACCGTGATGCGAAAGGTTATGTTAATAACGAAACGGGCAAGAATTTCGTTTACACCAATACTACCGGACGAAACGATATAGCGCTGTGCAAGGCATCGTACGACGATGATAATATCTATTTCATGGCAGAGACTTCCGGTGAGCTTACGCCGTATACCGATCCCGCGTGGATGAGGCTGCTTATCGAGGTGGAATCAGTAGGAGGAAAAGCTCCGGAAAATGATAAAAACTGGGAGAGCTTCCAGTATATCGCAGGCAGAGAAGTGTCCGCGGACGGCAGCCATTTCGCCGTCGAGCGTTCCACCGGAGGCTGGAACTGGGAAAAGGCGGGAGAGGCAAGATTCACCGCTTCAGGGAACAGGATACAGCTTTCCGTACCGCGCTCCGTACTGGGCATACCGTCAGGAGAAAGCTTCGTCGTGAACTTCAAATGGTCGGACAATATGCAGGTAGACGGCGACATACTTGACTTCTACGTGAACGGAGACGTTGCCCCCGAAGGCAGATACAAGTACCAGCTGGCGGTCGGAAAAACGCCCGAACGCGAGGCGGACAGGAACAGCACCGGCAATAAAAACAACGTCGTCCCGGTGGTCATTGCCGCCGGAGCAGCAGCCGCTGCGGCNNAGCCGCGGCAGTCGTCATCGTGAACAAAAAGCGCAAAGGAAAGCAGGAGAAGGCATAAAATGATAAAAACAGTCGAGATCGACAGCATTAAAAAGGTGATGGAGCTCATCGAGGATCAAAAGTTCAACGATGAGATACACAGGATGCGCTCTACGTACTTTTACAGAGGATTGCCGGATGCCGGATACAAACTCACCACGAGCCTCCGGATGAACTGCAAGCACCTTTACGGCGAACTTGAACCGGCCGTGCTTCGTGCTTTTACGAAATACGCAAGCATAGAGGATCCCGAGCTTAACAATTCCGTCTGGCGCCAGATGATAATCGGACAACATCACGGCCTGCCTACGAGACTTATGGACTGGACCAGATCGCCGCTGACCGCGCTCCATTTCGCAAGCAACGAAAACAATTTCGACAAGATGGATAAAAGAGACAGCGTCGTGTGGAGGATAGATATAAGCGACGTAAACAGAAATCTGCCCGACAGGTACCTCGAAGTGCTTAAAAAGAACCACGCTTTCGTGTTCTCCGTTGATTCGCTGAGTGAGCTAGTGGACAATCTCCCTTCGTATGACACGGATATGGGCGGCAATGCATTCGTGTGCATCGAGCCTCCGTCGGTCGATCAGAGGATAATCAACCAGTATTCATTTTTCTCGATCATTCCGAACGGAATGAAAGATATAGAAGCGTTCCTGGCAGACAGAACGGCAAATACTGTTAAATATATTATCAAAAAAGAGATCCGCTGGGACGTGCGGGATCTTCTGGACCAGCTCAACATAAACGAAAGGATACTGTACCCCGGGCTCGACGGCCTTTCAAAGTCGCTCGCGAGACATTATTTTGTAAAGCGTTCTTTAGTGTTGGAGGCAGGGTACGACCCCGATGATTTCGGCGGGCACAACAGGCCGGATTAAGTTATAAATGCATGATCAAGTAAGACAGCGGGAGGAAATTAAATGAAAGTAGTATTGGATCATCTTACAAAAAGGTTCCCCAACAGGAACAAAAAGAACAAGTCGGAAGTCGTCGCTGTAGATGATTTCGATTTTGAGATACCGGACGGTAAACTGGTGGGACTGCTTGGCCCTTCCGGATGCGGTAAAAGCACCGCGCTTAACCTGATATGCGGTCTCGAGACCCCGACGCAAGGCAGAGTTTTCTTCGGCGAAGAGGACGTTACCGATTATCCGCCCGAGAGAAGGGGAGTGGGAATGGTTTTCCAGAATTACGCTCTCTACCCGCATATGACCGTCAGACAGAATATAATATTCCCGCTCACGAACCTGAAGGGCAGCGAAAAGCTGACGAAAGAGCAGATGAACGAGAGGGCGGAGAAGGCGGCGTCGCTTGTACAGATAACCGAACTGATGGAGCGCAAACCGAGCGAAATGTCAGGAGGACAGCAGCAGCGTGTAGCTATTGCCCGCGCGCTCGTAAAAACACCGCGTGTGCTGCTTCTTGACGAGCCGCTCTCAAACCTTGACGCCCGCCTGAGACTGCAGACGAGGGAAGAGATCAGGAAGATCCAGAAGGAGACCGGGGTGACAACGATATTCGTCACGCACGACCAGGAGGAGGCAATGAGCATCTCCGACCTTATCATCGTGATGAAATCCGGCCGCGTACAGCAGATAGGAGCCCCACAGAACGTTTACGACCAGCCCGAAAATTTATTTGTCGCCAAATTCCTCGGCACGCCGGCAATAAACGTCTTCAAGGGAACCGTTTCAGGCGGACAGTTATTCATCTCCGGTAAGGCCGTGCTCAATACGGAGGGTGCCCGCGACGGAGACGTGTTCGTTGGTATAAGACCTGAAGGATTCATTCCGGATGAGAACGGTCCGTTCGAGTCAAATCTTTCGCGCATCGAAGTAATGGGAAGAGATATAACGGTAGTATCCGAACACGAAGCGGCGGAAAATCCCGTGATCAGATCGATCGTAAGCGCTGAGAACCGGATAGATACGTCAGCCGAGACAGTCCGCTTCAAACTGAAGCCGTATAAAGTATACCTTTTTGACGCCGCTACCGAAGAGCGCATCTATTTCAATACTGGCAACTGACCGGGAGGATGAGCGTATGAAAAAAAGCGGATTCAAAGCCTGGCTGTATCTCCTGCCGGCGATAATATTCCTGGCCGTATTCATGATCTACCCGCTTGTAGACGTTGTCGTCTACTCGCTGGAAGAAGGATACAGCTTCACTTCACAGCAGAGCCTCGGCACCGGCCTTTACAATTTCGGTAAAGTCCTCCGCGACCCGATGTTCCTGCAGGCACTTAAAAACACGTTCCTGATGGTAATTATAACCGTTCCGATATCCACCGGCCTTTCGCTGCTCATAGCGTACGGGCTCAGCTCGATAAAGAAACTTCAGGAACTGTTCCAGACGATATACTTCCTGCCGTACGTCACGAATACTCTGGCGGTAGGTATGGTATTTATGATACTGTTCAACGACACAGAACACAGCGCGGGGCTCGTCAGCGCGGTGATACGGTTTTTCGGGGGAGAGGGGATAAACTTCATCAAAGGACCGTACTGGGCTAAAATGTTCGTGCTGTGCTTCTACACGATCTGGATCGTAATGCCGTTCAAGATACTGATATTGACCAGCGCTCTGGCATCGGTCAATCCGAACTATTATAAAGCCGCGAAAGTTGACGGGGCGTCAAACGCGAAGATATTCTTCAAGATCACCCTGCCGATGATATCTCCCACGCTTTTCTATCTGATCATAACGGGCTTCATCGGAGCGTTCAAAGCATACAGCGACGCGGTGGCACTGTTCGGAGTTGACCTCAACGCAGAGGGAATGAATACGATCGTTGGCTACGTTTACGACAAACTCTACGGCAGCGGAGGAGGATATCCTTCCTACGCCAGCGCGGCCGCGCTCATCCTGTTCGCGATCGTGCTGACGATCACGGTCATAAACCTGATCATACGCCGCAAGAAAGTTGTCTTTTAAGGAGGTGCCGCCATGGATGAACAGAACACACTGAACAGGGCGGAAGCTAAAAAGACCGCCAGGAAAAATACGGCAGGCAGCGTCATAAAATACATTCTTCTGGGATTGTGGGCGGTAATGGTGCTGTTCCCGTTCTACTGGATGATATTGACGTCAATAAAAAGCTACAGCGAATACAGTTCGGAAGTAACGCCGAAACTGTATGCGTTGTCACCCACGCTGAAAAACTACGTAGATTCATTCAACGCCGTTCCGCTGGCAAGGTATTTCCTGAACACGTTCATATTCACCGTTGTGACCACCGCGGTGATGCTCGTGATCTCGATCCTTGCTGCATACGCGTTTTCAAGACTTGAATTCAAGGGTAAAAACATACTGTTTACGCTGTTCCTTTCGCTGATGATGATACCGAACGAACTGGTCATAATCACGAACTTCGTTACCGTCACGAACCTGGGGCTCAGGAACTCGTTCCCCGGCCTTATCCTTCCTTCTGTGGCGTCTGTTTTCTACATCTACCTGCTGAAGGAGAATTTCGAGCAGATACCGGATGAACTTTATAAGGCGGCGAAGGTGGACGGGACGTCAGACCTCAAATACCTGCTCAAAGTCGTCGTACCGATCGCAAAACCTACGATCGTTACCGTCGCGATACTGAAAGTGATAGAGTGCTGGAATTCTTACGTCTGGCCTCGCCTCATAACCGATAAGCAGGAGTATTACCTGGTTTCGAACGGTATCCAGGAGATCCGGCAGAACGGGTTCGGGCGAGAGAACATACCTGAAATGATGGCTGCGGTGGTCGTTGTATCCGTTCCGCTGATCATACTGTTCCTGGTCTTCCGCAAAAAGATTATGGCAGGCGTTTCGAGAGGAGGTCTCAAAGGATGACAGACCTTAGAAACCTTTCCGGAAGAAAACTGTATTTAAGGGTCGCTGCCGTCATCGTTTGCGTGTGCGCGATCACGGCGTTGTTTGCTTCATGCCACAGAGGAAAAGCATCGACCGGGTTTATTGTCCCCGGCCACTCCGTAAACAGCGAAGGCGAGACGGTCATTGACCCCGATTATGAACTGACCGGAGAGTACGAGATAACGTTCTGGGCTAAAAACGATACGAACGTGGCGCAGACGAAAATATATCAGACGGCGATCAGGGATTTTGAGGCGCTCTACCCCAATATCAAGGTCAATATGAAGCTGTATACCGATTATAATATGATATACAGAGACGTCATCACGAATATTCCCACACACACCACGCCGAACGTGTGCATCTGCTATCCGGACAACGTAGCGGCATATCTGGCGGGTGACAATACCGTTGCCCCGATCGATGAGCTGATGACCGATCCTTATTACGGCCTCGGTGGCAGCAAGCTTAAATTCGACGGCCCGTCTTTCGACGAACTCGTGCCTCAGTTTATCGAAGAGGGAAAACTTGGCAGCCATTATTACTGCCTTCCTTATATGCGATCCACCGAAGCTCTGTACGTTAATAAAACGTTCGTCGAGAAGCTCGGTTATACGGTCCCGGAAATAGTGACGTGGGATTTCGTATGGGAAGTGTCTGAAAAGGCGCTCGAAAAGAACCCGGACGGAACGTACGCCGTTTCCGGTAAAAACGTGATGATACCGTTTATTTACAAATCTACGGACAATATGATGATCCAGATGCTGAAGCAGCTTGACGCCGGTTATTCGAAGGATAACGGAGAGGTGCTGATCTTTAACGATACGACCAGAAAGCTTCTTCTGGACATATCTCCTCACGCGAAGAGCAAGGCGTTTCAGACGTTCAAGATCGTCAGTTATCCCGGAAACTACTTCAACGCCGGAGAATGCATCTTCGCCGTTGACTCTACCGCCGGTGCCACGTGGATGGGCAGCCATTCGCCGCTTAAAGAAATATCAGACGATAAACTGGTAGAATTCGAGACGTTGACGCTCCCGGTGCCGCAGTTCAACGTGAACGAACCGAAGATGATATCTCAGGGACCTTCGATGTGCCTCTTTAATAAAGACGATCCGGAAGAAGTACTGGCATCGTGGCTTTTTGCTCAGTTCCTGCTAACGGACAAGGTACAGATCGCCTACTCCAGGACGGAAGGGTACGTTCCCGTAACGCTTAAGGCACAGAAAAATGCTGAATATATCGATTATCTTTCCCGCGCGGGCGAGGACAATGACGATTATTACCACGTTAAAATAGATGCTGCGAAACTTTTGCTTTCGAACCAGGCTAACACGTTCGTGACGCCTGTATTCAACCACAGCGCCGATCTCAGAAACGCTGCCGGACAACTTATCGAGGAGGTCGTTAAGTCGAACAACAGACGCGAGGAGGTCAATGACGCTTATATCGATGCTTTGTACGGGCGTGTGACGAAGCTGTACGGTCTGGATGAGATCGAGGTAAGGACGGATGAGGGCGAGGCCTCTCAGAAGCAGGAACTCGGTCCGATGCCGGGAGGTTCGATAGCACTTCTAACCGTGCTGGGCGTGGTCTGGATCGCGCTTATTGCTTATTTCATTAGAGACAAGATGAAGAACAGGAGGGTAAAATGATTATGAAAAGAAAGTTGGCTTTTGTACTGATCATAATGATGTTGACGGCACTTTTCAGTACCGCCGGTTTTGCGGAGCAGGCAGATGTTTCTTCCGAAAACGGACCGATCGTTTACGTTAAAGACGGCGTTGTCCAGGGCGGCGAGATCACCGCAGGGAACAATGTATTGACCATGAACGAGTGTGACGTCGTTAAATTCGGCTTCAAGGACGGTTTCGACCCGATGATCAATATCCGCTTCGCGACTCCTGCAGATACGGCCGAATATCCGATCCTTGCGTTCAAGGTCCAGCGCACCGGCGCCGGAACGGAGGGGCAGGTATTTTACAACGAGCCTGGCCAGGGAGCTACCGGGAGCAAAGTGAAGGATTTCACGTGGGGTGATACGGAAGAGTGGCAATGGATCAAGATCGATTATACCGGCTGCGGCATCATCGGATATCTGCGCTTCGACGTGTTCGGCTCTGCTGACGTGAATACGGTCGGAATGATCGCCGCGTTTGCTTTCTTTAAGAATGAGGAAGCCGCGGATGCTTTCGCGAATAGCGAGGCCGGAACGGCACTGGGAAAAGATACGGGAACGCATTCGATCAAGGAAGAGATCGCAAGCGATACAAATATGCGGTTCTACTTTTACGATAAGAACGGCAAGATCTCGACAGGGTGGTGGTTCCATCCGTACCATGAAGGACTGTCATTGACGGCATCGTTTGAATCACCGTTCTGGTTCGACCGCGTGTGGATATACGCATACTGCTCATCCAATCCCTGTCCGATATTGTTCACTGTCCTTGACGAGAACGATAACGAGGTATACAGCGCTGAAGTTGAATTTATCGGGAACGCGGAAAAAATAATCGAACTCGGGAAAGCGATCGTCCCCGGATACTATTCGATCGTTCTTGAATCCGTCGAACGCGACGAAGATGCAGATCCGGTCCACTTTGTACTTGGTTCCGCACCTGTGAATGAAGATGTGGAGATCGATTTTTCAAACAACGGAGCGGCAACGAACGGTGATACGCAGGAGGCTCCTGCCATCCAGCTGCTGAAGTGCGAAGCCGATCCGGATTATACCGAAAAACCTACCGCTACACCGAAACCGACCGCGGCTCCGACGGACGTTCCAACTCCGGTGCCTACTCAGGAGGCGGCAACAGATGCGCCTACGGACGTACCTCCGGAAACTAAAACTGCAGAAAACAGCGAAGATAAGGATGGCAGCGACAAGACAAAAGGCCCCAACGTCGGACTGATCACCGGGATAGTTGCCGGCGTCGTTGTGGTCGCGTGCGTCGTAATTGCGATAATTGCCGCAAAAAAGAAAAAAGAAGCTGTAAAAAAATAAAAAAAGTAATTGACAACGCCTTTGCGGGCGAGTATAATCACCATCGCTGACTGCGTTAGGTTTAGCCGGCGCTCTCAGTGATCTGCGAGTATGGTGGAATTGGCAGACACGTGCGTTTAAGGGGCGCATGGGAGACCGTATCGGTTCAAGTCCGATTACTCGCACTTAAAGCCCGGACTTATAAAAGTAAGCCCGGGCTCTTTTAATTCAAAACGATCCGGACCTTTATGCGCTTATCAATACCGTCGTCAGAGGAGCGATCCCGAATGGATGAACACGAACTTAAATTTATGATCGACAGAGATGGATACGAAAAATGCCTCTATGCGCTTTCACGCCTATGCACCTTTAGCGGCCGGGAGCGGCTTATCGTAAATTATTACTATGACACTCCGGACCTTTCGCTGCACGATTCGGGGATTACGCTGCGCGTAAGACAGTGCGGAAGTGAGCTTCAGGGCCAGGTCAAGCGCCACGATAAAGGGGCAAGTACGGACAGCAGTGAATCGTATTTCGAAGTTGTGGGATTGCCGCGCTTTATCCGCTTCGAAAAGAAAAAGGTGGAATTGCTCGGGTCGTTAACGACTGTCAGAACGTCGTTTGAAATCGACGGAATGAAGGCGGAAGTCGATCGCACGTTCTATCTGGGAAAAACGGACTATGAACTTGAAATAGAATTTCCGGAAGGGGAAGAGGAGCGGGCAAGGTCGCTGGCCGCTTCACTGGAGGTGCCTTTTCTGGCAAAGCGCGGCGGAAAATGCTCGCGGTTTTTAAAGGCCCTCAGGCAGTTGAAAGAAAGGGACGTACTGCGCGCGGAACCGGGCGTAAGCGACAGCGAATTGTAAAACTGTTATTTATCCGTAAGAATGTCTTTGGGCCGTATTGATACTTCTCCGGTCTTCAGCACCAGAGTCTTTCCGCTCTCGAGGCTTACGATCAGGCCGAAGTCGCGGTCAAGCCCGTTCACACGTGCGCCGTAAAGACCGGTTCCCGAAAGGTCGTTGACAATTATTTCCGTCCCGATCATCCATTCTATTCGCTTATAATAATCATCGTAAACCGACTTTACGGCATCGTCCGGCTCTGAAAAATAATGTCCGGATATCAATGAAAATTTCTTGATTATCCTGCCTGCGAGACGTTCGGACGCGTACGGAGCGAAGCCCGGAGCGGCGCTTTTATCGGGAAAGACAGCTCCTGCTTTTTTGCGGATATCGCCGGGGAATCCTGAAGCGGGGCAATAAATATTGACGCCTATGCCAACTGCCGCGTGCGAAAAACTCCCGCCTTCAAATACGCCTTCGACAAGTATCCCGCCGGCCTTTCTTCCGCCGATGATGACGTCGTTTACCCACTTGAGTTTCGCACCGGAATTAAACAGTTCGTCGATCGCTCCGGCCGTACACACGCCTGCCGACGCAGTCAGAAAAGAAGAAAGATTTGAAACGTCTTTAAAGCGGTTCAGCGTTCCGGAAGCGTTTTCCGGCCTTACGACGATGCTGAGATACATCCCGCTGCTTTCAGGCGACCAGAAGCTCCTGCCTTTCCGGCCCCGGCCGGCGGTCTGCGCACCTGCCATCACTGCCGTACCGTTCTTCGCCCCGGCGGCACCGAGACTGAGCGCAAGAAGGTTCGTTGATGCCACGATATCTTCGGTGATAAGCATATCGTCGCCGATCCCCGCTTCGGACAATACCGTTTCTCTGTTTATTGCCATGCGATAATACCTCCTGCCTCTTCCGGATTTTATCATCAGCGGCTGCCGGGTGTCAAGGCTCTACTCCCAAAATCGTAAAA
>DBVV01000059.1 GCA_002308795.1 Mageeibacillus sp. UBA1255 | reverse complement strand
TTTTACGATTTTGGGAGTAGAGCCAAAAACGAGCAATACCTGACGCTGAACCGACTTGAACAGCGGAGGCATTAAGCTCATTGTCCCGGTCCGCTGCGGAAACCGCGTCACTGACAGATCGCAAAAAGAAGAAATACGGGTCGTATATGAAAGTTGAGAAAAGTTGACATCTGACGAATAAAATCATATAATTTCGATTGAAATCTCACACTTTAGAGATAATGCAATCAGGAGGAAGAAAAAGATGAAAAAAGCGTTATCGATAATGATCGTTTTAGCGATCGCATTGTCAATGTTCGGAATGATCGCGAACGCAGAGGTCCTGGAAAAAGACGATCTGACAGACGAAGGCGAATCTGTTGTCGTCCTCTGGGACAGCAGCCAGATAAACGGCGAGGTATTGGGCAAAGACGGTTTCCCGCTCGAATATTTGCTTGACCACGATTTTACCATTGCCGGACCGGCGGAAAATTTCGGTGTCGCAGGATGGGTCGGATGCTCGCAAGATATAGTCGCGTTCGGATATAGCGTTGACGACGGAGAACCTGTGATGAGCGCGGATTACAAATATGAAACAAGGCAGGACGTTATCGACGCCGCGAAATCCTTTGGCTGCGATTACGCATCACGCTTCAGGATCATGGTCGACGGTAACGGACTCGAAGGAACACACAAATATTCTTTCCTTTGCCAGATCGAAGACGGAAAGATCTTTAAAATGAGCATAACCGACGGGACCGAGGTCGGATTCTCATACAGCGCCGACGGAACACTTCCATCACCCACTCCTACGATCGATCCCGAAAGCGAACAGATCCCCATGATAATGCTCCGCTTCGACGAGGAAGATAAATATATTGAAGGCGGATTGTTCAGCTTCAGTCTAAATGCGATCGAATCGATCGAGTTTGACGCCGAGAAGAAGTGCTACGTGATCCATATGGAAAATGCGGCCGATCCGTGGGTCGTCATGCTGTTCTCTACGCTGGCAATGGAAGATGATACTTATATCATCGAAGCGGACAAGTACAAGTATATGCAGCTCGGCATCAGAACAAGCAACGCCGATGCCGGCTCGCTCGGGCAGATCTATTTCCAGACAGACGAAAACACCGGATTTGATGAACCTAAAGCCGTTGTGTTCCAGTTAAAGCCAACCGACGAGCGTCAATTCATAAACGTGAATCTGGGCAGAAACAAGAAATGGAAAGGTATGATGCTCGACACGCGTCTGGACCCGTACGGAGAATGCAACGGAGAATGCGATTTCGAAGTATACTACATCGCTTTCTTCTCAAATGAAGGCGAGGCCAAAACTTTCGGTGAAAGCTGGCTGGCACAGGGAGACGAAGTGATGCCCACAAAAGCACCTACTCCCGAGCCCACCGAAGTACCGACACAAGCTCCTACCGCAGAGGCAACGCCTGTCATAACGTCGGTCCCAACCGAAGAGACAGTTCCCACGGCCCAGCCCACCGATGCACCAATAAACGGCAACACCGGCAATAAAGGCGTAAACCCCGGCGTTATAATCGGTATAATCGCCGGAGCAGCCGTCATCGCTATCGTTGTCGCAATAATCTTGATCTCTAAGAAGAAGAAAAAGTGATCAGGATCCCACCGTCACCCTGAACGTTACTTCAGCAGAGGGATCGTCCGATTCATACACGAATGCGTATCCGTACGAACCGTCCCTGTTATAGAAGATCCCGTAACCGTCGTATTCTTTTACGGCGGTTTCGTGTTTTTCCCACGTTCCGTCGGGCTTTTGCACTTCGATCAAAGGCCTGCCGAACGTCATAAAACCGTCTACCCTGACGACGTTGCGGTTACGGCCGCCGNNGCCCGCCGGTAACGGTGAATTCAGCCTTTTCGCCCGAAGCGTAAACTCTTGCCAGATAAGGCTCTTCTACGACCGAACCGGTTTTTACGGATTTCACCGTAAGAGGCTTTTCAACAGAATCTTCATAGACCATAAGGATATTATCGTCTTTCGTCAGATCGCGGTTCGCCCACGGCAGCATCAGGAATTCGAGACAGATCTTATCTCCCTTTTTGAATGTGGTTTTCCCGAGGTCAATAGAAAGCGCGGAATAGTTATTGCCGCCCTCGAAACTGTCGCGCAGGACGAAATTGCCCTTCCACTGCTTCCCGCCGATGACAATATCCGCGCTCTTTATTATCACGGCATAGTTCATCGGATCGTCTTCCGTCTGGATAGGCTTCGTAGGAACAGGCTTGTTGCTGTGGTAATAAGCATACCATCCGCTGTCCTGATTAAGATAATATAATTTAACGTCTCGCTTATTACTAACGTCGAGATCGACGTGTTCCCTCTGACCGCTGACGCCTCTGTAACTCAGTTCGCTGAATTGCTGGCCGCGGCTGTCCTGCTCAAGCAAAGTAAGCTGTGTCTTTACGTCATTCAGCGTGAGATCTTTAAGGAACGTCAGATCGAGCGTATAATAAGTCCTGTTCTCATCCGTCTGCGGGAATTCAGAGTGACGCAGCGTGTATTTAAACGAGCCGCAGTCCGAAATATACGAATACTCGACGTCCGCGTAAACAGGGCCCGAACTGTTGATCTTTGCCCCCGTGTACTCGCTCATAACAAGTTTACCGCTGTTGTTATAATATGACGTTGCCTTAGGTGTTCCGACTGACGTAAACTGGGGGTCTATGCTCCATCTGATACCGCTGTGACCGCGGAAATCAGGAAGCAGGAATCCGTCTTTTCCGAACACGCCGTAAAAGCTGATGCAGTTAGACTCGCTTACTCCTGTCGAAAGATGATAATACCCTACATAAAACTGTATCGAAGAAAGCTGCTTGAGCTGGTATTTTCCCCAGTTCATATACAGATGAAGATCGGTGAACGTCGTCGTCGAACCGGCCTTCATCACGAGCGGGAATATCGAATCGCCAAAGGCGGCATCCTGCGGATCGTAGATCGGTTCCTCTTTTTCGCAGTCGAAATTTTTGCATACCTGCATAGGCATAGGGACCATCACGCCTTTATCGTCCAGAAGCGCCGCGCACTCGAGCGCGCCTGGCGTAGAGCGCATACAGAAGTAGATCGTTCTGTCTTTATCGTCGCAATTGGCAGATATCGCAGAGGCATAATATCTGTTATGTCCCATAGGCTGGAAAGCAGCGTCGAAAGTCGTACCGTTCATTGTCACACGGTAGTACCCTTTAAGAGGTTCATAACCGCGCATTTTAGAGCCTGCAGAGCCCTCGTTAATCGTGAAACTTGAAACAGGGAGCGGATCTCTCTCGATACGAGCAGCATTGTCAACAGTATCGAAACTGCCTGATGCGTCGGTGATCAATCTGTGCCCGAAATAGCACGAAGCACCGCTTTTCAGGTTTAGTTTTCCTCCTGCGACCTGGCGCACGGTATATTTACCGTTTTCGAGCGCGACCGTTGTCTTCAGCGTTGAAGAATCGCCCGGAATGATTATTCCGATCACTCCGGCGTCCTTCACTTTGAAGGCAACGTATTCGACCGTTTCGGCTATAAAATTCAGATCTTCGTGGATGCCGCCGGAATCTCTTACCCGTATTTCCTCGACCGTGCTCTCATCCATTTCCCAGATCATGCCGAATTCACTGACAGCCTCGTAGCCGGGACGGGCGAGCAGCCTGAAACTCTGGTGGATCTTATCGGGATATACGTCAAGTGTTCTCTCGCTCTTAGCATTTATGCCCTCGCCAAGCGTTACGGCTCGCACGTCTGAAAATTCGTAGACCTCCCCCGGCTTTTTACCGGCATCAAAGCGGATCGACGTCAGATCGTCGGTCAATAATCCGGATATGTCCAGCACGTACGTGTGAGGGTTCCCGTCTCCGTTGATGTTAAAATGAAGGAACTGATTAGCATTGAATTCTCTGGTAGTTTTATCGGCAATAAACAACTGCGATTGACCGCCGGAGCCTTCCGCTCTTATCGTGACGGCAATATGCGTGATCTGATCTTTCGGTATAGGCTCGTCAAGTTTTTTAAATATAAACGGGTCAAGGCCGCCGGTCAGCGTCATTGTCACCGCTTTTCCGTCGGTAGTTGCTTTGCAGTCCGGAGAAGCCGCCCAGTCGCTTTTGTAGCTGCTTAGCGTGAACGAATTGATGAAATGATTGCTCCCTTCCTCAGCCGTACCGAACTCCTGGTCTCTCTGGAATACTTCCCAGTAATAATAACCGTGGCGGGTGGTGTTCGATCTGCCGACCGAAGAGGAATAGTTGTCCTGCCAGACCTTTCCGTCTGCGTCAACGACGTACATATTCATTGAATCGGTAAAGTACGTTCCTCCGGTCCTGTTCGAGATGCTGTGGATCCCAAGCTTACCGTCGGTATTATTGGATTCGATGATGTGAACGTCCTGATTTATTACCTCAAATGCGGATCTGGAAGCGTTCTGATAACGGGCAATAATGCTGTTGGCAACGCTGTTTGCGTAAAGCAGCGATTCACCGAGGTTCGTGTCAGTTGAAATATCTCTCATAACTATCGGCTCCTGTGTAGGTATTTCATGATGGAACGTTTCATCGTTATCTCCCGGGTCTGAAGTATCGTTTTTAATGCCGGTACACCCGCCAAGCAGAATGATCAGCGCCAAACTGATTGATATGAAAATGAGGATCGGTTTGCGTCTAACGGTATTCATGTGCTTCTCCTCCGTCTTTTATATG
Organism: Mageeibacillus sp. UBA1255; assembly: GCA_002308795.1. Lineage (GTDB taxonomy): Bacteria > Bacillota > Clostridia > UBA1212 > UBA1255 > UBA1255. Next base: position 6,860 of record DBVV01000059.1, on the reverse strand, counting down.
TTCCGGGGCAGATTATATAACACTTTTCCGGGTAAAATCAATCTGAAGAATTCAGCTTTTCGAGCTCGCTCACGGGAACCTTCATGAAATTTGCTTTGATATAACGCGGAAGAGAAGGCTTGTCCGTGATCGAATAAAACAGATAAAGCCATTTTACTCCGTCGCTTTCGGTCATAACGAATGTCTGAGGCAGATGAGAGCCGAACTGCTTATCTTCGGGAAGCATTCTCCCGAGAACGTGCCAGTCCCAGCCGTTTTCCGAAACTGCCATTATAAGCTGCCTGTCATTCTGAGCACCGCCTCTTGACGTCCCGAAGCCTCCCGCGTCGGTGAACGCATAGTATTTACCGTCTATTTTGCACACTTCGGGGTTTGGCCAGTCGCGAAGCTGAGGATTATCCTCTGCGTGAATGATCTGCCAGTCATCCGGTTCAAGAAACGAAGCGTTATTGACTGCGTATCCCATTGAAAGGAACGTACCGGGCAGGTAGTAATCGAACCATATCTTCCACTTTCCCTCTTCATTGTCCCAAAGCAGCGACGGCCTGTGGTAGCCTCCTGTCGAAGGCGGTGCGGGTGTTCCTGCTTCCCAGCCTTCGGTGTACTCTCTGTCCCAGATCAGCAGCGGGGCGCGGCTCTTGGTCCAGTGGATACCGTCAGAAGACACGGCACCCATGACACAATTGACGATGTACGTGATCCCTTCCCTTTCGTCGAATCCGACGCTCGAGAATGCCATATAATACGTGCCGTCTTTATAAACGACCGAAGGATCGCCGTTGTGTATCGAATCGTAGCTTTTATCAGAGCGGCGCATCACGGGTCTCCAGAGTGCAGGATCGCCCGAGGCGTCCCAGACGTTCTCGCCGTTCTCATCGCCGCACCACATTTCCCAGTTCAGCAGATCCTTGCTCCTTGCGTGAAAAACAGAATCGTATCCCGTGTCGGGATCATCCTTACTTCCGGTCGATTCTCCGAAGATCCACATTCTGTATGGGTACTCCGGGTCGTCACATCGCTCTACTTCCGGATTATACAAGTTGTAAAAACCTTCGAGGATCGGTCTCTCGTTCCTTTCAAAGATCTTTATGGTCTTGCTTCGGAGGCGGAAACTATCTTCAGTATCTGTTATTTCGGGGATAGTCTCCGGATAAGACGTTGCGGAAGGCGTACCTTCTGTCTTTTGGGGTGCCGTTACTTCGCCGCGCCCTCCGCCTTTACATCCTGCCGAGCCGGCAACGCATCCGGTCAGTATCAGCGTCAATATCGCTTTAGTTATCCGTCCTGCACGCATCATTTCGCACTTTTTCCTTTCTTTGCTTTCACTTGAGCCGTTCGTTATCTCTGCCTGTCCCCGGTATTCCGTCACGGCCTCACTTTTTCGAACCGGAAATCCTCAAACCTTGCGGCCTCCTCAGCCTCGCTCCTGAATACGAAGCAGAGATCATGCGTGCCGTACGTATTTTCGAGTTCAAAACTGAAAGTCTCGAATTTATCGAAACCGCCGGTATTGCCGACTTTAACGATCCCGAGCATCGCACCGAACGGGCTTTTTTCACGTATCTCGACCGTGCAGGGTTTATCGTTTCCGTTAGAGATGCGCAGACTTATCGGGGCGTTCTGACGCATATTGCTCACGTTCTGATAATACAGATACGACCCGTTTTTAATGCCTCGAATCTCAAAACCGTCTGCGTTTTCCTTCTTAACGATACCGTCCGACGCAGCAAAATACCACTCGCCCCTGATAACGTCCCAGGAAGCATCGTATTGACCGACGCCCGCTACCTTGATGAAATCATCGGTAACGATATCACCGTTATCCCTGAAATGCGCATAAACGATCTTCGTCGTGCGATAGTACGGATCGACGACCGCGTCCCCGAGATTCTCAGGTATCCCGTATGTGAAGTACGTCTGGTTATGATACGTGAAAAACGTGCCGTGATCGACCGTGTAATCCGACATAAAAATGCCGCGGAACTTGTACGGCCCGTAAATATTCTCCGAAGTCGCGTAAAACGCATTATGAGTGTTCATGTAATAAAGGCCGTTGTGTTTCGTTATCCAGCACGCGTCGCTGTCCCAGCCTTCGATGCGGTCGATCGGGCGGGGTTCTTCTGCCAGCGAGATCATATCTTCGTTAAGGCGGGCAATATAATATTTCTTCCCGAATACCGTGTATCCGAACAATATATACGGCGTTTTGTTTTCGTCGTCGTCAATAAATACCGTCGGGTCGTACGGCGCGGTGTCAACGATCCCCTTCGGCAGCAGCGGTTTTCCGAGCGCGTCTTTATACGGTCCGCCCGGCCCGTTTTCACTTACCGCTACGCCCGTGCAGTCCTGATCCTGTGAAAAGTAAAAATAATACTTACCGTTACGTTCCGCCGCATCAGTCGCGTAGCATTTATTAAACCTGCCCATAAAAGTATCTTCGGGACGCAGCGTATATTCAAGCTTCCAGTTGAGCAGATCATCCGATGAAAAGATCCTCCAGTCATCCATCCTGAAATCCGGATTTCCGGGACATCTGTCGTGAGTTGAGAACATATATGCCTTTCCGTTAAAGATATGCACGTGCGGGTCACATACACCCTTGTTATGGATTATTCGCATTTCCGGTATCCCTCCTGAAGCAGTCTGAAATCACCGAAGACCCGGGATCGCCCCCGGCTATTCAAGGTTTTCATACCCCACAAGGGTCTCGAACAGAGTGTTTGCGTAGAGGCGCGCCCAGAAATCGTTCGGGTGGTTGATGTTGTTGCCCGAGAAATCCTCAAACTTGATATGCTCAAGCACAGAAGCGGTCATTGACGTGATCCCGCAGACGGCGCAGGGAACGCCTTCGGCCCGCAGCTTTTCTGAAAGTTCCACTAAATAAGGCTCCTGGAGTGCATCGTTCCCGGCCCAGTTGGAGCCGGGTCTGTTAAGAAGCGTCGACATGATGATAAAACCGGCATCCGGGGCAAGATCACGCACCTTGTCAATGATCATAGCGTCATTGTCCGCGGTCGCTTCCGGAGAAAGGCCGCCGTCATTGCCGCCAAGGTCAACCACGAACAGGTCGCAGCCGTACTTCTCAATAAAAGGCTTCGCATGCTTGTCAAAATTATTCACGCCGTCCCTCGTCGTCCAGCCGCCCACGCTGGTATTGACATAAGTTATGGTTCCTCTGTCGCCGGGGGCGTAATCCTTTCTGGGCACCGGTCCCGTACCGGACAATTTTGTTTTCTCGTAATGGACCGTATATCCGAAAATATCCGCCAGCGCATTCGTGACCAGGAGCGCGTACGAATACTGGTTCGGAGAATAACCGTACGCAAACGATGAAGCGGCGCCGTAGGTGCAGCTGTCGCCGTAAAACAAGATCGTTACGTCTTCCCCGGCCTCCAGCTTTTTATACAGTTTTTCATAAATACCGGCAAAGCACTTTTGCTTGTATCCGTTCCAGGTGTCGGAATGAGTATATTCCACGTTCACCTGATAATTGGTCATTACCGTGCCCTCGCCCCAGTAAACAGACTTTCTCACACCGTCAACGTCGATCACGAGCGTGCCGTCTCCTGAATAGTATTTTTTGCTCGTGATACAAGGGATCTTACTGTCTTCGGTTATTCTGAGTTTACCGTCGACCACCTCGTAATCGCTGCCCTCAACGTACGTCTTTTTACCGTTGTAAGACGTGACGGAGATAACTTTATCGATCTTATACAGCAATTCTTTCGTATCGCCTTTGTCAATAAACATTACGGTCTCGTTTTTAACGTGATCGCCCGAAAAGACGTTCTGTATCTCCCATGTAAGATTCTCAGCCTTATAATTTAACGGTCTGTAACTAAACATATCATTTGTCGCCCCCGCCGGTTCGATCTCGTCCGTACCGTTTTCACTAATGGTATTCGTACCGGTGTTCGTATTTGAAACACACGAAACAAATCCGACAGCTGCCACCATAATTACCAGCACAAGTATCAAACATCGCTTCATCATTGAAATTTCCCTCCCCGGTCGCCATGCTCATTATCTTATAAAGCAATTATAGCGCAATACCGGAAGATTTCCAAGTGTTCAGGGTAAAGCTTGGACAACTACGAAATGGCCCTTAAGCTTTTTACGTCGAATCCATCGAGTACAATATCTGCGCAGCTCATCGTCTCACGGAGTTGACCGATGCTGCTCGACCCGGCGATGGCAAAGGAAGGGAAAGGCTGATCGATCACGAACGAGAGCGATGCGCTGCAGGCATTGACGCCTGCAGCTGCGATCTTTTCATATATTTCCCTGTTTTCAGCGCAGTCGAACATCCTGCGCGTTAAATCAGGCAGCGGCTCGCCTTTTTCCAGTTTCATGAAATAACCCTTCGCCTGGGACGAATAGGCGACGCACATCATTTTAGTTCTCTTGTGATATTCGTAAAGTTCTCCGTCCATCTCCGCAAGCGTATCGTCGATCACCGCACACTGACGTGCCAGGCTGAATTGAGGCTGATCCGCGGAAAGGCCCCTGAGGCCGTGTATTTGCGCATATTCCTGCGCCTGTGCTATTCTGCCCGCCGACCAGTTGGAAACGCCTATATGGCCTGTAAAACCGCTCTGAACGAAGAAATTAAGCGTCTCCATTATGTCGCACGCCGGCCGCGACGGATCGTCCCTGTGAAGATAATACATATCCACGTGATCGGTCCGCAGAGCCTCGAGGCTTTTGCAGATATCGTATTCAAGACTCCGGCGGTCAAGCCTGCCTGTATGCATCGACGACGGATCCGGGTGGCCTCCCTTGGTCCCGAGGAAAACTTTTTCACGGTTATTGCCCCTGACGAGCCACCTGCCCAGCGCCCCTTCGCAATCGCCGAAGCCGTAAATACGCGCGGTGTCAATAAAATTGCCCCCAAGCGCCACGTACGTGTCGAGAAACTCGATCGCTCCCGGTACGTCTGCCGTTCTGATCCTGTCGGCGCCGAAAACGACGGCGGACAATTTCCGTCCCAACACTTCTATGTATTTCATATTATCACGTCCTGTTCGGGACATTGCCCGGATACGAAAAACTGAATTAACTGCAAATACAAAGAGCTCGAATTAACCGGTAAGCGGTACATTCAAGCTCCTTGCTCCGTGAATGCTGCGGATGTTCAGGCTGCGTTATTTGTTCGAAATACTGATATTGTCGAAGCAGACTTTATGGGCTCTGCCGGCGAACGCGATGCTCTTGTAGATGGAGAACAGCGCTTTATCGCTCTTAAGAAGTTCGGTGCCGTCGCTGCCGGTGATCCGGATGTTGTTATAATAATACTCCATCATGGTGGGTGCTTCGTTGAAGCCCTCGCCGGAATATTCGATCGTAACGAACAGCGCATCGTTCAGGAAAACTTCCACTTTAGAATTACCGTTATCCTCGATGCGGAACGTATTGTAGCCCGCGTCAAAATCGACAGGCGCTTCGATCTCGACCGACGCCACGGTCAATTTGATGGCCTCGTCGTCCCAGACAGGAACATACACGATAACTTTATTTCCGCCGGCGAAGGAGAAGCCGCAACCGCTGGCGCCGGAGCACATCAATCCGGGGGGCTGCTGAAGGCCGTTGTCCTCGAAGAAGTTGCGTGAGGTATTGCCTTCGTCGCCCCAGTTAAATATGAAGCCGCCGAACAGTCCTCCGCTGTAGTTCATCACGTCGAAGCTGGCAGTGTAGGCGACGCCGCTCTTTACTATATCCCAATAGCTCAAGGAGTCGAACTGCATCTGCGCGGCAATACCGCCATCGCGGTCAACGTATACTGAGTTATTAAGTCCGCCAACATACTTCATAAAGTCGACTGCCGAAACATTCGTACCTTCGTCCTTATCCTCGAAGTCGATAAGTACGTCATCGAACGCGTCAGCAAGATCCGGAACGGACTGCTTCTTTTCGATCTGCGGTTTCTCCGCTTTCACCAGTTTGTCGCCGTATTTTTCATTAAACGCCGCGTCGAATTTTTCCACATCCTCTGCGCTCTTAAACGCTCCGATCCAGGCGTATGCCAGTTCACCGCCCGGGTTGTCCGCGGTTGGTGTACGAAGCGCGGTCCATTCTGTACCGGCCTCCGGGAACGCGGTCTCGAGTTCAATTACGGCTGTATGCCAGTCGCGGTCACCAATATAATCCAGATGGTAGTTTAAACCGTGGTTCGGAGAAGGACCGCCAACGGAGGTTATCGAATACAGATGGTTTGCGCCTTTTACACCCTCTCCGTATCCGAGACGATATTTGAAGGCTATATAAGGATATTCGGCAGCGTCGAAGCCCGCTCCTTCGTCGAACGAGAAGACTATGTTATCTCCTCCGCCCGCGCCGGAGATAATGGAAAGCCAGATCCCGCCCCGATCCATTTCGGCTTCACCGCCGTAGACGATATAATTGGTGTCTTCGGTCAGGTCGATCATTATAGCGTCAATTTCGGCACCGATTTCCGGCTCTTTAGTGGGAGTAGGATCGGACTCTTCCGTTGGCGCTTCCGTAGGTGCTTCGGTGACAACATCGGTGGGTGCCGCAGGCTCCTGTGTCTTGGTTTCGGCAGGTCCTTCCGTCGCGTTCTGCGGAACTTCCGTAGGAACGCTGTCGCTGCCTGCTTTGGAGCATGCTGCCAGACACACAAGAATCGCCAGGGCGATCAGTATCGAAATTATTTTTTTCATTTCGGTTCTCTCCTTTCTTGTTTAAAGGCGCCTTTTCCCGCTGAAGTCTATCGAATTATTCAAATAACAGCCGATTTGACAACAGCACGCGTTTTTAGGCACAAAACCGAAATTATTATAGAAATAAGGAAATTTTTTGTCAAGCGAATGCGGAAATTGGCTCTTTTCCTGTTTCCGTGAAAT
>DBVV01000028.1 GCA_002308795.1 Mageeibacillus sp. UBA1255 | reverse complement strand
GCCTCCGGAGGAAAATGAAAAATCTGTGGCAGAACGCAGGGAAGAACAATATTTCACGGAAACAGGAAAAGAGCCCCTTCCGCACGTATTGAGAATATGAAAACAGAGTAGTATAATGGCAGAAAAATATTACGGGGGGCAATATGAAAAGCAGGATCAAGACGGTGATCGCGATATCTTTATTGGCTGCGGTATGCGTAACCGCACTTATTCTTGATTTAAGCGACCGTACGACAGACGTTTACCCGAACAACGATACAATGATCCGCCTCTATGGAGAGATGCACGGTGTTAAAAAATACCATGAGATCGAATTTGAGCTTTGGAAAGATCTATATAACGAAGGATACCGCGATCTTTTTGTCGAATTGCCCTACTACAGTGCCGAATTTATCAATATCTGGATGAAGCAGGACAATGATGAACTGCTCGATCTCTTCTTTGACGAGATCCGCGGAACACAGTACGGTAACAAGTATTATCACGATTTTTTCTGTAATATAAAAGCAAACTGCCCTGAGACGGTATTCCACGGTACCGACGTTGGCCACCAGTATAAAACGACCGGTGCGAGATATTTGAATTATCTTGAAGAACACGGGCTAACGGATTCGGAAAATTACAAGCTTGCTCAGGAATGCATCAGGCAGGGCGAAGAGTATTACGCGACGCGTACAACAAACGACGGTATCTCCCCCGTTCGCGAAGCATATATGGTGACAAATTTCCGAAACGCGTACGATCGCTGCGGAAGCGGCAGGATAATGGGGATATACGGATCATACCATACAGATCTTAGTGATCCTGATCTGATGGCCGGTCAATTAAAGTCGGTTTTCGGTGAAAAGATCAGCAGTGTTAAAATGAGTTCGATCGTGTTAGGCGCTGATACTCAGAACCCATACAGACTCGGCTTCTGTATCACCGGACTGATCTATCTTATAATGCTCTTCGTTCCAAACATCATCTGGGGTTCAGGCCGTAAGCCCTCCGGTTACGATGAGGCGGAAAAGCGTGAAAACAAAGTGCTCCTCGCATTCGAGCGGATCGGTCAGGTCGCTGCAACTGTTTCGGTCCTTATTTTTCCTGCCATTGATCCGCTCATAAAGATCCTTCCGGATGGATTATATTTCAAGTGGCGGATCTTATTCCTTATTACGGCTTTCGTGCTGATGATCCTTTACGAATGCTACTGGATAAAATATTTCAAGAGCGCACGCACCCTGGAAGATATGTATTCCTCTTTCGCAGGCTTTCCGGTCGCGGGAGCGACGCTCCCTGTGCTTGCCCTGCTGCTTATGGGTATTTACTCACGCAACCTTATAGTCATTGCCTCGTCGATCATACTCGGCGTCGGTCATATCGGGATACATTTAAAGCATCTTCGCGATATTTAAAGCAATCAAAGCAAGCGTTATAATTACGTACACAATCGCAAAAATTAGTGGTATTCTCTTTTCGCTTTTTGTAAAAGAAACATACTTTTTATTATTGAGCTTATCACTCATCACTTTCCATTCCACGTCGTATAGCGCTATCGGAAGCTGCTCTTCTATCAGATTCAGTACTTTCATTTTTGCAGAATTTAAATTACCGTAAGACTCGAGAAGATTTGCCCATGATAATGACAAAATAACACCGGTCAGGCACATGAATGCAACGATATAATTTTTCGCGGGGGCATCGACCCAGCCCATCACTACTCCTACTAACGCTACAAGAGCACTGTTAACTGAAATATAGAAAGAATTTACCGTCTGTCTCCTGCTGACAAGGTCTTCGGACGTTTTTTGGAACATTTTATACTGTTCAAGCAATTCATCCTTATGCGCTTTTTTGGATTCATCATCCATCTTCTCGTAAACAGGAGAGAAAATATCGTAGTAACCTTTTCCGAAATCGTCGATCTTTTTCTTGATCAGTTTCAGCGGAAATTGTCCGGCTATTGGTTCTGTTTTGCCGGAATACGGGTCGTTATGATATAAAAACCTTGGCAGATCTAATGATTTCGGATTGTAGATCATGATCTGCTTGTTATATTTAAGCGCCTGATCAACTTCCCATCCCATCGTCTTTATCTTTGATTCTTTATTTGAATCATCGCCAAGAAGAACGATAACGACCTGGGCTTGTTTGATTTTCCTATGTGCGTCAGGCTTCCAGATGGAACTATTACCGGATTTCAGCATTAGAACGTTCGCATAGCTGTCAATATGCGCCGGTTTATTATTATCGTCGATATTCCCGCATAAATACGGAATGACCGTTTCGTTTACAAGATCTTCATCTTTACCGGAATGGATTATAAAAACATTGACCATATCTTTTTCCTTCTCCCCTCGGATAGTGATCGCTTAACGATGGCTTTTAGTTTTTCTTTGAATATTTCAGCACAAAATCATTCATTTTTTCACGGTCTTCTGCCGAAATACCGCCGTGTGTCTGCCCTTCCAGGCGCATATACGTTACGTTCAGGCCTGCTTTTTTAACAAGATCTACGTAATTCTCAAGGCCGTTCAACGGGATTATCTCATCAAACTCATCTGCAGTGATAAGATAAGGAATGTCCGGAAGTTCACCGATGCGAAAGCTCGGCGAGATCAGCCTGAGTGCTTCATCAAGCGGCATATCATACGTATTCACGGCACTCACGAAAGTTCGCGGAAACGACTCGAGTACGCTGAAACAATCATTAACGTCGTAACACGGACAATGCGCGACACATGCACTCACCCGGTGTGATGAATCGATCGAATAGATAAGAGATGACTGGCCGCCCATGCTGCCTCCCATGACGATGAGCGAAAAATCATTGTCAGACTTCCAGCCGTACTTTTGCATAAATGCGTTCACGACAAGATCGGTGACCCTCACGGCTCCCTTATTCATCCAGCTCCACGGACCAGGAAACATATATGCGACCACTATTCCCTTTTCAGCACATCTCCGGGTAAAAGGATTATCATAAACAGACAGATTCTCCATCGACCCGCCAAGACACGATCCTCCGCCCAAGCCCGGAAATTCAAGTACGAGCGCCCTGACCGCGGTTCCTTCGCCGAATAGCGCCTCGTTCGAGCAGCAGTAATATCGCAAAGTATCCTGATTAAAATACTTCAGATCTTCATCAAAATATTTCTCAAAACTCTGCGCCTGTTTTTCTGTTTTCATATCATTATCTCCTTCCGGATCAGTTGAATTTAGCATTAACAGTCATTATGCCTGCCCTGAATGCCCTGTGACGCGCGGAAACGGCCTTTAAAGGCGCTGTTTTCGTCCGGACATATCGTGAGTGCTTCCGACGCTAAAATGCGTTTAAGGGCCGTTTTTGAACGGTCTGGAGGCATCCTGATGATAATCATTCCATTCCGCTCCCTGCGATGCTCCTTCGCACACATTCCTTTCTCATTTCCTCAAGAGACTCCGCGGTTATATTCTCTTTAGGAAAAACGTACCATCCGCGGTAATCTTTAAAGATCGACGTCCTGATCCCGTTTATGATAACGTTAAAGCACGTCGTACCGTCCTTTGCCTTGGGTATCGGTTTTATATACTGTACGCTGTCGATCTCGAAACATCTTCCGTCGAACCAGTGCACCTGCCTGGGTATTTCTATCCCGGACAGCGTCTTCGCGGTATCGACCAGCACGTATTGCCTTACTCTTTCGCCTGACATGATCATTCAACCTCAAAGCTTCTTAATAACGAACTTAGCTATACCCTGGATCCTCATACTGTCGAGCAATATCTCTCTGCCCGGATAGTTTTCAGCATTCTCGTAAGCAAGCCTGGCCTGCCCGTTTGCATTAACGCCTTTATATCTTTTAAGCGTATTCGCACCCTCGTCATCCATCGCGACGACGATATCATTAACCTCGGGGAACTGTCTGTTCTCGACTACGACAGTATCTCCGTCATCTATGCCGGCATCGGCCATCGAATCCCCTCTCGCATTCAAAATGTACATATCGTTAACACCGAAAATGGACGACGGAAGTCTGACGTAGCCGAGTATCTCCGCCTCCTCCAGCTGCGGATCGCCGCACTTTACCGAGCCGACGATCGGAGCGGTGGTGTTTACAGTAGAGATCATAGCAGTTTTACCGGTGTTTATATCTCCCGGAGCGTACTTTATCATGCCGCGCTCGTTCATTTCGAGGAGATAGGCATGAACGGTACTTTTAGAAAGTTTAACTGCATCAGCGATATATTTAACAGAAGGACTGGCACCGTCGTGTATCCGGCAGTACTCTATTACCCTCACTATCTTCTGCATCATTTCGCTGCTTTTATATCTCATGATCTTCTCCCTGCCGTAAGCTGTAAAGCGAACGAATCGTTCGGTATAGGAGAATTATACAGCACGTTGTCCGCGCTGTCAAGGATTTTTTATAACGATTTTATGCGGGAAAAAACGCCGGTCACGAATCGAAAAAATGTTGACCGCCTTCCGTCACGAGCCGGTCCGCCCTGGGATATTCGAATATATCGGCGTTGTCAACGTTCGCCTCGAGATATCCTGCGAATTCTTTTGCGTACCACTTAGCCATTTCGAGATTATGCATCCGGTAATATCCGCAGTTCACGGGAGCTGCTCCGGGCACGTCTTTTGCGTCGTCAACGGATCTGAATGCTTTCAGGATAAGGTCGTAAATCTCCCTTGGCGCGCGGCTCCCTTTTAAGATCAGATAAAATCCGGTGAGGCAGCCCATAGGCCCCCAATATATTACTTCGTCCTTCCACTCAGGATCGTTGCGAAGATACGTCGCTATGATGTGCTCAAGAGAATGCATTGCCGCCACGTCAATGACCGGCTCCCTGTTTGGCCTTTTAAGTCTGACATCGTACGTTGTGACGGAATAGTCCCCTAAACGATCTACCCTGCTGGTAAAAATGCCCGGCACGATCCGTGTATGGTCAACTGAAAAACTCTGTATCATTTCCATTTTATAATTCTCCTTTATTTTACCAGTGTTAACGTTTTCGCTTTACCTGCGTTTAAATTCGTAAAACCGTTTACCGGTGCGGTACGCCTTACATCCGGAATTATATAATGACTTTAAAAAGAATGCAACGTGCAGGCAGCATTTCAGGGTTTCTTCCTGTTTATGTAAAAAACGCGATGTGGAAAATCCGGCCGGCATATGGTAAAATATACAAAAAGAAATAGAAGGCGCTTATTATGAAATCATACGTTATAGATCACGACCTGCACATCCATTCGCAATTGTCACTCTGCTCGTCTGACCCCGCCCAGACTACCGGACGCATCCTCAAATACGCGGAAGAAAACGGATTGACCACGATCTGCCTCACCGACCATTTCTGGGATCCTGCGATACCGGGCGCTTCCGAATGGTACGCGATACAGAACCTTGAACACATAAAAGAAGCATTGCCCCTGCCGCAGTCGGATGGCGTGCGTTTCCTGTTCGGATGCGAGACGGAGATGGACAAATATTTCACGATCGGCGTCAGTGATAAGCTCCTCGAACAGTTAGATTTTATAATCGTTCCCACTACCCACCTGCATATGGAAGGTTTCACGTTAGATGCGGATATCGGCTATGACGAAGACGGAATAAAACGGCGGCGTGAACTGTACATTGAGAGGTTTGCGCGGCTTCTGGAAGCCGATCTCCCGTTCCGTAAGACAGGCATCGCCCACCTCACCTGCACGCTCGCATGCAGAAAGCCCGAAGACGGGATGATCAGGTTGCTTAACGGGATCTCAGACGAAACTTTCCGCGAACTGTTCTCTTCCGCAGCGGCCAAAGGACTCGGGATCGAACTTAATTTTGACGCTTTCGCGCACACCGGCGCTGACAAGGAAGCAGAATACCGCCCGTACCGCATCGCAAAGGAATGCGGATGCAGATTCTACTTCGGAAGCGACGCACATCACCCGGCAGAGCTGGATGGAGCGGTCCGGAATTTCAAGGAGATCGCCGAAACTCTGAAGCTAAACGAAAGCGATAAATTCATACCGTGCTGAGCAGCGAACAAACCTTAGGGCACCCGAAAAGCATTATAAAAAAGGAATATTAAAATGACAAATTTTGAAGAATTGACGAAGCTATTAGAAAAGAACGCCCCGGGCGCGTATATGGCGGCCGAAATGACCGAAAACAGCTATCAGGAGAAATACTTCAGACTCGGCGCCGGAGCGCATAACACGTACTCTTTATCGAAATCAGTAACCTCATGCGCGGTAGGGATACTCGAGCATGAAGGAAAGCTGCGCGACACTGATACAGTATACAGTCATATTCCGGATCTGTTCCCGACAGGCTACGATAAAAAGTGGGAAACCATAACGCTCGCAGACGTAATGCACCACAAAACGGGATACGGACCAGAAGCAAATATTGACATCGACGCGATGGATTTCTGGGCAGACGGGCACGAAGATTTCCTTGGCCACATACTGAGCCTGCCAATTATACACGAGCCCGGAAAAGGCCCGTTCGTATACTGCGATACGAACTACTATCTAATCGGTATCGTCGTAGAACGCGTGACCGGAATGACGCTTTATGAGTTTCTGCAGCTGAGAATGTTTAATAAACTAAAATGGCGCGGTCACGCCTGGGGCACCTGCCCGCAAAACCACACTCTGGGCGGCACAGGTCTGTTCGCACGCATACATGACCTGTGTTCGTACGGGTTGATGCTCTCATGCGGCGGAGTATATGACGGTAAGCAGATCCTAACACCGGAATGGATCGAAAAAGCAAGAGGAGAGATCGGAAACTACGGCTACGGGTTCACGAACTCCCCCGACGGCCGCTGGTTTTTCACGGGCGGCGCATACGGCCAGGCCGTTTATATTTTCCCAGAAACGAAGAGAACTTTTTCCGTACTTGGACATGATATGCCTATTGGAATGATAAACACGCAGATAGTACCGCTTTATCTCGAATAAATCACTGCCCGTTCCCTGTAAGCCCGATATCGGCGGCGTACGGTTTCATCCCCTCGATGCAGATCGAGGCGACTTCCTCCACAGTCATTCCGAGCAGCCCGCAGCCCTTTATAATGAGATCACGGTCGCACTTGGCAGCGAACTTTCTGTCTTTGAATTTCTTCATAAAACTCTTTAGTTCAAGATCGGTGATCCCAAGCGGCCTCATGCGCGCGCAGGCCTGGATGATGCCGGTCAATTCATCTACGGTGTACAGGCTTTTTTCCATGTTCGTTACGGGTTCGACGTCGGTGCATCCTCCCCAGCCGTGGCTCATGATCGCTCTCACGTCCTCCTCAGGGACTCCGGCGTCGATCAGCGGCTTTTCCGTGTGCAGAAGGTGCTCTTCAGGATATTTTTCATAATCATAATCGTGAAGATACCCGACTGCCATCCAATGCTCGCGATCCTCACCGAAATGTTCAGCCATTGCCCCCATCGCATACATCACGTTCTTCGCGTGAATTATGAGATGCTCCTCGTGTACCTGCGAATCATTCAGTTCTTTTGCTCTTTCCAGGGTCAACATACGTCCGTTCTCCGTTTCGTTTATATATTTTAATATTTCCGGTCAATCACTTTCATTGACGGCGGCTTTAGCCGGTATCAGTTCGCTCACTGCGGCGGCGGTCAATATCAGCGCGGCTCCTAACCATCCGTACCACCCGAGGCGTTCATGCAGGAAGATCACCGAACACAGCACAGAAACGACAGGCTCGATATAGCCGAGGATCGCAACCGACTGTACAGGAAGCTTTCCCATCCCGCTGAAATACAGCACGTACGCCACGCCTGTCTGAAGCACACCGAGCATCAGTACGATCAGACCTGACCTCAGATCTTTCGGAAAAGGCAGCCCTCTGTTTTTGATAAGTACGTACGGTAAGATCGTCAGCGCCGAAAATGTGAGCTGCACGAGCGCTCTGTCAAACGCGGAAATGTCTTTCAGTTTCCGGTTGCAGAATACGATCCCGGCAAAGCAGCACGCGCCTAAAAGTCCGAAGGCCACTCCGGCCGGTCCTGTTATGCCTCCCCCGATGATACCGGAGACGAGAACGATACCGATGAGCGCGGCAATAATGCACGGTATCTTCCGCCAGTCGAGTTTTTCTTTCAGTATCAGCGGCGTCAATGCGATGACCATTATCGGTGCCATATAGTTGCACAGGCTCGCGATCGCCACGGTGGTATTAACGTACGCGGCGAATAAAAAGATCCAGTTAAGGCCCAGCGCCGCGCCTGAGCAAATAAGCCAGACTAAATTATTACGTATCGCTTTAAGGTCAGGCTTTTACAACGTCCGCGGGTATGATACAGCATATGCATTGCGCTGTCAATGACGAGAGGTACGGACGTAAAAACATCTGAAATAATCCGGAAGAAAATCATTGCATGAAACGTGAGTTTTATGTATAATGGTGTCAATAAAATCCACTTTTCTAATGAAAGAAGGTATAATATGAAAAAACTGTTTGCGATCATTGTTGCCATCGCGATCGTATTCACGTTAGCAGCAGTACCGGCGATCGCCGAAACATCTCAGGTCGTTGACGTCTTCCCTGAAGGATCCGGCGACGGCGGACCTCAGCAGCTCAATTCCGGCGGCCCGGTAGCAGTTGTATTCAATGTTCCGGAAGGATACTACGCGTACGAGATCATCGGTCTTAACTCCCCCACCTGGACCCAGTCGAGCGGCTGCGACGCCGGTGTAGAAGTATATAAATGGGTCAACGAAGATTATGAGGAATCAGTTGCGGGCGATCTGGTCGCCAGCGCAGAAGTGCTTGAACATCAGGATAACCAAAACGCGGTATTCGCATTAGATAAAGACCTCCCTGCAGGAACTTATATCGCTGAATTCAGCGCTATCGGAAGCGGAGCATTCGGATTCTGGTCGTTCGGCGAAGCAGGAGAAAACGACAAGGTATTCCAGAACGGAATAGAAGCTGCTTTCTATCCGAAGGTAGCCATCAGAATCACACCCGAAGGCGAGAGCCATGATCAGAAAGATCCGCCCAGCATCGTTAAGACAGCCTCCTACTCAAAATCTTATAAGATCAGCGCTGATAACGCACAGACCTGGACGAACGGAAATATAGGCGAAACGTCCATAAACTACTATCTGAAAGTCGTTGACGACGGAGTTAACGTGGGCGTTATCGCAAGGGGCGTAAATGACGGCGATATGATCCAGCTGAACTTCAACCCGGGCAATAAACTCGCGGCTACCCCCGGTCTTTTCATCTCCTTCAAAGTTGGCGACGCGCTCACCGTTCTTCAGCATAACCACAAGACCGGCGCCCTTGACGACGATAATCCCGGAGGTGCGGATATTACAAGCAAAGTTGAGAACCAGATCCAGAAAATGTCGTTCGGATACGAGTTCACCGCTAAATTACCGATCGACCTCTTCAAAGTAACAGACGTGGAAGGCGCCGACAGCTTCGAACTCGGCAGCGACCCGCTGTACTTCGGTATGTTCGTTGTCACCGCCGGAAACGGTTATACGAATCAGTCTGCGGCTCCCGGTTCCGACTGGACCTGCAACGGCCTCGGTCTCACCGAATATTCGTTAACAAATCCCGCAAAGGATAAGACCATTGTTTATCTCTACGATGCCGCTGCAGGCGTTTCTACCGGATGGTGGCTGCATCCCGTTGCCGAAGAGCTGACTATCACGGTTGAATTCACGTCTGACAGCTGGTTCAAAGCAATCGACTTCTACGCATATGCCAGCGAAGTTGCAGTTCCGATGATCATATTGCTTCAGGATGAGAATGAAAGCGATATCTTCACGACCGAAATAAGCTGCATCGGAAACAAGTCCTATTCGGTCGATCTTGGAACGTCATTCGCTCCCGGCTCATACATCCTCAACTTCGTAGGCGGAGATACGAGCGAGATCGTTGAAGATAACTGGTTCGTTCTCGGTTCTGCTCCTGCAAACGAGAGCATCGAAGAAGTCACCGTAATGGGCGGCGGAACGAACGAAACAACTAAAGAAGCTCCGTTTATCTCCCTCAAGGTCGGAGAGGCTGATCCGAACGCAACCGAAAAGCCTACCAAAGAGCCTCCTACCGAAGCTCCGACAGCCGCTCCTACGGAAGCACCTACAGCCGTTCCGGCAACAGACGCTCCTGTTGATCAGCCTGCTACCGACGCTCCTGTAGCTCCGACAAAAGCCCCGGAAAATAACGAAGAAACTAAAACCGGGATCAACCCCGGCGTGATAACAGGTATCGCCATCGCAGGCGTTGTCCTTGTAGCAGCGATCGTAGCTATCATCATTGCCTCCAAGAAGAAAAAGAAATGATAAAAACATTATGACGGCTTAATATTATAAGCTTACGGCCGCGGTCACTGAACTTCAGGGCCGCGGCTGTTTAAAAATCAGGGAGGAATTCAAAATGTCAGACAATAAAGTCACCGTAGCGGTGATCGGATGCGGAAGGATATCGGAGGGTGCGCATTTCCCTGCTCTTTCAAAAATGGAAGACGTCAGGATAAAATACGCCTGCGACCTCATTGAAGATAAGGCGCGGAATAAGGCGGAGCGGTTCGGTGCGGAGCAGGTCATAACAGACTATAAGATCGCGCTGGAGGACAAAGAAGTTGACGCCGTATACGTTCTGACGCCCAACTACGCTCACTATACGGTCACGATGGACGCGCTTAAAGCCGGTAAACATGTATTCTGCGAAAAACCGATAACGATCAACTATCCCCTGTCTCTCGAGATGGCGCAGGAGGCTAAAAGAGCCGGAAAAATACTTAATATCGGCGTCTGCAACAGATATCACAGAACGGTCGAGATGCTTGAGCAGATGAACCGGGCCGGTGAATTCGGAAAGATCTACCACGTTTACTGCTCTTTCCGAAACTATCGTTCTATCCCGGGGCTGGGCGGATCGTTCACAACGAAGGCACAGTCAGGCGGAGGCGTACTCATAGACTGGGGCATCCATTTTCTTGACCTCATACTCTATATCCTCGGCGGCGCTAAACTGCGTTCGGTCAGCTGCGAGGCGTATTCTGAAATGGCTAAGAATATTAAAGATTACGTTTACCGCAGCATGTGGGCGGAGGATACGATGGATCCGAACGGCGTTAACGATGTCGATGATTTCGTGACGGGCCTCATCAGAACAGATAAGGCGTCGATCTCCTTCAACGGCGCATGGGCACAGAATATCGATAAAAACGAAATGTTTATTGACTTCCTCGGCGATAAAGCGGGCGTTCGCATGAATTATTGTGCGGATTTCACGCTTTATACGGTGAAGAACGGAGAATTGACCGAAATAACTCCGAAATATGAGATCCCGGATATGTACGAATGTGAAGACAGAGCATTTATAAACGCCGTACGGACCGGAGAACATTGCCGCAACTATATCGACAACATCCTCGAGAGTGCGAAACTGCTCGATTATCTGTACCGCTCTGCGGATCAAAATAAAGAGATCGCTTTTTGAGCGCTCGAGACTTTAAAGGAGTTCAGAATATGAGTAAGTACTATGAAAGCCTGCCGCATTTTTCGGCTGTTATGGGTTCGCAGGTACCCGCGATGCATATGAACTGCAAGAGCGTCGCCGAATACAGGATATGGAAGAAAAAAGCCAGAAACAAGCTGTACTCCCTCCTCGGGCTTGACCGCATGACGTGGAGCGAGCCTGATCCTAAGCTCATCGCGAGCGAGAAGATGGACGGGTATACGCGCGAGAAGTGGACGATACGCACCGAGCCGGACGTTATAATGACGTTCTACCGCCTTGTCCCCGACGGGATGGTCAATGGAGAAAGGCGCCCGGCTGTGATCGCGACTCACGGTCACGGCAGCTGCGGTAAGGAGGCTGTCGTTGGCAACGGCTTCTTCCCCGAGCTTGCAGACAGTATCCGTGCGAACAATTACGATTACGGTGTTTCAGCGGTGAAAAAGGGTGCGATCGTTTTCTGCCCCGACGCGCGCGGATTCGGCGAAAGGCGTGAGATAGATATGCAGAGGGATGACGCGGGTGCGCGGATCTCCAGCTCATGCTACTACCTGAATTTCATGGCACTTCCTCTTGGCAGATGTGTTGCCGGCATGTGGGTATGGGACCTCATGCGCCTCACCGACTACGTCGAATCACTACCTGACGTCGACCCTAAAAAGATAGGCTGCATAGGGCTTTCCGGCGGAGGTCTTCAGGTATTGTATTTTACCGCTCTTGAAGACAGGATCGCTTACGCGGCCTGCAGCGGCTATTTTTACGGGTTCAGACAGGCGCTGCTCGAACTGTATAACTGCTCATGCAACTATATCCCCCACATGTGGGAAAACTTCGACGTCGGAGACATAGGCTCGCTTATAGCTCCGCGCCCGTTCGTTATCGAAACGGGAGACGCCGATCCACTTAACGGTTCAGGCGGGCTAAGCAACGTGATCCCTTACGTAGAACAGGTCCGATCTGCCTACAGGCTGTTCGGAAAAGAAGAACTGCTATATCACGATATTTTCAAAGGCCCTCATATGTGGCACGGCACGGAATCGATCAAAGGGATCGACCGCTATCTCTTTGGCAAAGATTAATTCGATCGATAAAAGGACAATAAAACAGCAGGCCGAGATCGCTCCCGGCCTGCTCTGTTTTACTTAAATTAAATTAAGTTAAGCTGAAGCTGATGGATCAGAAAGCTCTCTTCTTAGCGAAGACAACAGCAGCACCCATTGCAAGAACAGCAATAACTGCGAACATAGCCACAGTAGCGTCACCGGTCTGAGGAATAGTCTCGGGCTCGGTTCCGGGCTCTGCAGGGACATCAGTATTAGCGGGGTTAGCAGCAAAGTACTCACCCTCAACGATCTCAGCATTGAGAACAATGTTGAAAGCGTCGTTCTGATATTCGAAATTATCAGCAGAGGGATTATCGATCTTCGGAAGAACAAGGTAAGGTTTCTTATCCGAAGGAGCATCTTCGTTTGCAGCCTGGAGAGATTCGGTGTAATCAGGGTTGGTAAGCGTGAACTTAACTACGTATGTGCCGGCAGGCATATCTTCGCCAAGGTCAAACGCAAATGCAGGATTGTTATCGCCGTCGGAGACAACTTCTTTGACTTTCAGAGGAGCCTGAGCAACAGTGTTCTCCATATTGTAAGCGAATTTGAACAGTTCGCATTTCCACTCAGCCTTCGGGCCGTTTCCAACTGTAGGATTGGAAGCCCAGTAGATGCCAAGGTTAATAGCGTTGAACGTTCCGGCTGTGGTGAATTTAACAGCTGCGGAAGGATTCTTCGCATTGATCCAGGTACCGATAGCGCCGCCGCCGTTGTCAAGGATAGCTTTTGCTGCGTTTGTCTGTACAGGAGCAACACCGGAACCGTAGTTACCGTTGATCGAGAACTCAATAGCCTCATAAACTTCGCCGTCGGTGCCTTTAGCTACGACAGTGATGAGCTGAGGATCTTCGTTCTGAAGCAGGGGAACAAGGACCTGCATTCTGGTCTCTCCGCCGGCAGCGATTACGGGACCTTCTGCTTCAACCTTGAACGCTTCGTCATATACCGGATCTCCGCCGTTGATCTTATAACCGATCTCAGCGATGTCGGTGTTCTTCAGACCCATCCAGCCGCGGACGGTCAGATTCTCATGAATGCCGGTAATGGGGTTGGCATTGACCTTATCCTGAGCAACGCCGTCATCGCCCCAACCCATTTCCATATGAGACTTTCCGTCAAGGAAGAACGTATCAAAGGAAAGATCAAAGTCAGCTACGTTGAGTGCGACTTTAGTCGTATCACCGTCAGTGTGATCCATTGCGAACACAGAAACGCTCATACAACCGAGAACTAAAGCAACTGCAAGCAAAATAACAAGTGCTTTTTTCATTTTGTAAACCTCCTAAAAATTCCTTCGGCAGTACACCCGCCGATAGTTATATATATTATGAGCCAAAGGATCATAAAAATCAAGTATCTTATCAATCGTGGGACGTAAATTTAAAACTTCGCCAGCTCTTCGATCAAAGATGTTTTTCGAGGATAATCGCTGCGGAACTTTTGGGCAAGAGCAGAAGCAATTTTCGGACCGCCCGGGAACTCACCTATCCAGCGAAGAACGCGGGCAATATGCTTATAATCATTACGGTTGCTTGCCACCTTAACGTGCTCCGTCGCAGCGTTGACCAGAACGGCAAGGCAGCGCTCGGGATACTTGTCCTTCAGAACACCGGCATACCTCTTAAATGAATCATAGCCGCACGCCTCCACACCGGCCATCAGCCTGTCAAAGCAGCCCTCAGACTCGTACCAAGAAAAAACACTCGAATCAGAAATATCAAAAGTATCAAAAAGGTTGTCCCTCACCGCGGGCCACTTATCAGCAGGAACGAGCGTCTTAAACTCCTCCAGGATCTCGGGATTGCCCCGCTTGAGATAAAGAAGTTTAGCAAGCTCGGATTCATATTTATCCTGAAATCCATACTCTTTGTACAGATCTTTCAGCCTCATATCATACGTATGCCTCGAAAAGAAACCGGTATCTTCCTCCGCAAGCCCCTCGTAGAGCTTAATGCACCTGTCAACGTAACCGTACTTAAGCTCGATATCAGCCATAAGCTGCCTGGTATCGTAACCGTTAAGACCCCTGGCGTAACTACGGATAAACTCGATATTGCAGCCCTGCTCGCTGTAGATCCGCATCACCATCTGCTTATAAACCTCGACCTGTGCCCTTCCCCACGCATCGATTTCCGGCCCCGTCTCGATATCTTCTATTTTCTGATACAAAAAACGCAGCTTTTTTTCAAGGATCTGAGGCTCATTAAAGTTATCCATAACGTAATTCAACATGTCTTCTATCATAAAGTCAAGCTTGGATCCTTCAATGATCTTCATAAACGATTCATACATTTTATTGTGCGGAATGTCAGGAGACTGCCTTTCATATACGCTTTCCCAGATTTCGCGAAGATACATTAAAATAGTCTCCGTATCACCGTTCGAATCATCAATATTAGTGTCTGACCACTTCTTAAACACTCTCAGACTTATACTAAACAGATCCTTGTCATTGCCTGCCGCCAGAAGATCTTCCTGACACCGTTCGAGCAGACTCGTCAATTCCCTTACCAGTCTTCCGCAGTGGTAGTAGTCAACGAATCCGCGGTCTGTGTTTCTGTTAAAACTATAAGTAATCTCTTTTCTGTACTCGCTTGCAGTCATACTGACACCTCTCTTAATAATTGACGGCGACACCGTCGTTCACGATCATTGACGCCACCGCGCGCAGCTTTATCGCGACACTTTCGCTGAGCGTACCGTTATATGTGAGCGTCGAAGGATCGACGCCGAATATTGTCCCGAAGATCGTCCACGCGATCAGATAGCTGCCTGCCTCGGACGGATGTTTGAGGTCGGCGTCATACAGATCGATCGACGGATATTCCTTTGTAGATTCGGTGATCGCGGCACCGGCGTTGACGATGCCAACGTTCAGTTCGTCTGCGATCTTCGAGTATGCCGTCCTGAGTTTCATCTCCATGTCCGCGCTCGAGCTGCCGTACCGGGACAATTCCGGGTTTCCGTCCTTGTACCCCCACGTCGCATAAAGCCAGAGTTCGCCGCCGTTCCGGTCAACGATCTCCTTGAACCTCCTGCATGAGTCGTAGAAGTCTTCCGGGCATGCGATCGGGTTCGCACTCTGCTCCTGAATCACGACGATATCGTATTTCTTGTCCGATCTCAGAAGCCTGAGCACCTGGCTTCCGTATTCGTCCGATTCGTCAAGGAATTGGCGCAGGTAGTATCCCCCTCTGAACACGGACGTAACTTTAACTTCTTCGTATCCGGCGTTTTTCGCGATGTTGGCGAATATGCCGTTCGGCTTGTTCATGTCATTATAGTACGTGAAGCTGTTGCCGATAAATAGCACCCTGAGCTTTTCAGCCGGATCGCGCGGGGCGTCGATCACCCGCCCGACTTTCTTCTTTTCGTTTTCGCCGTCAATGCCTCGTGACCTGCACCCGGTGCATGCCGCTGTCAATGTGATGAGCATTATCCCCGCCATCATCAGTCCGATCGTTTTTGTAATGAATGATCTGTGTTTCATGTCTGTTTCCTTATCACACCGGGCAGATCTTTAAACCTTATCAGCGTACGTCTCCAGCAGCATAAGCAATTGACCGCTTCCGACGCTGAAGCTGACGAGCGACCCGTTGTTAAAGTGATCGCACCTGAAATGCCACGCGATGCAGCCGAGTATCTGCTCCGCCGAAAGAGACTGAAACTTTTCATCCGGCACGTCACCGACGTAGCCTTTAATACCCGCCGATTCCAGCAGCTCCATATAATCAGTGACCACGACGCCGCTCGCATATGCGTCTTTCAAAAGCGAATCGTATATAAAATCGAACAGGCTGTTATGCTTCTTTGGCACCTCATAAGCCGAATACGCCGCACAAGCCTCCTTAAGTTCCGGATCGTCCTCGATCATCCGGAGAAAAGGAATATATTTAGTGCAATAATCAAGCTGCCGACTGCGGGCCGGACCAGGCGCGTTCAGGCGATGCGCGGTATCATAAACGTCCTGCTTCAGCTCAAAAAATCCTGTGAGCGGGAGGCCGTCGTCCTTATTCGTGCGCATCGCATCCTCCCAACCAGCAAGCGAATTTCCAAAATAGAATTTATCGCGTGCATTGTCGCCCGGGAGCGTATCGGCGTACGCGTGGATCGCGTCGTAATATTGCGGGATCCGTTTCAGCTCACCTGCGGTCAATTTCCATTCGCCGATCGGCTCAAGGTCGCGCGCGTCAATATATTCGAGTTCACCGTCAGGCGCTGCATTGACCTCCCGGCGCAGTTCGTCGCGCACTTCCATAAGTATCCGGCCAAGCAGGTTCCTTCCCTTCCAGTTAGCTGCATTAAGCCTGGCGGGATCTTTTATACCGATCCCGATCCCCCATTTATAGTCGTACGGAGAACACTCCGCAAGGAGCTCGCTGCCAGTCCCGAGCAGGATCTTCAGAATGTCCTCATTCTGCGAGAACTTCGCCTTCACGCCGCGCTTAACGATCGCGTAGCACGTGTTCTCCCACAAAACAGGATCAAATTCCGGAAATTTACGGCCGGCAATACTTTTGCACTTCGCCGGGTCGCTTGTCGCCATGATCTGCTTCGCGAGGTCATCTTTCCCGAACATCATCACTTTGTGGTACATCATGAACTGCTCCGAATGCACAAAGTGTTTTCCGGCGTAGTCGAATTCGGCCGGATACCAGTTGCTGAAGCAGCCGTACGTTTCATTCTCACGAAAAAATGTGATCATAATTGCTCCTTCTCACGTTATCGCGTTGCCGCGCATTGCTGTCAGGCTCCCTTAAAACTGTACCCGTCTTCCGGGCGAATGCTTTCGAAAACCTTCCAAAGCTGATCCCGGAGCCTCCAGTAAAGATCCTCGTTCGCTTCACTGACAGCTCCCTCCTGCCCGTAAACAGCATACAAAAACCACATGCCGCCGTTGTCGCCGGTCAACGTACCGATCAATTCCGTGTATTCATCCGGGGCGGTCTTTTTACGTTTCAGGCACCTAAGGCTAACCATAAGGCCGCTATAGCCGGGTTCCTCCTCCCACAGCAGGACAATATCGGTCCTGTTGCCCTTCTTCTTCGCGCCAACCATTTCTTTCCATTTATCCGGTATTTCAATCGAGTACCGGTCCGTAGTGATATGCATAAAACACCCTCACTTTTCTTCTTACGTATTTATTATATTTTATATTCTTTAAGTTCTCATTTCAAGTGTTCGGTCGCCAATGACAGCAACCGTTACGGCAATAAAATCGAAAACGGGAGCAGAGCCGATCGAAAATTCCAAATTGACTTTTCTGCCATTCAAGGATATATTAACCGCATACAAACGAAAAGATTTCAGAACAAACAGAAAAGCATCATCGCGATTATGAGAATGACAACAACCGGCGTGAAGTAGCTGCTCCCCCGTTTGTTGTTCAAAAGAGTATTCATATCCAACCTCGTTTTTGAGATAGAAAAAGCCGCAGGGATTTCTCTCTGCGGCATGATGATTTGTGTGTGATTTGCAGTTATAAGTTTTGTTTGTTCTTATCAATGAACTCCTGGCAGCCAACTTCTTCAGCAATTTCAAAAGACTTTTCAATCAGATTCCCGGAATAATTCCCATTGTGTTCGAGTATAACCTCTTCAGCAAGACTTAAATTTCCGTCTGAAAGAGTTTTTCTCAAATACTCTTCTATCTCATCATCTTCCGGTATTGGCAGATCGTCATCAGGGAAAAAGACGGTAATCTTGTAACCGCAATCAAATGGGCTTTTTCCTTTTTCAAAACACTCAAGTGCAAAAGCGTCATCACCTTCATCGCGTAGCTTTTGGATCTGCTGTTTCTCGATTTCCTTGTATGCCTGGTCGCACAGGGCCTGAAGTTCCGGAACATCCTCAAAGTATGTTCCCGTCATTATAGCTCTGGTAATTGCTTTTTCGATGTCTTCATCGGCGGTTTCAATTTCCCATTCGAAAACATCCTCGTTGCCATCGTATTTGCCAAGTTTCACTGTATAGTTAAGAAGCACTTTCATATCAAACCCTCCACCATAGTATAACGCACTGCTTTTTGAGCATTTTCAACAGTAATATTATAGCCATTTTTCCTTATTGACAGCGTAAAGAGATTGTAGGTCAGCGAGAAAAATGGAAGAGCAGGCACGATTAGGATCACCTGCGGCTTAATGATACTATATTCACGTTAAATGGTCAATTA
>DBVV01000119.1:213-2625 GCA_002308795.1 Mageeibacillus sp. UBA1255 | reverse complement strand
AACATCATTTCGGAGCGCAAGCGGAGAAGCATCATTAGCTGCCGCAGGCAGCGACATCATTAACCTACTCTCGTTTTTGCACGATACTTGGATGCAGAAAGCATTCTGGGGACATTATTATGAAAGAAAACAAACTTGCGGAATTATCCATGAACTTCTCCGTCCAAATCATCAAACTTGTAAAAGATCTCAAGGCAAAGCACGAAACCGTGATTTCCAACCAGATAGGTCGTTCCGGCACTTCTATCGGCGCAAACATTTACGAAGCCAACTACGCACAGGGCAAAAAAGATTTCATATCCAAGTTGGAGATCGCATTGAAAGAAGCAAGCGAGACCGGCTACTGGCTGGAATTGCTTCACCGTACTAACTATATCGACGACGCATCATATCAGTCTCTGAACGAGCAATGCACCTCCATTCGCGTGATGTTGGTTGCTTCATGCAAGACTGTGAAAAAGAATATTAACGGAGCATGAGGTCATATCACAGAGTCAATGTTTTTGGAGAGCAAAATGATCATTCCGGTAGACGAGAATAATATTTCTGACGCTGCACGGATTCATTCTATCTCATGGAAGGAGTCCCATAGAGCTTTCTGCACACCGGGTTTTATAGAAACGCATACACCCGAACGGCAACTGAACTATATGCACGAAAAGATGAAAGAAGGAACACGGTTTTTTATGCTGATCGATAAAGAACCTGTCGGTATCGTTTCTGTAACGGACAGTTTAATCGAGGATCTTTATGTGCTGCCGCAAAAGCAGAAAAAGGGATACGGTACAAAATTGCTCATGTTTGCAGTCAGTCAATGTACAAGCACTCCATCTTTATGGATTCTTGAGAACAATACAGGTGCAGAAAGACTCTATTGCCGTATGGGGTTTATGAAGACCGGGAAAACCCATTCGGTTACAAACGGTTTTACTGAGATTGAATTCGCTCTGAAATAGACAAATATCAAATTGCCGCGCGATCCTGCAATGTCTTTTACGCGGTCTTTCAGTTATATTCGCCTTGCGGCGAGTGATATCGCTTCGCAGTGATATTCGGCTTGCGCCGAGTGATATTGCGCTGTGCGCAGTTTGAAGGCGAATATCATATCACTTTGCGGCAAAGCCGCAAATCATCACTGTGCCGCAGGCGCAAACACACTTTTTTCTCGCCCCGCGGGGACTTTATTGCCCTGAACGGTTGAAAGATTCCTGTTTTGCAAGTATAATCATCTCTGCAAACAGGGGACTTCGGAGGAGAAACGATCATGAATTACAAGGTCATTGACAAAGAAACATATTACAGAAAAGGCGTTTTCCGTCATTTCACAGAGGACTGCAAGTGCTCGACGTCTGTGACCGCCTCGATAGATGTTACCGAACTCGCTGCGTTTTCTAAACAGACGGATACGAAGTTTTATCTGAATTTTCTGTATCTTCTTTCAAAGGCGCTTAACTCGCGCGATGATTATAAGATGGATTATCTCTATCGCTCGGACGAATTGATCTGCTATGACGTGATCCATCCGTGTCATTACGTGTTCCATGAGGACACGGAGACCTGCACGACTGTTCACTCCGAATACTGCGAGGATTACGGCACGTTCTATCAAAACGCGCTTGCCGATCTGGAGGAAGCAAAGAAGAACCGCGATTATGTTTTCGATGATAAAAAGTATCCGAATTGGTTTGACGCGTCCTATATTTCATGGCTTTCCTATGATTCGCTGAACATCGAACTGCCGGACGGGTATCTATATTTTCCTCCGATCGTCAATTGGGGCAGATACCGTGAAGAGAACGGCAGATTGATGATGCCGGTTACCGTCCGCCTGAATCACGCGATCGCCGACGGTTATCTGGTGGCGAATGTTTTCCGTCTTCTGGAGAAGGAGATCAGAGCTTTTGTCGGGCGTTGATCGACGGATCCCGGCTTGTCGGGATGATGAGACGCTACGTTTGTACGGTTTTTCAACGCTGTGTTCCGTTGCGTGCTGCGGGGCGAAAGCGGGAGAACGATCCGCATCGACGGGATGTTTGCCGTCATACGACGGCGGATCCCTCTTTTTTACGGTTGAACGAGCCGGTCAATTCCTGTATAATGACAAATAAAGAGCTGTTTCAAACACCGCTGCCCGGCGTCGCTGCGCGGGCGGTTTTCGATGCAATGAAAGGAGCCGCGGATGCAGAACGACTGGTTTACGGTCGAACCGATCGACGACGACACGTTTGCGATCGGCGAATACCGGCATTGGGAAGAGCCGCACAGCTATCTGCTGTGCGGGACCGAGCGCGCCGCGCTGATCGATACGGGTCTCGGCGTTTCCGATCTCCGGGCGGTCGTGAGCGGGCTGACGGACCGGCCCGTTACGGTGCTGACCACGCATGCGCATTGGGATCACATCGGCGGGCATCG
>DBVV01000119.1:0-182 GCA_002308795.1 Mageeibacillus sp. UBA1255 | reverse complement strand
AAAAACGAGCGCGCGTGGCTGTCCGGCGCGTTTCCGCTGTCGGACCGGGAGGTCCTGCAAAACCTGATGCGGGATCCGTGCACATTCCCGGCGGCGTTCGACCCGGACCGGTACGGCGTATATCGGGGCGGGGCGCAGACCGTTCTGCATGACGGCGACCGGATCGACCTCGGCGGCCGCAC
>DBVV01000006.1 GCA_002308795.1 Mageeibacillus sp. UBA1255 | reverse complement strand
TTTCACGGAAACAGGAAAAGAGCCGGAAGGCAGTACAAGTTGTTGATTTGTTTACAGAAATAAAGTAAAATAATATACCAGAAAGCCATCATAAAAACGTGTGATATTGACACGAGCTATATTTGATGCCGGAGGTCATAAAATGAAAAGCACATTAAGATTTACGTTAGCAGCAGCAATTATATTTTGTATAATGCTTATTTCATGACATTTTAGTTTTGTATGGAGAAGTCAATATGAAGATCATTGAAAAAATGGCGCAGAAGGCGTCAGGTAATATGGATCGTCCCGGTGTAACTATCGCGTTTTTAGGCGACAGCGTGACCCAGGGCTGTTTTGAGATATGTGAGATCAGACCCGGCGCTATCGAGGCGATCTACGATAAAAACGCGGCTTATCACAACTACCTCGCGCGTATTTTTACGGTTTTGTTTCCGACTGTTCCGGTCAACATCATCAACGCAGGCATCAGCGGCGACAATGCCGTGCACGGTCTTTCGCGCCTGGAGCGTGACGTCATCAGCCATTCGCCTGATCTTACGGTTGTGTGTTTCGGCCTCAACGATTGCGGGAGAGGGGAGCAGGGTATCACTGAATACAAGGATGCGTTAGCGGAAATGTTTAAAAGACTGACTGCCGCGGGAAGTGAAGTTATTTTTATGACTCCGAATATGATGTGCACCGGTGTGAGCCATCTGCTCACAAATGATCTTTTCAGGGGAGTCGCCGCAGGGATCGCCGGACTGCAAAATGCGGGAATGCTGGACAAATACGTAGCTGCCGCCGTTGATGCGGCTAATATCGCAGGCGTCCGTGTCTGTGACTGTTATTCGAAATGGAAGCGCCTGAACGAATGCGGCGTTGATACCACCGAACTTCTGGCAAACAAGATCAACCATCCCGACCGGAATATGAACTGGCTGTTCGCAATAGCGCTTACCGAGACGATGTTTGAATAATTCCCGGAAGGAAGATCAAACAAAAACCGGCAGCTGCCGTTTTGGGGAAGCTGCCGGTTTTAATTATTTTATGTCATTTGTGAAAGCCTCAGTGGTTGCTGAACGAATCTTCAAAGTAGATAGAATTTACCCCTTCGATCGTCCATGCGTAGATGTCAGAATGCTGCCCGGTAGATCCGTTCATAATAGTAATGTAATTCCGCACGTATCCTGCGTCGGTCAGTATATCACAGGTTACAACGTATGATTTATAGCGCCAGTCAGCTCTTACGCCGACTATGTAGGCTTGCCCTAACACTGCGCCGGTCTGCCAGTCATACTTTCTCGCAAGCAGACGACCGCCGAAGTATCCTCCGACAACAATGTACTCGGAAGTGTTTCTCTCATTCGTACGGACGTTGCCCCACTGGGAAATGATCTCATTCCATTTTTTGTAGAACGGATGGAACTCACCGGAGCCAAACTTAGAGTGATCGTCAGCATTGTCCATAATGAACGAAGTCGTCGGAAGATCGATCAGAGGAGAGCCCATCGTTACGGCGCCCTTGAAATAAAGCGTCATGATCGTATCCATATCGATCGCTGATCCGGTGATATAGAAGAGCGCTGAATTACCTCCTATATTTTTCTGTACGATAACGTAGAACTTACCGCCGTTCTCGGTCCAGTTGTCCTTCCAGACTCCAATTATTCTAACCTGGCTGAAAATCTTACCTTCGCTCCACGTCGAAAGATCTGCCCAGAGTTCATCGTCAGTCGATTTGACCAGCGTGATGTAATAGTCAGACCATTCGTCTCCTCCGGCTGATCTCAGGTATCCCCAAGCGTTTAGTATCTCTTCATCGGTCAGCTTTTGCAGCTTCGACGTGTCAGGATGATCTGCGTATGAATCTTCAAAATATGCGCCGCTCATAAGTTCGTAATCGCTGCTGTAAAGTGTGGCTGCCATAAGCGTGTTGACCGCGAACGACTCGTGAACCTTCTTACCTTCAACTGTTCTTTCTAAGGTAATGATATAGCTCTCAAATGCGCTTGAACTTGCACCGACGATATACGCTGTTTTAGCTGCGCTGCTGTCGCTCCATTTGCCCTTCGTAGCTACAAGCCGGCCGTCATCGTCTTCTTTAACGGCAATATAAATATCTCCGTTAAGATAAAGCGATCTGACTTCTCCCCACGAACCCAATACAGTGGAATATCCTTCCGGAGCGAAAATGCTCGAATCGATTTTCCTGTGATCGCTGACTGTATCCGGAACGAACAGCGTCGATTCACCGTCATAGTTCAGGACCAGACCGTTATTTTCGCCGCCGGTCACCGTAAATGTTTCGGTTACTTTTCCGGTTTCTGTGTATTTATCGGCGGTAATGGTGTAAGTGCCGGATGCGTTGTCCTTCTTAACTTCTTTGATGAAAAGCTGTTCATAAGCGATGCCTCTGCCCCAGCTCATTGCGGTGGCAATAACTTTTCCGCTCGGTGTTTTTTGCATATAGATATACCGGTCATTGTACTCGGCGGCAGTGCGTATCTCTCCCCAGACACTAAGAATATCATCCGGTGTAAGAGTGCTTGAAGAATCGGGCTTTTCGGTATTTACCGGTTCGTCTGTTTTCACAGGCTCATCGGTCTTCGCCGGTTCGTCGGTTTTCGCCGGTTCGTCGGTCTTAGCCGGTTCGTCGGTCTTAGCCGGTTCATCTGTTTTCACAGGTTCGTCAGTCGCCGGTTCATCGGTCTTAGCCGGTTCGCCGGTCGCCACGGGCTCGTCAGTCGCTGGAGCAGGTTCGTCGGTCGCCGCCACGGGCTCGTCAGTCGCTGCAGCGGGTTCGCCGGTCGCTGTCCCCGGTTCTGCGGTCGCTTCGCCCGGAGCGGGAGATCCGTTCGGAATGTGGATTCCCGGCAGACAACCGGAAAGCATAAAAGCGCATAAAAGAACTGCGATCAATACTTTGACCAATTTGAAAATGTTATCTCGTTTCATCTCAGATCCTCCGATCCCGATACCGGCTGTATGAGGCCGGCAATAAGTTCGCACGGTGGCGTCTAGTTATGTGCTTATTGATATTTTAATAATTTTAAGATCCGTTGTCAATAAAAACAGACGGCAGCCTGTCGCGTTATCGAACGCCCGGGCTGCCGCTTTGTCATATTATCCGGTCTATCCCGGTTTTATTGTCTGCCGTAAAGCGAGATCTCCCAGATCGTTACAGTCTCCGAGATCGTTTCGCCGTCGTTAAACACAAGCCTGAAACCGGTACATTTTACCGGTTCTGCAAGCTCGATATACGAAGGATCCGTCTCCTGTCCGGAATATACTTTTTTCCATTCACCGCCAACCATGACCTGTGCCTCGAAATCTGTGACGTGGCCCCACGTCTTGCACTCCCTGAACGCAAATCCGTTGACCTCGATCTCTTTGCCGAAATCAGCGGAGATCCACGCACCGTAAAGATCGCCGAATACTGTGCTCCATCTCGTTTTATCATTTTCATCGAAGCAGAGCACCGGACCGAGTTCACTTTCCGTTCCTTCAGCCTCTCTTGAGGAAGCATTAAAAATCCACCCGGCGTGGGACAGATACAGTTCTTCAGGCGCATCGATAATGACGTCGTTGCGGAAATTGATCGGTGCTTTTGGCTCGGTACCTTCCGGCACTTCGGCGAACAGTCCCATGAGGCCTATTTCATTGATCGTGATAGTTATCCCTGTTCCTTCAAGGAAAAGCAGCCTGAACGCGTACGTTTCGGGCGTGTCTTTTGAAAACTCGTAGAGGACCTCATCGGACGTTGTATCGGAATAAATGGTCTTCCAGGTATTGTCCGCAAGATCATAATATTGTGCTTCCCAGTCCATCATCTGGCCCCACGTCTTGTTTTCGTTGATCTCAACGCTGTGAACGGATACCGGGTAGGGGAACTGTGCGCAGATCCAGCAGCCTTCAACGTCATAAAATATCGAGCTCCAGCGCGTTTCATCGTTACCGTCAAATGAGAGTGACGCGCTCAGTTCGCCGGGTGAATATTCTGATTCGACGGATGAGGCGCTGAAATCAAGCTGCTCACGATGTTCGAGAAGGTCAACGTATTTTTTTGCCGGGCCGTTAGTTTCCTGCTCCGGCGCCGGAGCGTCCGTAGGCGCCATGGTGACGATTATCGGTGTGTTTTCGGCCGTATCTGTATTTTCGTCTCCGTGCGCAGGTGTTTTATTATCGCTGTTTCCGCTGTTTTGACTTGCACATCCTGTAAGCACGATACCAAGAGAAATAACGCAGATAAGAATAGCAGTTGATAAAGAAATGGTTTTAGATCTGCAATGGTTCTTTTTCATATATATCCTCCTTATTTGAGCTCCTTCGCAGGAACGGTTAACCAGCCCCAGTTGCTGTCACCGGTCTGTTTCAAAGCAATTTTATACTCTTTTCCGTTAAGAACTGCCGTTGCTTCACGCTGCGACGTATGGAACGGTCCAAAACGGACTTTAACGTCGGCGGGCAATGCATCCGGGTTTTCAGCATACAGTCTGACGTCAATATTTTGCGTGCCGTTTTCCGGATACGATGCGCTTAGTGTAACGTTAAACGCGCCGGATTCGGCTCTGAAATCAGTTACGTTTACGGCCCATCCTTCGGGCAATCTCGGCATTATCTTGAGCACTCCGTTGCGGACGGGGGAGATGCCCGAAACGAGCAGGAAACATTTCATTGTCTCCGCCTGCTGTACGAGATTTCCAAGATCTCCCTGACGGCGTAAGATCCCTCGAGTTGGATCGACCGATACTCCTTCCGGCACCATATAAGGCTCGGGCAGACGAGGCGAGTAGCATATCCTGCAAAGCGCCTTTACAAGTTCCGACGCGTCATGCGCCTCATCGAGTATAAGCGCGTTTTGCGTAGCATTGGAGTGGCCGTATCCGAGACCTCCGGGAGCATAATACGAAGCCTTTTTTGTCTCGCAGATATCTTCATCATACGAATTGCGCGACCGGTCGATCCAGACTTCAGGCATATCGGCTGTATCGAATCCGTAATGATCGGACAGCATATAAGGCGCGGGATCGTGAAGAAAACCTTTATGCTCAAGGTCCCATGACCTGCCGTCAGATTTTGCGAGCCTTTTATCTATTCCGCCTTTGATAGTCCCGGCGGCTTTGAGCCAACGCTTACTTTCATCCGTCCGGCCGATCGCTTCGGCCATTTCGGAGTATTCAAGAAGTCCGAGGTAGCAGGGAAGGTTGGCATAGAGCGTCCAGTCACTCATTGCCGCCTCCGTCTCTCCGTATAGGAGACCGTCCTCGACAAACGACAGATCCGGGTTTTCCAGGCACCATTCGATCCAGTAAGCGGCCTCGTAAATGTATTTCCAGTTGTCCAGGACCCACTCTTTCTTTCCGCCGATATTTTTCCATACTTTATACGCGCTCATCATCATAAGACCGTGGCCGTCCGTCTCTTGATTTCCGAGGTTGCAGTATTCGTCGCCGAACTTCTCTTTCGTGTATCTGGTGGGCCAGTTCGCCTGGGGGACAAGTATCGTGGAGTATATCAGCGGTTTGTTTGGTATAACGCTGAAATGTCCCGGTATCTGCTTTCCGCCGAGCGTCAATTTCTGTTCGGGATAATACATCATCCATTTGTTTCCTAGATGTACTCCTGAATCTGCCTTATCGGTATATCCGTACGAGTTGAGCGTCATGATCGCTCTGGCACAGTCGCGTGAATAATATGCGTCGTAATAAGAATTTGCCTTTTCGACATACGGCCCGAAACCGTCGTATCGCCACGAAGGAGCGTCCTTATAGGAAGTATGAATGAATCCGTCCGGTTCGGTGCGCCCGACCAGGTTGGCAACGTTCACCGCAACTATTCCTGTAGCGGCGTTGGCCTCGGGAGAACCTGAGAAAACAAATCTGCCGGGAGTAGGATATGGAGGTATTTCGCGGAAATCTCTCGCGTATGTGTGGAGCCTTTCGCATATCTGATCGAGTCCTGAAACGACTTTGTGCAGAAGAGGCGCCGAAGCGTCTATCGTGTGGCCGCAGTAAAACGGATCGGCGGTATCGATCTCCACTGCACCTCCCGTGAGTTTGACGTTATTTAGAGCGTCATTCGAATCTACGATATACGCGCCTCCGAAAACAGGCCTTCCTTCACGCTCTTTATCGGCAACGATCTCGATGCAGGAGATATTGCCCGCAGGCAGTTTTACGGCAAGAATGCCCGTTTTTTCACCTTCAAAACCGCCTTTTAAATACAAAGTATCTTTAAGAATCTCCACGTATTCAGGCTCGGCAGTATTCCAGTCGTTGTCAAAAAACGGTGTCGGCCGTTCGTTCCAGATCGCATGGTACCAGAGAGTGTATCCAAAGATAAGCGGCACGTCGAAAATACGTCCGTCGTCAAATGATATCCGTATCTTTCCCGCCTTGTCGCCGATAAACCTGACGCGCTTCGGATCGCTCGTACCCCAGCTCGGACAGCCGTCGTCCGGGTCCCAGTATCCGCCTGTCACGTAGAGCATCGAGCCACGAAAGCCGTCTCCTGTAGCGTCATTATTTGTGTTCTTGTAAGGAAGTTCTACCCATTTGATCATTGTGTTTTACGTCCTTTCTTCTTGATGATCATAACTGTGATTAAGGCCGCCGCGATGATCACCGCACCGGCTGCGATCGCTGTGATCAGTACTGCGGTGTTGAATCCTTTATTATCAGAGTGATTATTATCTTTATCAAAGCCCGTGTTTTTCTCTCCGTTTTCGGGAACGGTGCCGGTATCGGTCCAGTCATCGGGCCATTGCGGGATGGATCCGGTGTCATTTCCAAATACGGCCGCTATCCGGTGCTCATTCTCTGATGGCGCTTTGCAATCGATCCACGCCCATATGCTGTCGCCTGATTTTACGATATCGCACGACACGAATTCGCCGTCAAGCATTGCAGACACGAAAACGGTATCGGAAGGGAACGGCCCGAGGCGGAGCTTTACGTTGTCGATGCCTTCAGCGTCTTTCAATGTGAACTGAGCGTTTTGACCGCCGTTTTGAGGGTACGTGACGCGTATGTCTATTTCCCCGCTGCCGTCGCCGCTGATAGCTGCGTTATTAGCATGTAAAGTCCAGTTTTCGGGAAGTCTTGGCATCAATTTAAGCGTGCTGCCGAGTACGGGCGATATTCCTGCAGCTATCGAATAACATTTCAGCGCTTCTGCGAGCTGAACAAGATTGCCCAGGTCACCCTGGCGCCTTATGATATCGTTCACGCGGTCAACGGATATTCCTTCCGGTACCAGATACGGTTCAGGCAGCCTCGGAGCGTAGCTCAGACGGCAGAGGTTCTCCATCAGAGCGGTGGCGTCGGACATATTGTCCGTAAGCAGCGCGTTTTGAGTGAGCATCGAATGATCATAACCGATCCCGGGCGCACCGTACCAGCCGTTGTCCACTGCTTTCCCGGTGTCAGATTTGTATGTCAGAAGCGAAAGTTCTACCATATCTCTTTCCATATCCGCCGTGTCAAATCCGTAGTAATCTGACATCATGGTCAATACAGGGTCGTGGTAGAAACCGAATTTAGCGCTCATCCATCCTTTGCTGTTCGAGTTTTTTGAGATTATCGCCTCTCGCAGTCCTGCTGCAATATTCAGCCACTTTTCTGCTTCCTGATCATATCCCGCGGCCCCGGCCATCTCTGCGTATCCTTTCAGTCCGAGGTAGCAGGGAACGTTACAGTATAGCGTATATTTCATCATGCCTGCTTCTGATTCGGCGTACAGGAGGCCGTTTTTAACTAAAGATAGCTCCGGATTGTCGAAGCACCATTCGATCCAGTCGCAAGCTTCTTTGATGTATTTCCAGTTTGTTCTTACCCATTCAGAACTGCGTCCGTTTGAGCGCCATGCATTGTAGTTGGCAAGCATCATAAGTCCGTGACCGTCGGTTTCCTGATTTCCGAGATTTTTATAATCATCTCCAAACGCCTTCTTCGTATATGACGTGGGCCAGTTAGCGTCAGGCACCAGTACTTCAGAGTAAAGCATGGGCTTGTTTACTACGACCGTGTAGTGACCGGGAACTTCCGATCCTTTAAACGTCACTTTATTTTCTCTGAAAAACATCATGTGCCTGTCTGCAAATAGCGACGCGCTCATTGCTTTTTCTTTTTCTCCGTAAAGCAGCAGAGACATTATTCCGCGGCCTCCGTCACGTGAATAGAACGAGTCGTAGTATGAATCTGCGCTTTCCACCCAGACGCCGAAACCGTCGTACCTCCAGGAAGGCGCCCCTTTATATGACGTGTGCATAAACCCGTTGTCGTCTGTTCTGTCGGCAAGATTTCTGATATTTGTGTATATCACTCCGCCGGCAATATCTGCAAATTTGCTGCCGGAAAATACGATCTTCGGGCCGTTATAACCGTCCGGGAAAATGAACGGCTTTGCAAGCTCATAATCTTCCTCGTACGTGTATAAGGCGTGGCGCAGCGTCTCAAGATCGTTCCGGATGGCTGCAGGAAACGGATCGGCTGAGCTTATCGTGTGAGTATCGAAAAATTTATTGGATGCATTAAAATTGAGACCTTTGTTTGAAAGTGTCGTATTTGTATCGTTCACCAGAAATGCGTTTTTGAAAACCGGCTCTCCGTTCTTTTCGGCATTGTCATTAACGTTGATCTTTTTGATCGCTTTATCACGAAGAGCGATCCTGAAGACGCAGTTTTCATTGCCCTCGAATGCCCCTTTCAGCATAAGCGAACGTGTGAGCACGTCTTTTAATTGCTTGTCCGGCGACGAATTGCTGAACGGAGCAGCTTTTTCTTTCCAGTTATTGTAGAACCACATCGTGTAGCCAAATATAAGCGGTACGGAGTCAACAGTTCCGTCGGTGTATTCGATGTCGAGCGTTCCCATCGTGTCTCCGATCAGACGGATATCGGCGTAGTTGGACGAGCCCCATGCAGGCACTCCTGTATCGATAGAATGATATCCGCCGACAACGTACACGTAACGGGCTTTTGTTTCGGTTTTTGATGTATACGGAATAGAAATACGGACGTTTTCCGATGCTTCCGATGTTTCTGACGCTTTTGATGCTTCTGAAGAAACTGATGCCCTGCCTGGTATCGACAGGCAGATAGCTGCAATCAGTAAAAGGATCAATAAAACTCTTGTTCGCATCGGACTCATGCCAGGCACCTCCGGCTCTTAGTTGACACCATTATATAGCAGGGAAGAGACGCCTAACAAGTTAAATACGCGCAAATGTTCAGATAGTCTATTTATTTGTTCAAATATTCAAATCCGCACATTCGATTTCCACAGCGTAAAGTTGTTGTAGGTC
>DBVV01000002.1:21509-40812 GCA_002308795.1 Mageeibacillus sp. UBA1255 | reverse complement strand
ACAAACGCTTTTTACAAAATCAATTCGGCCAGAACAAAAGGATGCTTGATCGTATTCCGACAGTCACTTGATAACACCCCTGATTATAAGAAATTCGGGATCAATTTCATTTGTCTAACGCAGAATGATACTCCGGATCGCTCAAGGATCACCGTTAATTTGCTCAGGCAGAACACGGCATTGAACGGTCTCCCTATTGATGCTTTTCAAATTGACGAAACAATTGTCAATAACGAAACTCCGGAGGGATATTTCGCCAAGTCGATTCGTCCGAAACTGGAACGAATACTAATTGAGTGTAAGAATTCTGGAGTAAATTGAATTGCCCAGTTTTACCAATATAGAAGCGATCCGGAAAGAGAAGAAATACGATCCATTCCGTACAACAAAAAGCGGGTTTTTGCCCCTCAAAAACGACCCCCGGTCCAATTTTGAGTAGTACCACAGCCGACTGGAAATAATCAGCCGGCTGTTTTCTGTTGATGAATGCGCTTACAGGTAATTTTATCGTTACTTTTGCCCAAGGTGTCGGTTATGACCGACACTAGAAGCCCAAAAAACTATTGACAACGCTGTACGAAGGACACTATAATAACGGAACCATAGGTTCTTTAGAGCGGAAAGGGGCAGTTTATGAAACCGATGGACGAAACAAAAGCAGCCGCGTTGCTTGAATACATACGCACATACGCCCACGAAAACAACGGTGAAGTGCCCGTGCTTGCAGACATCACAAAAGAGACCGGCATGGTCAAGTCGGCCGCGTACAGATACATCATGCTTCTGAAAGAGCGCGGATTCATAGAGTATTCCGGGAAAGGCACGATGCGGCTCACCAATGACTCCACATATTACAAGAAGTACCGGTCTGTAAAGGTGCCGATATACGGCTCCGTGATCTGCGGCACGCCCGAGGAAGAAGAGCAGCAGAATCCGGAGTACCTGGCGTTGCCGGAAGAATGGATCACCGGCGAGTGTTTCCTGCTCCGGGCAAAAGGAGACTCAATGACCGGCATCGGGGTCAATGACGGCGATCTGGTGCTCGTAAAACGTGAATACGGTTCGCCGGCCGAGTACAACGGGAAAGTGATCGTTGCGTTGACCGAAGACGGCAATACGCTCAAGCGCCTTTTTATTGACAACGGCCGTCCCCGGCTGCATCCCGAAAACAAAAGATATAAAGACATATACCCGCAGCGGCTCGAGATGCAGGGGCTGGCGCTGCGTGTCATAAAGCAGATCGAGTGACCGGAAAGGAAGAGAACATTGTCCAGAACCGTTAATTGTCCGGATGACGGACGCCGGTATATGCCAAAACTGAAATGTCCTGTATGCGGAAAGCGTGTGATCGACTTTTCAGATGTGGGCATACGCCGTCAGAGCGAACTGTTTGAATTCAGTTACGCCAAAAGCAATAAAAAGAATATAGATATGGTCATCACCTGTCCGAACATAACCTGCGGTTCGGATATCGCGATATGCATCAAAGCGCTGCACATACCGGGCCAGCAGCTTGTGAGTATTCCGATAACAGGAACGGTCATATCATAATATAACAGCCATCCTCCCGGCGGTGAATTCGGGAAACAAGGGTCGGAGCAGAACGAAACAGCATTCCGGTTTGGGCCGGTTTGACTGGCGCGTTTGCTCCGGCCTATTTTGTTTCGGAAAGGAGTTGCATATGTAAGGCTACGTTAATGAGTCCAGTAACACATTGATAACAACCAAAAAGAAAGGAGCGCACCAATGATTGACAAAAGTATAGACAGAAAAAATTCAATTGCTGTATACGAAGAACTTGACAAAAATATCACAAACGAAGCTAACAACACAGAACAGTTCCAAACTATATCCAGCGATGAGTTGTTCGACAAGCAGATCAGAAAGCGCAAGCACATTGTTGAAGGATTGCTGCCGGAAGGACTTGCGCTGCTGAGCGCCGATCCGAAAGCCGGCAAATCTTTTTTTGCGCTGGGCATGTGTGTTGCCGTTGCACGCGGGATGCCGTTCCTGTGCTTCCCTACAAAGCAAAGCGATGTACTGTATTTCTGTTATGAAGATGATGAAATACGATTGCAGAAGCGTCTGTATGCCATGACAGACGAATCATTTACCGGATTGACATTCAGCACTGAAGTCAAGCGGCTTGACGATCAATTGATTGAAAGGCTCGAGTTGTATTTACGCGAGCATCCGAACACCAAACTGATCGTGTTTGATACACTGAATTATATCCGTCCGATCAAGACCGGAATGAATGTGTACAAAAACGATTACGATGACATGATCGCGCTTCATCGCTTTGCACAAAAATACAATATTGCGATCCTGCTTGTTCATCACACCCGAAAAGGCGGAGGTAAGAATCAGGTCGAATCCGTTTCCGGTTCTGCCGGATTGACCGGCGGCGTTGATACTTGCATCAGCATCGAGCATCCGCGGGAAGACAGTAAAATCGCTATGCTAAGTGTTGTCAGCCGCGACATAGAACGGATCGACCTAAAAATCGTACAGGGCAACGGCGGCGTGTGGATGACTGTCGACAATGCACCTTTAGAGGAAGCAGCAATCAGCGATCTTGTAAAAGCAGTATATTTGTTTCTGGCATTGAACAATTTTCAAGAATGGCCTGTGACGATCTCTCCGACCGAACTGTCAAGACAACTAAAGGAAATGTTTCTGCTTGATGTTCCGGTCAACATGATCAAAAAGAATCTTACTGCTGAGCATGAAGATCTTGAATCATTCGGAGTTAAATTTGAAAGTAAACGAACATGTACAGAACGGCTTTTGATTTTTTACAAAACAGAAGATTTCAAAACTCCGGAGTATGTTTACTATAACGAAAACGGACAATATCTTCTCGATTGCTTTTTCGATCAAGAACAGTTTAACAGCAGCAATACTTCTGATGATGACGTTGACGTTTATCAAGAGAGAGGTATTTCCTGCGTATACGTTGGTGACAATGAGCACTGTTATGATGACTGTGATAACTTTGATGACAGCGACAACAGTGACGGCTGTGACGGCAATGACGGCTGTGACGGCAGCGGCAACAGTGACGGCAATAACGGTGTGACGGCTGATCCTCGCTGTCAAACCAGCTGTCATGCTGTCATACAGGCATCAAACGGCAGCAGCAACAAGAAAAAAAGCAGCGGCAAGCACAAAAAGAAAGGTGGCAAAAAGAAACATGGAAAGAAGCACTGATCAACGCATTTCGGGGCTAAAATGGCCCAATTTACGGTCGACCGATTTTTAAGCGGGTTAAAGGCACGACGCTGTGCCGGTTCACATCAGCCCGCAACGGCGGACTGTGGGCCTGAAATGAGCGCTTTCCGGGGCGTTTTGTAGCCGATTTTGGAGGAATACAGCATATTGCCGCATGGCGTCGCTCCGCGCGGCTACGACGTCGTTTTGGTGTCGTGAATTTTGGCGAAGAAAGGACAAAACAATGGACAAATCAACGGATGATAAATCAAGAAAAAGCATCTGGCTGCCGGAAAAGACCTGGCAGATGATCGAATCCCACCGTGGAAAAGACACAAAACAGAGCATCGCGAACTTTATCGACTTGGCCGTCAGGCACTACTGCTGCATGCTCGACAACGACTCAAACAGAGAGATACTGACGCAGGAACTGGTCAACGTCTTCCGCGACTGTATCAAAAACGTAGAGGATCATATCTCAGCTACCATGTTCAAAATGGCAGGAGAGCAGGCAGTGCTCAGTCTTCTGTTTGCCGACCTGCTGGTCAATCATATCGATCGCAGAGAACTTCAGGCGTACCGCAACGACGCGTACGATATGATCCGTAAGCGTCACGGCATTCTTATGTTCGAAGACGCGCTTAAAAAAGTGGAGTACGATCAGGAAGGCGGTGACAATTAATGCCACGTGTCATAGTCAAATGCCGGTACTACAAAGGCGGTTCCGGTAAAGGTCTCGGCGGATATATGAACTATATTGCCACCCGAGAAGGCGTTGAAAGACTACCAAAGGAGCAGCGGATCAAGCCTGTGACCGATGCGCAACAGGAGCTCATCATGCAGATGACAGCGGCAGTACCGTCTCTGAAAAAGACAGAAGAGTACGGTTTCTACAAGGGCGAAAAGACCGTAGGTGCGGCTTCAGAATTCATTTCGTTCGCCCTCGAACGGTCGCCGGAGCTCCTAGGCAGCGAAGGTTATCTGAAATATATGGCGACAAGACCTCACGTGGATAAGAGAGGAAAAGAGCACGGGCTGTTCACATCCGGTGGCGTTGACCTCGATCTTGACGAAGAGATACGAAAGCTTGAGCAGTACGAAGGAAACGTGTACTCGGTTATAATATCCATAAAGCGGGAAGACGCTCAGCGTCTCGGGTACAATTCCGCCGGACGCTGGCAGAGTATGATCGGTGCCAATATAGGAAGTATTGCCAAGGAACATCATATTCCACTCACCGCTGTGCGCTGGTACGGGGCGTTCCATAACGAGTCTCATCACCCGCATGTCCATATGCTTTTGTACTCTACCGATCCAAAAAGTCAGGGATATCTCACGAAAAAAGGCATTGACAGCCTTCGTCATCTGTTCGGTACGGAGATATTCAGGAACGAGATCTATGAGACCTACGACCGGCAGACAGAGATACGGAACCGGATCACGAAGGAGATGCGGGAGCGTTTTAGAAGTCTAGCGAAGGAACTTCGCGGCGGGAGCAGCATCAGCGAAGAGCTTCTTGAAAAGATATCCGCAATTGCTTTACGGCTTAACGGCATATCCGGAAAGAAGCAGTACGGCTATCTGCCGAAGGGAATCAAAGCTTTGGTAGATGAAGCGGTGGATATAGTTGCCGGCGATGAGCGCGTATCCGAGCTGTACGATCTGTGGTATCAGGCGAAGTGTTCGGTGTTCGAGACATATACGGACAGATCTCCGGAGAAGCTTCCGCTGTCAAAGGAAAAAGCTTTCAAGGCTGTTCGCAATGCGCTTGTGTACGAGGCGGCGGCACTGGGAATCCAACTGAGAAGAGCGGTCATACGACAGGACGGAAGGCACGACGTGTATCTGAAATCCGTACCGAAGACCAAACAGTCTACGCTGGACGAAATCAAAATAAGGAAAGCAGCATTCAATTTCTTTTCAGGTCTTGCGACGGTTTTTGAAAACGGTTTCAGTCAGTACGACCAGAGCGAGACCGAGGACATTGACCGTAAGCTGAAAGAAGAAATATGGGCTGTCAAGAACGGCTACAATATGGAGATGGTGATGTAGGAGGTATCATGAACAGCAAAAGCAAAGTAAACGTCAGAATAAGAATACCGGTAAAAGGAAGGAGCAGATCATTGATAGACAGAGAGATAACGTCATATTTCAAAGGCACTCCGGACATAATGACAGTAATGGAGGCGGCAAAGGCGCTGCGCTGCAGCAAGAACACCGTATACAAACTGATCAAAGAAGGGCGTGTTGCCGTTGTGCGCGTCGGCAGATGCTTCAAGGTCCCGAAGTCGGCGCTCGTAGAATTCATGACCTGCGAGAAAAATTATTTTATTATTTCTCCCCTGAAGCCGGATTATCGCTGGACTTCAAACAATAAGTGTGATACTTGTGTTGACGGCAAAAAGGCCGCCGCGCGGAAAGGAGCGTGATAACTTGAAAAAATTGACCGGCCACCTGGAGGAAAAGAACGGGCGGTACTACGCCGCAGTAAACCATTACTCCTCTGACGGCAAACGTCATGTCAAATGGTACAATCTCGATGTGGAGGCTAAAAAAGGAAACAAGCGTAAAGCCGAATCGAATCTGACTGCGCTTCTGGAAAAGCTCAATGCGGCAAATACTTTCTTAATGGAGAGCATGAAACCGGCAGAACGGGAGTGCTACCGTCTTGCTAATTTGCCGGCGGAGGAATACCTTTCGGAATGGATCGAAGATCACAAACGGAACGTCTCCGTTCGTACGTATCAGGGATACCGGCAATACCTTTACGGCCGGATCATTCCCTTCTTCCAAAGTCAGAAACTGATCCTTAAGGATATATCCGGCGATCACTTAAACCGCCTCTACCGGGAACTGTTCGAGGACGGGTTAAAAGGGGCAACGATACAGCGGATCCACTCCATACTGCACCTGGCTTTCAAAGCCGCGGTCAAACGCGGAATACTTCCATTTAATCCCTGCGAGCGTGCTGAAAGGCCGAAAGCGCAGCCGTTCATTGCGAGCTACTATAACGCCGAGGAGATTAAAAAACTGCTCGAGGTGGCCGCCGGCGATGAACTGCATCTGGTGATCCTGCTTACTGCCTACTACGGTCTTCGCCGGAGCGAGGTGATCGGATTGAAATGGTCCGCTATCGATTTTTCCGAAAAGAAGATCAGTATACGTCATAAGGTCATTGAAGAGTTCGGCGAACCGGTCGGTTACGATGTAATGAAAACCAAATCGTCGTACCGTACCCTGCCCCTCCTTCCGCAGATCGAAGAAGAGTTGAAAAAGCAACTCGCGTTCAGAGAGCGTATGAAAAAGGCATTCCGAAAAGGATACTGCTACGACTACGATGACTATGTCTGTACGAATGCGATCGGACAATTATACACCCCGGATTATGTCACAAACCACTTCGGCGTGC
This sequence comes from Mageeibacillus sp. UBA1255, assembly GCA_002308795.1. Lineage (GTDB taxonomy): Bacteria > Bacillota > Clostridia > UBA1212 > UBA1255 > UBA1255. Next base: position 34,190 of record DBVV01000002.1, on the reverse strand, counting down.
TTCTTAACCAAAACGGTCTCAGGCACATACGCTTCCACGAGCTCCGGCATTCCTGCGCGTCGCTTCTCCTGGCCAAAAAGGTGCCGATGAAGATGATCCAGGACTGGCTGGGTCACTCGGATATTCAGACGACGAGCAATATTTACTCGCACCTGGATGCCCAGAGCAAACTTGAATCGGCAGATGTTATTGCGGCCGCGCTGGAGAACTGAAGAGTTATCTTTTCCAATCTCAAACTTAGAAACACCCCTACCCTGCGTTTTACAAGGTGGGGGTGTCAATTTATTGCCGGCTGTGCGGCGCGTAAAGGCCTCTGTGACGCGTTTGAACGTCAACAGGGCATGTTTACCGGTCGCTGTATAAACCGCCGAGGATGGGCAAAAAAGGCCGTGAGCTGGTCTCCGCTCTTATGTGAGCATGAGTCAATTTGGATGCGTCTTTATCTCGACAAACCGGAAGTTGTCGTAATCTTAATAGAGAATCATATCTCTTTTATCACTTTTGCCGGCACACCCGCCGCGATAACATTGGCTGGGATATTATGCGTTACGACTGCACCGGCAGCGATGATCGAATTGTCTCCGATCGTCACGCCTTTTGTAATCACAACACCTGCGCCTATCCAGACTTTATTGCCAATATGGATCGGCGCTGGATGCAGCATATATCTTTTATCCGGATCAATATCATGGTCCAGGGTTGCCAAGACTGTGTTGTGCCCTATGAATGTTCCATCTCCGATAATGATGCTGCACTGGTCCTGAAATTTACACCCTGCATTGATGAAAACGTTGTTGCCGAGCGTAATGTTTTTCCCAAAATCAGTATAGAACGGTGTCTCAATTCTCACGCCCTGTCCGACTGGCTTTGCGGTAATTCTGGTAAACAATTCCGTGATCTCATTTTGATCCTCATGCCATTCATTGTTCATCTCAAACAGCAGACGCCTGTTTTCCTGAATATATGTGCGCATGGATGAAACGATCTCAGGGTCGTCGCCAAATGAGCCACCGTTATCAAAATAGGCAAGCAGTTCATCAATCTTCATCATATTTATTTCCTCACAAATCCCAGTTTGTCGGGATGATTATACCACATTAAACAATGCTTTTAAACTAAAATCAGGGCTGAAACCATTGATTTCAGCCCCGTAACGAACGGAGAGGATGGGATTCGAACCCATGTGGCTTGACGCCAAACGGTTTTCAAGACCGCCTCGTTATGACCGCTTCGATACCTCTCCATATTCAATTTGCTGCGATCTTTGTTGGAAGTTGGATAGAAAACGGATAGAAACCCGTCCCGTTCTCTGCAAGTCAAAGTCGCGAAAACTGCAGAAAAACGGAGCTTTTGGGAGATAATCGAAGCATTCGTGAGGTCGCGAGTGACGAAACCGATCCCTTTTCAAGACCGCCTCGTTATGACCGTTTCGATACCTCTCCACGAAGCGAACGAATTGTACCTCAAAAAAACGGGTCTTGTCAAGGTTAAATATGCTCGCAGGAACGCTTTATTGCCGCAAACGTCTCATCACTGATGTAATGCTCGACACGGCACGCATCCTCGACAGCCGTTTTTTCGTTGACGCCGATAGACACGAGAAGTTTCGTGATAATTTCGTGGCGTTCGAGGATATTCTCGGCAATTGCGCGCCCGCTTGGGCTCAGGGCAATGATACCGCTGCGATCGATACTGATATGCCCGGCGCTTTCAAGTATGTGCAGGGCACGGCTGACCGAAGGCTTTGAATATCCCATATGCTCGGCAACGTCGATTGCTCGCACAGACGCCGACTTTTTAGAAAGAACAAGTATTGTCTCAAGATACATCTGACCGGATTCTTGCATTGCCACCCTCCACATTTCAAAAGTTTCGCAACGTTTAAATTATACAAACCAGCATGGTGTTTGTCAAATTGGCCGGCCTCGCTTTCTTCGCTGATTTTTAACAGCTTTTTTAATCGACGGTATGCGCTTGCCGGGAAGATTTTGCACTGAATAATCTGGCATTGATCTATTAAGATTTGTTGTTCCAAGATCAACACTTATGTATACCATATTGTACCTCCGCAATAATATGATTTTAATATGACAGGAAAAAGAAAACAGCTTATTATGATTACCTCTGTCATTTTGTATGACTATTATATGGCTATTTCTTTTTAATTGCAATTGAAAAGAATGGTTATTTTTTCTGTTTAAGTATAAGAGCAAATCGACTCAGAGATGATACATTTTACCTGAGCGGAGTTGTGGTTATACTCTCCACTATTTATGTCACTTTTCACGGTACAAAAATAGAGCGTAATAGATGTCCCGCTTGATAAAGATGAGAAAACAATATATAATTTACTCAACATAGTATCAGCTGAAGAAAATCGTTGATATATAATTCACATAGATCGACGATAAGAAAGGAAAAACGAATATGAATAATCAAGACAACAAAGCGGACGACAACTCTTTTTGTCAGGAATCTAAAATGCATGATCTTACGGATAAGGATTTTTACAAGGGTGCATATGATTATTTTCAGTACCATGCCGGTCAACGTACGACCATGATCAATTTCTACATACTGTTTTTCAGCGCAGGTGTAGCAATATATGGTACAATGATAGAAAAGAGGCTATACTGGATCTGTCTTGCTATATCCATTTTTACCATGCTGATAACCTGGTTGTTTATTGCTATAGACAGGCGGAATAGATTTGACGTAAAACAGAGCCAATACGTTCTCGAGCAATTTGAGCGTCACTATAAAATCGACAAGCCACTTTTAAATGATATTTCATCGTTAGGTGTGTTTAGCAACGAAAATCATTGGTTTGATTATTACAATAGAAAAAAACGAAAAAAAATAGAAGGATACATAGAATTAAAAAAGAAATACAAGAATGCAAAAAAATATGTTGAATGTAAAAGTGAATATGATAGGATGCTTAAGGCAATAATGATAGAAAATGCTTCTATCTCAAGAGAAGAGATAGAAAAATGCCTGGAAGGCAAAAAAATAAAAGAGTTTCCCAAAATTAACAAATACAGAAAAATAAAAAAAATATATAATAAAATCAAAAAATACAGTGCTGTAAAAATCGAATATGATATGGCACTTGATCAAATAAGCAAGAATACCAACCTGGTATCAAAAGATGAGATAGAGCAAAGTCTGGATGACATGAGAATTATGAAACTATCAAATGCAATTTTGTATATTTACAGAATTTGTTTTGTCGTTGCTGCCATCGCTTTATTAGGAGCTATTATCTTATTGATTGTTAAATTAATAACTAACAGGATTTAGAAATGGAGTATATTTCTCGTTACAGTTCACCTCTGGGAGGCATATTGATTGCAAGCGACGGCTTCGCCTTAACAGGTTTATGGTTTGAAGGACAGAAGCATTTCGCTGATAATCTGGAGGATGAACACGAAGAAAAAAACCTTCCGGTATTTGAGCAAACCGCGAAATGGCTCGACGTCTATTTCAGCGGTAAAGAGCCGGACTTCACTCCGCCGCTAAGAATGAAAACGACTCCGTTTCGCCAAAGCGTCTGTGAAATAATGCTGAAGATTCCTTTCGGTCAAACCATGACATACGGAGAGATCGCGAGCCTGATCGCAAAACAAAAAAGTTTGGCAAGAATGTCTGCTCAGGCGGTCGGCAATGCGGTGGGACATAATTCGATATCGATAATTATTCCTTGCCATCGCGTGATGGGGGCGAACGGTGACTATACCGGATATGCAGGCGGAATCGATAAAAAAATATACCTGCTGGCATTGGAACATGCGTAACTTAAAAAAGGAGAAAATCATGAAAACTGAAAAAAACGGAAGCCATTGGAAGGCGTATTTTGACCCCGAAACGAACCGCTATTTTGCAGAAATATTGTACATAAACCGCGAGGGGATAGAACAGTTCAATTACGAGATCACTAAAGATATATACGACCGGCTCGGAACGTTCAGCAAGGACACGGACAATGAAGAACTGATCAGAGAAGCAAAGAGAACGTATTCGTTGATGAATACAATGTATGGCACACTGGGACCGGAGAGAGTCGTCTGGGACGAAGAGGCCAATGAATTGATGAATAAAGTGCAAAAGAAGCACGAGCAGAAGAATAAGAAAGAAAACAAAAAGGAAAACAAAAAAGGAAAGGGCAAGAAAAAAGTATGAGCGCTGATACGATCATTCTTGCGAACAATCTTGCAAGGATCACGATCTCTAAAACAGACGCAAGAGTATTGGCCGTTGACGACGTGAAAACGGGAAGGAATATTTGCCCTTCGGCGGAGAATCCCTTTTTCATACTTGAAAAGCCGGACGGAACGCCGGTCGATATTGACCGCCTCGAATTTTCGGAAAATGTGATCTCAGTTTATGCCGGAATCTATGGATTCAGTGTAAAAGTCGGTATATTTAATAACTATTTTACGTTTGAATTATCGGATAAAATTCCGGCAGATATTTACAGATTAACGATCGCCGACATACGATTTATTTGCGATACGAAAGATAAACGAAATACCGGATGCGTGGGGATCGCACTTACCACGAACGTCGATCCGTCGTTCTATCCCGACTGCAAAAGCGGAAAGACAGGAGGCGTCATATATCCTCATCTCGGATCTTCAGGCGCAAAATTTGCCATTATCATCGCACCGATCGAACTGCAGAAAAACATCATAAAAGAGGTATGTTCCGGGATCGATAAACGCACGGGGATCTGCTCGAAAAAAGGCGGTGCATGGGGCAGAGATGAGAGGATCAATTTCACGAATTACACGATACAGTTCGATTCTTCGCAGGAATTTTTAGATAAAAATATATCATTTTTTAAGAGCATCGGCGTCGATCAGATCAATTTTCATAAGGGCCAGGCGACCTACAGACAGGGTGATTTCAGGTTCTGCAGATATAAAAATGCGGCGGAATTCAAAGAAAAAGTGGCGTTGAGGCTTGAAAATAACGGATTGACCGCCGGGCTTCACACGTATTCTCACTATATTGACTACGATTGCGATGCGATACTGAGCAAGCCGGAAAATCAGGCGCAGCTGAAGACGATGGAGACGTTCACGCTCGCGAAAGAGCTCGGTGAAAACGGATCGATCATTGAAACGAATGAGTCAACTGCGTGTGTTTCGGATGATTTCGGTTTCTGTGTGACCAATACGCCATACGTTCTGATCGATCAGGAGATAATTCGTTTTAAAAAGCATGGAAGCGGATTTGAGGCGCTCGGGCGCGGATGCGCGGGGACGAAAGCGGTCAGACACGATGCGGGCGCAGAAGTGAAACATCTGGAGGGACACTATTTCGGATTCACTCCGATCCTGGGCTCGGAGCTCTTTTACGAGATCGCACGCAATACCGCGAAAGCATATAACGAGGGCGGATTCAGGTCGATATACCTTGACGCGCTCGACGGGATCAGCGCGCACTGCGATGCGGTCAATGAAGCATGGTACTATGCTGCGGAGTTCGTGCGAGAACTCCTGCTATATTGTCACGACGATCCGGTACTTGAGATGTCAACTTTTACGCCGTCAATGTGGGCGGCCAGAGGCAGGATCGGTGCATGGGACACGCCGTACAGAGGGTACAGGGAATTCAACCGCAGGCATACCGCGGCCAATATCGACTATATTGACCGTTACGGTGCTCCCATCCTCGGATGGTACGATTTTTATCCGATGACAGATAAATATCCGGGCGGCGAACACACTAAGTACCACCACACGGATGACGTGGATCATATGGGAAGCCTTGCGGTGGCGTATGATTTCGCCAACGTTTTTAACGGAACGACCAGGGAGCAGCTCGCCAGGTACGCGGGTCTCCGGCGGAACGTCGCGATCTACAAAAAGTATGACGATTTGAGAAAATCCGGCAGACTTACCGAAGCGCAGCGTGAAAAGCTTAGAACTCTTATGGAAAAAGGTGCGGAATTCGCCTTGACCGGGGGCGGGGACGGAAGCGTGGTGTTTAAAGAAAGGAATTATCAGCGCGCTAAGCTTTACGATCTCAGCGACCAGGGCAGAAACCACGCCTTGTTCTGCAACCCGTACGAAGAGCAGACGCCTTTTTTGAGGATCGAGGCGCTGATGTCTTCAGATTTACGTTCTCCGGTCACGCTGCTTGAACTTGACGAGAATAAAGAGCTTAAAACGCAGGCATTGACGCGTCATTTCGAAAAGGAAACGGATATCTCCGGCAGGCTCGCGAAGGTTGTAAAAGTTCACGGAAACGGTGAAAAAGGCGGAAAAATATGCATAAAACTTCGCTGCGCAACAAACAGCGAAAAAGGATTCGGAGAATATATAATCGATACGGATTTCTTTGGCGACCGCGAATTCATCCTCTTCGAGTCGGACAACGGCGAGCGTACCGATCACGGTTTTGAAAAGGATGAGAGTTTGTACGGCATTTTCCGCTCGAGTCTGAACAACGACAGGATCACTGAGATCAGCGTCGAGACCGAGGGCAATAATGACGGCGTACGCATGTCTTCGATCGTTGCCTGCGAACACGTTTATGAGGTGCTGAAAAATCCGACTGTGACGGTCGGCAATTCTTCCGTGATGTTCGAGTGCGAGCTCATGTCGAGCGATTTCATTGAATTTGACGGTAAAAACGCTGCCGTTACCGACCGGTACGGCAATTCAAAACAGATCTGGTTCAGTTCTGTGATCGAAGTTCCGAAAGGAGAATTTGAAGCGAGCGTTTCAGCGACGCCGCTTAACCGATGTGTGCCCAGATGCGCGTTAACGTTTGGATTCGGCGGTCCGGAAATACGTTATTAAATATTTTCCGAATCAGGGCGTTTATCACCGCGCTCAGCGTCTTCGCCGCACGGCAGACGGAGAAAGCCCGAAATGTTTAACAAATGATTTATAAAACACCGAATAGTCATTAAAGCCGCACCGTAATGCGGCGTTTTTTGCGCTGCCGCCTTCTGCGATAAGATTTCGGGCGAGGTCAAGCCGCTTCACCGTGATGTACTGCCAAACGGGGATCCCTAAAAAATACCGGAAAAGCTTGTTGATATACGAATTGCTGTAGTGAAAGACGTTCTTGATAAAAGACAGATCGGAAATATTATCCAGATTTGCTCCGATATAGTCCGTGACCGCGTTATAGATCTGAACTTTTTCCTCGGCGGGACTCTTTTTCTTTACGCTTACACCTTTTTTTACCGTTCCGTTTCGCGCGATCTCGTACAGCACGGATCTGATGTACGTGAAATACATCCCGATGTCGGTATCGGAACGCTCATCGCATATCCGGCGCAGAGCTGCATTGACCACAGCTTTTATATGGTCGTCGAGTGTAAACGCAGCGCCGCTTTTAAGGCCGAAGATTTTTACGATTTTTTCAAGCATTGCGCTCAGTCCTGCTTCCTCGAATGCCCTCGGTATGAACTGGACCGTGAGAAATTCCACCGGTCCGCCTTCTGTTAAAAGGCCGTGAGTTTCATTTTCGAGAATAAGGACGGTATCGCCCGGCCGCAGCTCATATTCGGTATCGGAGATAACGAAGCCGCAGTCCCCCCGTATGAGCATGAGTATCTCATACGAAGTATGGCGGTGTACAGGATAACTCTGCTTATTGCCTGACTTTTCATTTTTATGGACCGTGTATAAACCGATCAGTTCCATTGATCACCGCCTCCATATAAATACTATCAGAACAGTCTCCGAATTGCAACATCTTTGGCACAGTTTTGCTATTGTTTTTGCAATTATTCTGAGTTTAAAATAATCGTGTATCATTATATCGGAGGAGTATTGCTGTGAAACGGTATATTAAATGGTTTATTTGCGTCACGTTAACCGTATTGACGGTCATGTCTGCAGGCTGCACCGGCAACAAAAACGGCGATGACGGTCTTCCCGGGAAGACGATCATTTTTAACGACGGTATCAGCGAATCAGACGGCAGCGAGCAAACGGAAATCCCGGCGCCCGAGAATCATACGTACAGCCAGGATTTTGAAGCTGCGATAGGGCAGAACAACGAAGACTGGACGGTAAATGCCGAAGGCGAATTCAAAAACGGTATCTTCAGAAGCGCCAGAAATCACACCTATCTCGCGCTCAAGCATAAAGTTAAGGCGGATACGCTGAACGTCGAGCTCGATATGAAAGCGGCCAGAAACGGCAATATAAATAACGTTTCCGGCTACGTGGGCCTGCGTCTGCCGGAGCACGGAAACCAGTTCGCCGCCGTGGGAGCGAACGGGATCTGGCTTGCGTTCCACTGCAAGCAGGTGGGTATCATTGACACATGGCCGACGGTCAAAATGTTCAGCACCGACGTGGATTTCTCCAAAACACAGCGCGTAATTATTACGGACGATATAAAGAACAACGTCATAACCGTTGACGTGCTCGACGGTGAAGAACGCAAAAACGTCATGACAGTAACGATCGCGAACAACAAAGAGATAGTCGTGACAAACAATAAAGGCAGAAGTAAAATCAAAACCAAATTCGGTCATGATATCGACAGCAGCGGCTACGTTGCGTTCTGGGCTTCGGGCGGCGATTCCGGCGAATGCGTAATGGACAATATCGACATGCGGTGGACCGACGCGGTGCGGGAGCGGTACGTACCCGCGGACAAGACCGCTATTCGAGATCTTTACGCCGATACGTGGGTCGCAACGGATGACCTCGGCCGGAAGGTCACGGACGGAGCTGCGGCGCCGCGCAATAAACTCATCGGTATGTTTTACCAGATCTGGTTCACTCCGACCAGCGTAACGTACGCTGATCAGAAAAACTACGACCACTATAAGATCTACCTGGAAGGCGGCTTTGAAGCAGTTAAAAAGGTGTATACAAAGGGCCCTGTAGGCTGGGGGCATTACTGGGCAGAGCCGTATTTCGGTTTTTATCTGACGAACGACAGATGGATCATCAGAAAACACGCCTCGATGCTGGCGGATCTGGGCATTGACTTCATATATCTTGACGTGACCAACGGGAACCCGTTGACCACCAGCTACAAAGCGATACTCAAAGAATATGAGATGATGCGTTCGGAAGGTCTCGATACTCCGGATATCTGTTTTATGCTTGCGGATGATACCAGCCTCGTCGAAAACGTTTTTCTCGATCTGTGGGACAATATTTACTCCACGAATCAGTACAGCGATCTGTACGTCACGTACGAAGGCAAACCGCTCATTCTCGGTAATTTCAGCAAATTATCGGAGGAGTCCAAAGAACTTCTGAACAATTTTACGTACAGAAGATGCTGGGCACTGCATGAGAACCTCAAGGGCGGCAAGGATTTCTGGTCCTGGATGTGCCAGACTCCGCAGGTCGCTTCATATAATTCTCAAAAGGACGGAGCTGTGGAAGAGATCTCGATCTCCGCAGGGATACTTGCAAACACCAGCACCGGCAGGAGCTTCTCGGGCGGGAAACAGCCTAAAGTGGGGACGCTGCCGGACGGCTCCAAGGATTATTTCCAGTTTAATCTGGAGACGACGGGGCAGGGGCTGCTTTTCGCGGAGCAGATGCAGCGCGCGACGGAAGTTGATCCGTACGTCGTCCTGATAACCGAATGGAACGAATGGGCCGCGGGAAGATGGGAAGGCGTCGGAAATCCGACGATCGCGAACACGTACATTTCCTGGTCGAACAGTTATTACGTCGACTGCTTCAACCCCGAGTTCAGCCGCGACATAGAGCCTATGAAAGGCGGCTTCGGCGATAACTACTACTATCAGCTGGCGGCGTTTATGCGCAGATTCAGCGGATCGCGTCCCGCTCCGGCGGCTGCCGGACAGCATCAGATCACGCTTTCCGGCGGGCTTGAACAATGGGCGGACGTGTGGCCTGAATACCGCGATACTTCGGGAGATACGTTGCATCGCGACTCGCTCGGAAACGGCGGCCTTGTTACTTATAAAAACAACTCTGGCAGAAACGATATCGTCAGCGCCAAGGTTTCCAGGGCAGACGGAAAAACGTACTTCCTTGCGGTGTGCGCCGATAAACTAACCGCGCCCGAAGGCACTAACTGGATGAATCTGTTTATCGACACCGACGGCAATGCTTCAAACGGCTGGTACGGCTACGACCTTATCGTCAACCGCAGCAGCGGTTCCGTTGAGCGCTTTACGAACGGCTGGGCTGCGGAGAAGATCGGGCAGGCGGAACTATTTACAGGTGATAATTATATCGTGATCTGTGTGGATGACAGCAGCTGCGGGCTGGGCGCAGAATTCAATTTCAAGTGGGCGGACAATTCCACTTCTGACGGTGAGATCATGCAGTTCCTGGATCTGGGCGATGCCGCGCCTAACGCGAGATTCAATTACGCTTACAGGGTGAATGCCGGCGATACGATGCTGACAGATAAAACCAAAGGCGTCGTCGGAGGAGGCGCTTCCTTCACCGCAGGCAGAAGTTATGCGTTGTCCGACGGAAAAACATTCTCCGTATATGCCGAGGATACGGCAGTTGCCCCCGTTATGCATAAAAACAGGTTGTTCGTTCCGGCTGCTTCGCTGGGCATCGTTAAAGATTTTAACGCAAAACTTAACGGAACCACTGCGGAGATAACGTATAAAGGCAAAGTGATGACGTTCGAAGAGGGCAATACGGACGTTAAATACGGTAAAGATACGTATCAGATTCCTGTCGCGCCGATCGTGGAAGACGGCGTGCTTTATGTGCCGCTGAACGCCGTGGCGTTTATCGCCGGATTCAACTACGTGCAGAATGAACTGGGCGTCGCGATCATGACTGCGGCTGAACTGAAAGACGTTGACGATGCGCTGGCGGAACTTTACTGCGCGTATTGAGATCGCTGACAACATTGTGGGGTAGTGTCTGTATTTGACACTACCCGTCTTTTCGAGTAGAATAATATCGTAAAACGACGCCCCTTAAAAGGAGGAAAAAAGGACGTCGTTAGCGCCGGGACCGGGAGGTCGACGAGGTAGGCAGTTATCGAAAGATTCGGCGGATGCTGCCGCGGTTTTAAAGTGGATCGAAGAGAAAATCAAAAAGCAGAATCAACACTGTAACAGAGCTTTTCTCAGCACTTGAGCGAAAGTCCGTACGCATAAAAGCGGTGCGGTCTTATTGTTTTGCTGTATCATTTTATTGGAGGAGAAAAGCATTGTATACTACAAAAGAATTGTTTGACCTCGAAGGCGGACATACGCTTGCCGGGGATTATCTGCGCGGATTCACGTACCCCTGGGAGGCGCTTAAGGGGATAAAAGAACTGATATTGACGCTCGGCGCGCAGCTGGGCGATGATTATGAGGAAATTTCGGAGCACGTATGGGTGCATAAGACTGCTAAAGTTTTTCCGAGCGCATATCTCGGAGCGCCCTGCATCATAGGGCCGGAGACCGAAGTGAGGCATTGTGCGTTTATCAGAGGCGCAGCGCTCGTCGGAGCGAACTGCGTCGTAGGAAATTCCGTAGAACTTAAAAACGTCATTTTGTTTGACCACGTACAGACGCCGCACTATAACTACGTCGGCGACTCGATCCTAGGCTATTACAGCCACATGGGCGCGGGCAGCATCACATCAAACGTAAAATCAGACAAAACATTGGTTGTCGTCCATGACGGCGCCGAACAGCTTGAGACCGGGCTGAAAAAGTTCGGGGCAATGCTCGGTGATTTCGTGGAAGTTGGCTGCAATTCCGTGCTCAATCCGGGTACAGTGATCGGGCCGCATTCGAATATTTATCCCACCAGCTGCGTCAGGGGCACGGTTCCGGCAAACAGCATCTGGAAGAACGACGGCACAGTTACTGCAAAGGAGGAGCGCTGACATGGGCAGATATTTCGGTACCGACGGCTTCAGGGGAGAGGCTAACGTTAATCTAACCTACGAACACGCGATAAAGATAGGACGCTTTCTGGGCTGGTATTACGGCGAGCGCATGAATAAAAAAGCAAACGTGGTGATCGGAAAAGACACGCGCCGCTCCTCATATATGTTCGAATATGCGCTTTGCACCGGGCTGATGGCTTCCGGGGCGGACGCGTACATCATGCACGTCACCACCACACCGTCCGTCGCGTACATCACACGCGTTGACGACTTCGATTGCGGAATAATGATCTCCGCCTCGCATAACCCGTACTATGACAACGGCATCAAGCTCCTGAACGGCAAGGGCGAGAAGATGGACGAAGAGACCATCAGCGAGGTCGAGGACTATATTGACGGAAAGCTCGAAGTGCCGCTGGCGACAAGGAACGTCGGACGCACCGTTGACTACGTCGCGGGCAGGAACAGGTATATAGGGTACCTGATATCGCTTTCCAAATTCGGATTTAAAAACGTAAAGGTCGGTCTGGACGCGGCCAACGGCGCCGCCTGGTCGATCGCGAAAGGTGTCTTTGACGCTCTGGGCGCAAAGACGTACGTGATCAACAACGCTCCGGACGGGTACAATATCAATACCGACTGCGGCTCCACGCACATCGAACATCTGCAGAAATTCGTTGTCGACAATGGCCTGGACGTGGGCTTCGCATACGACGGCGACGCAGACCGCTGCCTTTGCGTTGACGAAAAGGGCAATGTTGTCACAGGCGACCACATCCTCTACATCTACGGCCTTTATATGAAAGAGCGCGGAAAACTATTGAATAATACAGTGGTCACCACGGTCATGTCCAATTTCGG
>DBVV01000002.1:0-21427 GCA_002308795.1 Mageeibacillus sp. UBA1255 | reverse complement strand
GGCCACATCATTTTCTCCAAGTATGCTACTACCGGCGACGGCATACTCACCAGCCTCAAACTGATGGAAGTCATGCTGGCGAAGGAAAAGCCCATGAGCGAGCTCGCGGCGCCCGTAGTGTTCTATCCGCAGGTCCTTAAAAACGTGCGCGTGAAGTCCAAACCGGAGACGCTCGGCGATCCTGACGTGCAGGCGGCGGTAAACCGCGTGGCGGAGGCGCTGGGCGACAATGGCCGTATTCTTGTGCGTGAGTCGGGGACGGAGCCGGTTATTCGGGTGATGGTCGAAGCGGGCTCGGATGAAGTGTGCGCGAAATACGTTGACTCCGTGATCGAGATCATACGCGGGAAGGGGCACATAGTGGTTTAAGCTCTTAAACCTGTTACGTGATCAAACGATAGAATTTGACTGATATGCGCTCTTCTTACGGGCGCATATTTTTATGGACGGTCAGACGGTTCTCGCCGCCTGAATAAACGTAACCGACATTATCGGACAGGCCTCTGACAAGCAAAAGACCTGCTCCTCCGTTCCAGTCAGCGGAAGGGTCGGGGGAGTCATTCCCGGGAGCGCTGGCCAAAGGATCGAACGGGAAGCCGTTATCCGCGAAAACGAGAGAGATATCGTCACCGGCGATAGTCAGAGTTATTCTGATCACCGGTTCAGAGGTCTCTTTGAAAGCATACGATATGCAGTTGTTCAGGATCTCGTCAATGATGATGCCTGTCTCGGAGACCTTGTCCGCGTCGAATCCGGCAAGTTTTTCAAATATCCTGTCGGTGATGACCGGTATGTCGCTGACGGATGGATCATGCAGGGTTATCACGTCTTCGTCGTCAATTGTAATGTATATCATCGTTACGTCGTCAAACTGTTCGGCGTTTCCGGCAAATCCGGTCAGCTCGCTGAACAGCTTTTCCGGCGCTCCGGCGCGATTCGAGAGGAGTATTTCAGATATCCTGTCGTATCCGAATTCTTCAAACGATTCGTTTATTCCTTCGTTGAGACCGTCGGTGTAGAGGAGGAGTCCGTCTCCGGGCTCAAGCATTAGTTCTTCTTCGACGTAATCCATATTTTCGAACGCGCCGATAATAAAATTCGACTCCTCCGCGATCGCCCTGACTCTGCCTGCGCGCCTGAGGAAAGGCTGCTCGTGGCCTGCCCGGAGATATTTCATCTTATGATCCTTTTTGTCGATCATACCGAAAAACGCAGTGATGAACAGACCCTCGGAATTGCCCTCACACAAAGCGTTATTAACGTCTCGCGCAAGCGCCGGGAGATCCGGCGTGCCTGAAACCTTGGATTTTATGAGCTCCTTTGACCGCATCATGAAAAGCGCTGCCGGAACGCCTTTCCCCGTAACGTCTGCAATGTAGAAAAATATACTGCCGTCTTTCAGGGTAAAATAGTCGTAAAAATCGCCTCCGACTTCTTTTGCGGGGCGGAGGAAACTCGAGACATTTACGCCGCCTTTATAAAGAGGTTCGGACGGAAGAGCCTCGGACTGGATCTTTGCGGCAACGTCGAGTTCGGCTTTTAAACGTTCCTCCGACGCGGTCTTTTCGGCGAGCCTGGTCACGTACCCGGCGATAGACGTCTGCATAAGATTGAATTTTTCGGAAAGATCACCAAGCTCGTCACGCGTTTTGATTTCAGAGAAAACAGGCTTAAGGTCGCTGCCGGATTGCATTTTTTCGGTGAAGGTTTCCGTATCTTTTGTGAGTTTTCTGATGTTCCTGATGATCAGCCTGTCCGCAAAAACGATGTAAAAAACGGAGATCACGGCTGTCGCACCAAGCATGATGAACAGAATGGACAATATAAACCAGCGCTGGCTCGACTGCATCCTTTCGTTCGAGAGGTAGTATCCGACGTAAGCGTCGACAGAGTCGTCATCGCCTTCGCCGACAACTATCGGGGAATACGCATAGCAGAACTGATCCTCAAAATACGGCGCCGGATCGTCTTTCCCGAAAACGTTCTTCAGCATATTTGAGTTCGGTTTTTCGACGCTGCAGGGGAATTTGTAGTTGAATGAACTTTCGGACGTGCTGTCAATAAGATAGACGATATTTCCGTTCTCTTCGTCGTAGAAAAACACCCGGCCGCATATCATATCTTCCGATATCGCGACGAGGTCAATATACTGTATCAGCAGTGTGTAGTTGTTTTTTCTTTCCAGCGTTTCATACGACAGCCCGAACCCGGTCGCGGGAGGGAAAATGTCGCTTACGAGATCGTTATAATATTTCGTCTTATCCTCAAAAGACTCGAACTCGATCTCGCTTTTGTAGATCTTCTCAAGATCATCCCGGTTTTCCAGATAGATGCCAGAGATCTTATCCCTGTAATCTTCTAAAAAATCGTAGTATTGTTCTTCGATGAACTCTGCTGTACTTTTAGCGGCGCCGCTGCATAGTTTAACAGCGTCGTTATGCACCTTACGTGTGAAAAGCAGGTATGAGATCAGTACCGCCGCGATGATCAGGGCTGCTGAAAGCACGACGGTCATGACAAGAAATTTTTTCCGGATAGATGATCTCATAGCTGTTTATAAACGGGTCCGGAAACGGGTCCGGGACTACTCTATCGTCAGGATCTTGTTGAAACCGGCTACCGAGAACACCTGGTTAACGACTTTCCCGACGTTTTTGATGATCAGTTTATTGCCCGTGGAATTAGTTTTTTTCTGGAGCGCTACAAGGAGTCTGAGACCTGCGGATGATATATATTCGATCCCAGAAAAGTCCATATGGATATCTAACCCGTCCGGCCCTTCGGCGTCTATCTGATCTTTCAGTTCGGCGCTGCTTACGGTGTCAAGTCTTCCCGAGGGTGATACGGTCAGTATTCCGTTTTCTTTTTTAAATATCGCTTCCATAATAACGATCTTTCCTTTCACTTCGTTTTTCGGCGTTCTTTATCGCATCGTCAATGGTGATGCGGTGGATGCTCTCGACCTTGCCCAGAATGCCTTTTTTTATGAGTTTACCGAGGTTAACGGGCGTGAATCCGCACACGTTCGATGCCACGTTTAAATGTGAGTTTGAAAAAGAACTGCCGCTGTGGTTGTGTCCGTGGATATTCACGCACCATTTTTCCAGACCGTATACCGGTTCGTGGGAGAGCAGTATCTTCTCGGCGATAAACAGCGGCCCGGTGTAGATCTCATTAAAATACGGCTGGAATTTTCCGGCGGTCTCGTCGTGATTCCCGAGCAGGAGCACCTTGTAGGCTTTTACGCTGCCGAAATATGACGGATCGCCTACGTCACCGAGGTGGATCAGCGTATCGTTCCTGCCCGTAAGTTTGTTTATGATGTCAATATGTTCTTCCGGTGTTATCCAGTTCGGGTCCATCAGCGCGCAGTCGGGGTCTCCGAAGTGAGTGTCGGATAAAATGTAGACAGATCCTTTTTCCGACCACCTTCTGAAGGTGGGGTAGAGGGTCAATATCATTGCCCGCCGTCCTTTCCCGATCGCGTTGGACCGACCCGTATGCGTGCGCTTTTCTGACGCTCCGGAACGGCTCGTATTATATATTTTTTGTCCGCAGCGGTCAATACCGCCCCGCGTCTGGGCTCTTTTCCTCGCTTGCCCCGTAGCCTTGAATGTGCTAAAATCGCACCGAACAGGATCATATAGATCATAAGGAGCAAAATATGATACAGATGCAATTCGGAAAAGGAAAGGCACAGATCGACTTCGGAGCGGGGAAGATATTGTCCCTGACGTATGGCGAAAAAGAACTGGCAGAGGGATACTTCCCGCTGTTTAAGATAGGGATGATCGACGGCGGCGGGGGCAGGAGAGAGATCACTTCAACGGACGGAACACTTGATTCATTGTCCGTAAGAGGCGACGACACGTGTCGAACGTGCGCGGCGGAAGCGAAATACAGATTCGGAAATGAACTCTCTGTAACTGTCAGGGCAGAGTCGAAAGACGGCGCACTTAACTGGATACCGGAATTCAGGATATTCACCGGGGAAAACGTCGAATGGATCGAACTGCCTTGCTGCGTACTGAAGCCTCTTAAAGGAGAAGGCGGGGAGGCGTCCGTACTGTTCCCGTATAACGAAGGCGCGATAGTTGAAAGCATGACCTTAAGAAACTCAACTTCTTTCTGCCCGCAGCATATAGATTATCCGTCTAAAGGCAGTTATCCGGTCTTTCCGAATATGATCTGCTCGCAGTTTATCGCCTATATGATGCCGGACTTCGGACTTTACGTCGGAGCACACGACCCGGAGAGAGGCTTTAAGCATATAGATTTTGCTGAAGAAAACGGCGGGCTGGCGCTTCATATGCGAGTCTATCCGGCAGATACGGGCGCGGACAATGCACGTTATATTCAGAGTTTTCCTGTCGTTTGGAAGTTTTATGATGGCGGCTGGGAAGATGCTGCGGAAATATACAGGAACTGGTTCGAGAAAAACCTGCCGGAAGGTGTGAAGAAGATCTCTGAAAACGAGAGGCTTCCGGACTGGTATTCTGAAATGCCGCTCGTCGTTTCATACCCTGTACGCGGGATACACGACATGGACGAAATGAAACCGAACGCATTGTTCCCGTACGTGAACGCGCTGGGAGAGATCGACCGGATAAGCGAAACGACAGGAGCGAAGATACTTGCCCTCCTTATGCATTGGGAGGGGACTGCACCGTGGGCGCCGCCGTACGTATGGCCTCCGTACGGAGGAGAAGATAAGCTGTTCGAATTCAGAGACGAGTTGCATAAAAGAGGCGATCTGCTGGGCGTTTACTGTTCCGGATTCGGATATACGGAAAAAAGCAATCTTACGGACTATTGTATGGAAAGAGAGTACCGCGACCAGGGGCTGGAGGCGTCAATGTGCGCCGGGCCTGACGGTACCGTTCTTCACAGCGATATCTGTACCGGGCAGCGTTCCGGATACGATATCTGTCCCGCTTCCGCCGGAGGGGACAATATCCTCTCACGTGCCTATTCACCGCTTTTCAGTTCGGGTGTGGATTATGCGCAGATCCTCGACCAGAATCACGGCGGCGGTCAATACCTTTGCTATTCTTCTGATCACGGTCATCCTCCCGTTCCGGGCCGCTGGATGACGAAAAATATGCAGAAACTGCTTAAACGCTGGAGCGAGACCGCAGGGAAAATGCTGCTCGGATGCGAATCGACTGCCGCGGAACCGTTCATCGCCAGCCTGCCTTTCAGCGACAACCGTTTTGAACTTAACTGGCATATCGGACGTCCTGTGCCGCTCTGCTCGTATATTTACCATGAATATATGCATAATTTTATGGGAAACCAGGTAAGCTCGCCTTTCTGCCAGACGGAGAACACGATCTTCCTGAGAATGGCATACTCATTCTGCGCAGGAGACTGCCTGACGATCGTATTGACGCCGGACGGCAGAGTTATGGATCACTGGGGCGGGAGAGATTTCGAACATCTTCCGGATAAGGATCAGGTGCTGAGATTTGCCGCAAACCTCACGCGATTCGCACACGGAGAAGCCCACAGATATCTTGACCGCGGCCGCATGATAAAAAGCGCGCCTGTGGAGTGTACGAGCCACGAGCATACGTCCGGTTCGAGGATAATAAGTATTCCTGACGTTTTCACCGCCGCATATACGGACGGGGAAGAGCCGGTGCAGATACTCGTAAACCACACCGGATCGGACGTTGACTGCACCGTGAACGGAATGACGGTGACCGTACCCGCGCTGAACGCCGTAATGCTGCATTGACCGAACGGATATAAAGAGTTTGAAAACCGTAAAAAATCTAAAAAAATACTTGACAACGAAGATCGCTTGCGTATAATTTAATTGTGCTCAATCAAATTTGGCACGATCAAATCTGCCCGGGATGGCAATACCGACGCCCGGCTCAAACCTGCCGGGGATAAAGAAAGGTAGTGATACGATGAGATATCAGTATAAAACACAGTACACTTGTTCGCAGTTTATCGAATTCGATTTAAACGGAAACGTCGTGAGCAACATCAGTTTCTTCGGCGGATGCAACGGAAACCTGAAAGCGATCGCTAAACTCGTTGACGGCTGGACAGTAGAAAAGATCGAGGAATATCTGAAGGGCAATACATGCGGCCGCCGTCCGACTTCTTGTGCGGATCAGCTTGCGATCGCGGTGAGAAAAGCATATGACGGACGTCTCGGAAGCTCTGAAACTTGAAAATCAGCTCTGTTTTCCGCTCTACGCGGCGTCAAGAGAGATAATAAGGCGATACCACCCGGTATTGTCCCGGATCGGTCTTACTTACACTCAGTACATAACGATGATGGTGCTGTGGGATAAAAAAGAAGCGACGGTAAAGGAGCTGGGCAGACGTCTATACCTTGACAGCGGCACGTTAACGCCTGTCTTGAAAGAACTCGAGCAGAAGGGTCTCGTTAAACGTGAGCGAAGCCGTGATGATGAGCGTGTTCTTAACGTGTGCGTCACCGGGGCGGGAATGGAGCTGCGGACGAAAGCTGCCGTCGTGCCTGAGGCGGTCGCGACCTGCATAAACCTTGAACCCGAAGAATCGGTCGAACTTTACCGGCTTTTATACAAACTTCTCGAAAGCGGCGCGGGGGACGGTACCGCGGCGAAGGACAATTAAGGCGCGATCACACGTCACGATATTGACATTTCCAAACAATAGGAATAGAATTACAGCGCGTTCAAAAAGAGCGCGCTGCTACTTTTAAAAAGGAGAATGATTAAGAATGAAAAAAGTAATCGCTTTACTTCTTGCTCTGACGGCTGTATTTGCGCTGTTCGGATGCACGCCCAAAACGGATATCAACGCAAAATCCGAAGGTGTTATGACATATGCACAGTATGTTGATGCTAAGATCGATGATGAAGTCGTCATCGAGGGTTACATTCAGGCGAAGCAGTCCTGGTGGGAGAATAAAGCCGTTCTGTATCTTGCCGACGGAGACGGAGCTTACCTCGCTTACAACGCTGCCTGCACCGAGGACGAGTACAACAACAATCTGACTATCGGAACGAAGGTCCAGGTTAAAGGCTTCAAGACCGAGTATCACGGTGAAGTTGAAGTTGCTGAAGGCGCTACCGTTAAAGTTGTCGAAAACGGCGGAAAATACATTGCCAAAGCTACCGACGTTACTGCTCTGCTTGGAAAAGATGAACTCATCAATAAGATGAACCAGTTCGTAGCTTTCAAAGGCATGACCGTTGAGGCTTCCAAGGATGCCGACGGAAACGACGCCGCTTTCCTGTACAACTGGAACGGCACCGGCAGCGAAGGAAACGATCTTTACTTCAAGGTTTCCGTTAACGGACAGACATACACCTTCACCGTTGAGTCTTACCTTTGCGGAAAAGACACCGACGTTTATAAAGCTGTTCAGGCTCTCAAGATCGGCGATAAGATCGATCTCGAAGGATTCCTTTACTGGTACGACGGTGTTAACCCTCACATCACTTCTGTTAAGGCTGCCTGATAAAGTACGGACGGTATCTTAAAAAGTGAGAGGCTTTACAGGACATAAAAGTCAAGTAAAGTCCGGAAAAAAGAATACGGATTCTCTTGACAACTGACATTGTCAGGAGTATAAGAAAAGCGTGCGGCGAAGATGTTGTGGAATTGATTTCTGACGTCTTCGCCCGGCTTTTTTAAAGGGCGGCTCAGGCGGCCCTCCACCTTCCCTTGATTTATAGAAAAGGCGGGTCACGGTTATGAAAAAAATATCTGATTATTTCGGCTGTATGGTTTTCAACGACGGAGTCATGAAAGAAAAACTTGCCCCGGACGTGTATGAAAAACTGAAAAAAACCATTGACGAAGGAGCTAAACTGGATCTCAACGTTGCAAACGCCGTCGCTGAGGCGATGAAAGAATGGGCTATTGACCTCGGCGCCACCCATTTTACGCACTGGTTCCAGCCGCTCACCGGAATAACCGCCGAAAAACACGACAGCTTTATTGCCGCCGCTCCGGGCGGGAGAGTGATAATGGAGTTCTCCGGTAAAGAACTTATTAAAGGCGAGCCGGATGCGTCCGCTTTCCCTTCGGGAGGACTTCGCGCGACGTTCGAGGCCAGAGGGTATACTGCCTGGGATCCTACGTCGTACGCTTTTATAAAGGACAATACTCTTTGCATCCCGACTGCGTTCTGTTCGTTCGGGGGAGAGGCGCTCGATAAGAAAACACCTCTTCTGAGGTCAATGGAGGCTCTTAACCGTCAGGCGCTTCGCATTTTAAGACTGTTCGGAAATACCACTTCGAAATACGTTCATTCATCCTCCGGCGCAGAGCAGGAATATTTCCTGATCGACCGCAGGCTGTATAACCGCAGGCCGGATCTGAAATTCACGGGCCGCACGCTGTTCGGCGCCAGGGCGCCCAAGGGGCAGGAGCTCCACGACCATTACTTCGGCGCGATCAAACCGCGCGTTGCCGCGTATATGGCAGAGCTTGACGAAGAACTCTGGAAATTAGGGGTGCTCGCTAAAACGGAGCACAATGAAGTCGCCCCCGGCCAGCACGAACTTGCCCCTATTTATTCCACCACCAATATTGCCACTGACCATAATCAGCTTACGATGGAAGTCATGCAGAACGTTGCCGCCCGCCACGGTCTGGTTTGTCTGCTCCACGAAAAACCGTTCGAGGGCGTAAACGGCTCCGGTAAACACAATAACTGGTCGATCGACACCGACGACGGTATAAATCTGCTCAAGCCCGGCGCTTCGCCGCATGAAAACGCGCAGTTCCTGCTGTTCCTCGTGGCGGTCATACAGGCCGTCGACGACTACCAGGATCTTCTGCGCGTGTCTGTCGCCACCGCCGGAAACGACCACCGTTTAGGCTCGCACGAAGCTCCTCCGGCAGTCATATCCGTTTACCTCGGGAAAGAACTTACCGAAATACTCGAATCGATCGAGAATGATTCTCCGTACAGCGGTGCCGGAAGGCGCGAGATGGCGTTCGGCGTGCCTGCGCTTCCCGCGTTCTTTGGGGATACGACAGACCGCAACAGAACGTCGCCGTTCGCTTACACGGGCAATAAATTCGAATTCCGTATGCTCGGAGCATCCGACTCCATCGCATGTGCAAACATCATGCTGAACGCTGCGGTCGCGGAATCGCTGCGCCAATACGCCGACAGGCTTGAAAAGGCTTCCGATTTCAAGGCAGAACTTCGCGACGTGCTGAAGCAGGCGATAATAAATCATAAACGTATCATTTTCAACGGCAACGGCTACTCCAAAGAGTGGATCGAAGAAGCAAAACGCCGCGGACTGTCGAATCTGCCTGCCACACCTGACTGCCTTCCAAAGATGCTTGACAAGAAAAACGTGGAAATGCTCAAATCCCACGGGATCTACACCGAGATGGAAGTCAGATCAAGATACGAGATACTGCTCGAAAATTACGTCGGTATCGTAACGATCGAGGCGGCGACAATGCTCGATATGGCACAGCGCGATATACTTCCTGCCGTATCTGCTTACAGTTCCGAACTGTGCGAAAGAGCACTCGGTAAAGCCAAAGCAGGTATCGAAAACGGATACGAAAAACAGACGTCTTCGGAACTTTCGAAGCTTGAAACTGAAATAATGAACGGGATCACAGAACTCAGGAAAGCCGCGGATCATGCGGCTCAGGCACAGGACGTTACGGAACACAGTATGCGTATAAGGGATAAAGTCATTCCGGCTATGAAGGCGCTAAGGTGCGCTTCAGATAAGGCGGAGACGCTTATGGATAACAGGCGCTGGCCGCTTCCTACGTACGCACAGCTGATGTTCGGCGTGTAACGGATCAGACCATGGTAAAACGGAGGGATGGTAATCAATGTCAAATTGTGCAATCGTAGGAATCAACTGGGGCGATGAAGGAAAAGGCAGGATGGTAGATCTGCTGACCGAAGGGTTCGACGTCGTCATACGATACCAGGGTGGCGGAAACGCAGGCCATACCGTTGTCAACGAATACGGTAAATTCGCGCTCCATCTTCTGCCCTCCGGAATATTCAGGAAAGGCGTCGTCAATATCCTTGGCAACGGCGTTGCTCTTGACCCCGAAAATCTCTGGACCGAGATCAGCACCGTAGCTGAAAAAGGCGTGAAGATCACGCCCGGGAACCTGATGATCAGCGACCGCGCCTCGCTCCTGCTCCCGTGGCACCGCGAGCTTGACGCCCTCGAAGAGGCCAGGCTCGGTGATAAAAAATACGGTTCGACGAAGCAGGGCATAGCTCCGTTCTATTCCGATAAATACCAGAAAAAGACCGTTTTGGCAGGCGAGTTATATTATCCCGGCCACCTTATGGAGCATTTAAGAGAACTCCTTGAATGGAAAAATCTGACGCTGACAGGCGTGTACGGGGCTAAACCGTTTACTATGAACGATCTTAGAAAATGGCTCAGCGATTACTGCGAGAAGATACGGCCGTATATATGTGATACGGGCAGCTACCTTAAAAAAGCTGCTGCAGAGGGGAAGAACATCCTGTTCGAGGCACAGCTCGGAGCGCTTAGAGACCTTGATTACGGTATTTATCCGTACACCACGTCTTCAAACACCGTAGCATCGTACGCTCCCGTAGGCAGCGGCATTCCGTCCGCGAAGATCGATCGGGTGGTAGGTGTTGTAAAAGCATATTCCACCTGCGTCGGAGAAGGACCGTTCACGTGCGAGTGGTTCGGGATCGAGGCGCAGCAGTTAAGAGACGCAGGGTTCGAGTACGGCGCGAAAACGGGCCGTCCGAGAAGAGTGGGACCGATCGACCTGGTCGCCACCCGCTACGGCGTGGAGACACAGGGAGCGACGGATATTGCCCTCACCAAACTCGACGTGCTGAGCTATATGGACAAGATCCCGGTTTGTACTCATTATATTGTCGACGGCAGGCAGACGGACGAGTTCCCGTTCCCGGCGGTGCTGGGTGACGCAAAACCGGTATTCGAATACCTCGACGGATGGGGGACAGATATCTCCGGGATCCGTACGTGGGAGGAACTTCCCGATGCGGCGCGCGCGTACGTGCTGTTTATCGAGGAGCGTATCGGAGCTCATATTAAATACGTATCGGTAGGGCCGGAGCGCGACAGTATAATAATCCGCTGAGCAGGGCCCGAGGATCTGACAGGTTAAGGTGAATACAGTATGAAAGATCAGTACGAATCGCCGTTATCATCGAGGTACGCTTCTGAATATATGCTGAGGCTTTTCTCGCAAAGGACGCGCATAGAAACCTGGCGCAGACTCTGGACCGCGCTTGCCCGCGCAGAACATAAACTCGGGCTCCCGGTGAGCGAAGAGCAGGTGAGAGAACTCGAAGCTCATATAGAAGACATCGATTTTGACGCCGCCGCCGCGCGCGAAAAACAGGTGAGGCACGACGTTATGGCGCACGTTTACGCGTACGGACTCGCAGCGCCCGGGAGCGCAGGGATCATCCATCTCGGTGCGACGAGCTGCTACGTTACGGACAACGCTGATCTTATTATCTACAGGGACGCGCTCCGGTATATCCGCTCTGAGCTGCTCGGTGTCATGGTCAATCTTTCAAAGTTCGCGGACAGGTATAAGTCGCTTCCTACGCTCGGATATACGCATTACCAGCCTGCGCAGCCTGTAACGGTCGGGAAACGCGCCTCGCTCTGGCTCCAGGATCTTGAATCGGATCTGCATGAGATCGATTTCGTTATAGGTTCGCTGAAATTTTTAGGTTCTCGAGGAACTACCGGCACCGAGGCCAGCTTCATGGAACTGTTCGACGGCGACGGCGCGAAGATAGACGAGATGAACAGGATGATCTGCGAAGAATTCGGGTTTGAAGAGTGCTTCCCGGTGTGCGGACAGACTTATCCGCGGAAGACGGACAGCAGGATCATAAACTGCCTGAGCTCCGTCGCGCAGAGCCTTTACCGCATGGCGGAGGACGTCAGGCTGCTACAGCACGACAGGCAGATCGAAGAACCGTTCGAAGCAGATCAGATAGGCTCGTCTGCAATGGCCTACAAGCGCAATCCTATGCGCTGTGAGCGCATTTGCTCCCTTGCCCGGTATCTTATGTCTCTCTCGACGAACGCCGCCTCTACGGCCTCTACACAGTGGCTGGAGCGCACGCTCGACGATTCGGCTAACAGGCGCATATCTATGCCCGAAGGCTTCCTGTGCGCAGATGCTATACTCAGGCTCGCAGCGAACGTCACGGCGGGGCTCAGGGTCAATGAAAAAATGATCGACCGCGCGATACGCGAGTATATGCCGTTTATTGCCACCGAAAATCTTATGATGGAAGGCGTCAGGCGCGGCGGCGACAGGCAGCAGCTTCACGAGATCGTGCGCGTCTGTTCGATGGAGGCAACGGCGCGTTTAAAAGAAGGGAAGGATCCCGGACTTACTGCGCTTCTGGCTGCGAGGCCCGAATTCGGTATGACCGCGGAAGAGATCGAGGCGCTGCTTGATCCTTCACTGTACACGGGCAGGTGCGCAGAGCAGGTGGAGCGGTATCTGAAAGAATTGGAGCCGCTGCTCGCTCAGGCAGACGTTAAAGATAATACGGGCGGCATCACTATCTGACGCGGCTTTTTTGTAATCTAATTGTTTTTCAGCGCATACTTTTTCGGAGGTTCACAATGGAAAAGATCCTCGTTCTGGATTTCGGCGGTCAATACAATCAGCTGATCGCGCGCAGAGTTCGCGACCAGCACGTTTTTGCGGAGATCGTTCCGTATAACCGTATTACACCTGAAAAGATACTCGCTGAGGGCTACCGGGGCATAATATTCACCGGCGGTCCGAACAGCGTCTACGACCCGGCTTCGCCGCATTATCCGCAGGCGGTGCTGGAGCTTGGCATCCCGGTGCTTGGTATATGCTACGGCTGCCAGCTGATCGCTTATATTGACGGCGGCACGATAGAATCGGCGGGGGAGACAAGTGAATACGGCATGGTGGAACACCGCGTGACCGACCGCGATTGCCCTCTGTTTAAGGGCGTGCCGGAGAAGGACGTGTGCTGGATGAGCCACACCGATTACGTGAGCCGTGTGCCGGAAGGGTACAGCGTATGCGGAGTCACTGATAATTGTCCGTGTGCGGCAATGTATAACGCGGCTAAGCGTGTCTACGGCGTTCAGTTCCATCCGGAGGTCACTCACACGCGTTTCGGGGAGAGGCTTTTGCGAAACTTCCTGTACGATATCTGCGGGCTTTCCGGGGACTGGACGGCCGGCAATTTCGCCGAGTCTGCCGTTTCGCATTTTCGTGAGTCGCTTGCGGGGAAAAAGGTGCTTATGGCGCTCTCCGGAGGCGTTGACTCCTCCGTGGCGGCGGTGCTGCTCCACAAAGCGGTGGGGGACGATCTCACATGCGTTTTTGTTGACCACGGCCTTCTGCGCAAGGACGAAGGGGACATAGTGGAAAGGACGTTCAAAGGGCGGTTCGGGCTGAATCTTATAAGGGTCAATGCTGCTGACAGGTTTCTGGCGAGGCTTAAAGGCGTCACAGAACCGGAGCGAAAGCGCAAGATCATCGGCGAAGAGTTTATTCGCGTGTTTGAGGACGAGGCGAAAAAGCTCGGGAAAGTGGGCGTGCTGGCGCAGGGCACGATCTATCCGGACGTGATAGAGAGCGGCGCGGGTGACGCGGACACGATAAAAAGCCACCACAACGTGGGAGGCCTGCCTTCCGTGATCGAATTTGACGAGATCGCCGAGCCTCTCAGGACTCTGTTTAAGGACGAAGTGCGGCGCGTCGGGATCGAGCTCGGGATACCGTACGAACTCGTCTGGCGCCAGCCTTTCCCCGGCCCCGGCCTTGCGATCCGCGTCATAGGCGAGGTCACGGAGGAAAAGCTTTCCGTGCTGCGCGAGGCGGATGCCATTTTCCGGGAAGAGATAATGAATGCCGGGCTTGAGCGCGACACGAACCAGTATTTTGCGGTGCTCACCGATACCCGCACCGTCGGCGTGATGGGTGACGCGAGGACGTACGGCTATACTGTCGCTCTTCGCGCTGTGTCAACGGACGATTTTATGACCGCGGACTGGTCGAGGCTTCCGATGGAGCTGCTTGCAAAAGTTTCCGCGCGCATCACCAACGAGGTCAAAGGTGTGAGCCGCGTCGTATACGACATAACGTCCAAACCGCCGGCAACGGTGGAGTGGGAGTAAGTAACCGGCAACTAGCAACGTTGAACAATGGAGAATGGTAAATGGCAAATTGCAAATGACAAATGGTAAATGGCAAATGACAAATTGATGTATCGCCTTTTGAGTAAGGAGTTGATATGATGTTCCATAAGGTAAAAGCGGTCAACGCTCTTCCGGACTATCGTCTGAGCTTACAGTTTGCAGAGCGGCGTTGATGCCTGCAAATATGGCAAGCATTGGGTTATTTCTACGGAGGCTATGAAGCGGGAATACGGGCAGCCGAAAACAACTTTGAAGAAAGGAAAAAAGCAGCTCTAAAACAAATCGTGATTTGCAGAGGGGATTATTGTGCTGACAGTTTATAAGCCGGAGTACGGGGATCTTTGGTTTAGAGAGCGTATGCTTTCGGACGCGGAAACGATGGCGTATAACCATGCGTGGGGCGGTACGATTCCGTTTCCGAAAGAGCATTGGAAAAAATGGTATGATCACTGGATCGCCAATACCGACGGCAAGCGGTATTATCGGTATATAAAGAATGAAGCGGACGAATACATAGGAGAAATCGCTTATCACTATGATTCCGAGATCAACGGCTTTATTGCAAACGTAATCGTGTACGCCAAATACAGGGGAAACGGTTATGGAGGCTTTGCGCTGGACGCACTTTGCGCAGCCGCAAAGGAGAATGGAATCTCTGTTCTTTATGATGATATCGCCATTGATAATCCAGCGGTTTATCTGTTCCTAAAACATGGGTTTTCTGAAGATCACAGAACAAAAGAAAAGATCGTTTTGAAGAAAGAACTTTGATGAAAATTCCCGTTTGTCGAGACGATTTAACTCTAAATTATGTGAACTTGACTTTTTTAGCCAAGTCCGTTTTTGTAATACCCGATAAGATATTTCTATTTCTCATAAAAGGTTTATCAGGCAGGACACTATAGAATTATACAAGACAAGCTAAAAGCATAACAATCTGCTATAATTGCGCTTTCTATTTTCGCTCCTCGGTAGTAACATAGCGCAGAGGATTCACACATAATGTCCTCTCAGCCAGAAAGCCGCCCTGGAAGATGTTTCAGAACGTTTTTTTAATAAGTAAGATGATTTCGACAAATCGTGATCTGTGAGGGAAACAATGAAGATCCATATTATTGGAGGCCCGGGGAGCGGAAAAACTTATCTCGCAGAAAAGCTATCCAAAGAACTTGGCATCCGGCATTATGATTTAGACGAGCTGCAATGGGACAATAGATCCGATTCATATGGGACTAAAAGAGAACCTGATGAACGAGACAGGCTGCTTGCTGACGTGCTGAATAAGAATGACTGGATCATTGAGGGCGTATATTACGCATGGTGTCAGCAATGTTTTTCTGATGCAGATAAAATTTATGTTTTGAGTGTTCCAAGATACAAATACAGATACCGGATAATTCGCAGATTTGTCCGCCGAAAACTCGGTCTGGAGCAAGGTAAAAAAGAGACATTGAAGTCCTTATCTCAACTATTGAAGTGGGCGGATAAATATCAACAGGTCAATCTGGTCGAGATCAGAAAACTGTTGATCCCTTATTCGGACAAGGTGATCGAGTAATACCGGTCCACGTACGTCGACGATCATCCTTTTGCTCCGAGGCATCTTGAAATCGGCCTGTTTTTTGATATAATATTGGTACATCAAATAACAAAAGGAGAATCAAATTGAACGTATTGACTACAGACGCCCTTTCAAAAGTATATAAAGGGCATTTTGCCGTAAAAGACGTCTCGATGCACATCGAGGAGGGCGATATATACGGATTCGTAGGCGAAAACGGAGCGGGGAAGACAACGCTGATCAGACTCGTTACGGGATTGGCCGCACCGACTTCAGGAACGTATGCTCTTTACGACGTTAAAAACACTTCAAAAGATATCTACAAGGCGCGCAGGCGCACCGGAGCGATCGTAGAGACTGCGACAATGAGCCCGGCTATGACTGCGCTTGATAATCTGAAAGTCCAGTGCAGCATAACGGGGATAACGAAGTCGGACAATGACCTGATCGACCTCATCAAACGTGTCGGGCTCGATTACGACGCGATCCGCAAAAAGAAGGCGGGAAGTTTCTCTCTCGGAATGCGCCAGCGCCTCGGCATCGCCATGGTCATGGTCTCCGACTCGGATTTCGTGATCCTTGACGAGCCTATGAACGGACTCGATCCGCAGGGATTCGTAGAAGTCAGAGAAACGATCATGAGGCTGAATAAAGAAGGCGTCACGTTCCTGATCTCGAGCCACATTCTCTCCGAGCTGGAAAAGATCTGCACCAAGGTAGGCGTTATCTCTCACGGCGAGCTGCTTGAGGAAATAAAGATGGAAGACCTTCACCGCAACGCGAGACGGAGGATCGTGATCGACGCTTTTAACAACGAGGCTGCGAGGGCGGCTCTCATGGAGGACGGGAGTTTTCCGGAGATAGGCGAGGAGGACGGTAAACTGGCGGTATTCGGTGATGCGGATATCAATCGTGTCATGAGCGTACTGGTAGGAAAAGATGTAAAAGTCCGATCCCTCAATACTCTGGAGGATACGATAGAAGATTATTATATCCGTCTTATAGGAAGGGGGAGAAGAGCATGAGAGGACTTCTTAAAGCAGACCTTTTCCGCGCACTAAAAAGCCGTCTTACGCTGATCGCGCTCATACTTGCGTTCGCTTTCCCTGTAATAATGGTACTGGCATATGCGGGTATAAACCTGATCACCGGAATTGACGCAAACGACCCCGTTTCAGGCACGCTTTTCGGTGCGAACGCGGTGATCGGTTCCGTTTATTCGCTTACGAACAACATCGGTCTCATCATTCCTGCCTTCGCAGGTGTGCTCGTTTGCACCGACTATTCGAACGGCACGCTCCGCAACAAGATCATTGCCGGAAACAGGCGGTCTCATATATACTTTTCACACCTGATAGTATCGATCATTTTTGCGGTCGCTATAATCACGATCTATGCCGCGGTGACAACGGGCCTTGCGCTTCTTATGCTGCCTTTTAACCGGAGCGCGATCGCCGACCTGGGAACGGAGATCATGTATTTTACATTGTACGGGACAATGACGTTCGTGTTTATGGCTACCGTCGCTACGCTTTTCAGTATGGTTTTCCGTGCTGCAGCTCCTACGATCATTTTCACGATAGTCGTTTCGATAGTACTGCTGGCGCTGAACTCATTGCTTATGCTCGCCGATTACGAAAAATACAAATATCTTGTATATTTTATTCCCACGTTTGCAAGCAACTTTTTTAATCTGGGCAGTTTCTCGATCGCCGGACTTCTGAGCAATGCGGAGAACACATCCACGTCGCTTATCTTCGCTGAGGGTATGCTCTCTTACCTGTTTTTCAGCGTCGTAAATACCGTTATCGGCCTGCTCGTTTTCAAGAAACGTGACGTTAAATAATTGATTGACGCCGGATCGAACGAATCGAATACGATTTTATATTCATGCGAGAATCAAATAAAAAGGCCGCGCCGGATCGCCTCCGAAACGCGGCCTTTTATTGTGACCCGGAATATTGTCCGGATCAAACGAAACTGTTATTGTTTTTTCTTCTTTTTGGAGACGGCGATTATTGCCGCGACTGCACCGATGAGAACGACAGCGCCGGCGGCGATGCCTGCGATCAGACCGACGTTCGGGCCGGTTTTTTCGTCATTCTTCGGAGCGTCTGTGGAAACCGGTGCGTCACTGGCGGGAACATCCGTTGCCGGCACAGGTGTCGGAACGCTTGTGGGTCTCTCAGTGGGAGCGGCGGTAGGAGCGGCGGTAGGAACTGCGGTAGGAGCGGCAGTAGGAGCGTTCGGATCGGGCTCGGCAACTACGAACGATACCCATGGAGCGGGACCTGTATCCGAGTTTGTCTGACCGCCCAGAACGTAAACATTCTCTTCGTCGATCGCCTCGTTTACCTGGCCTGAACCGAGCACGAACCACGTGTCTCCTGAGATCTCGCTCACGTCGCCGCCCACGAACGAAAGAATGTACGTGCCGGGAGCGAACGTCTTACCGAAATCTACAGAGTAATCGGCGTTGTTGGCGCAGACGATATCGGCGGTGAACAGTTCATCCTCTTCTTCTGTTTTAAGCACGACCGACATAGGGTAATCGTACGGGCAGCCGTAAGCGTAGAAATTGACGCCTTTGAAATATTGAGTGATCTCAAACGTGACATCGATCGTCGCACCTTCCGTTACCGGGTGCATCCACCATCCGGTCTTAACACCGACGGTGTTGTCATACAGGTAATAAATATCAGTAGGAGCGTTTAAAATGAGTGAATATTCGGAAAGACGGAGGCCGTTGCACGTCCAGTTTTCGCCGGGAGCAACGCTCTGGCTGGTGTAGCCTTGTCCTCCTGTCACGATGAACATTCCGAAGTACAGAGGATCTTTAAGATAGTCGTACGTCTGCGCATTTTCTACGTCCGTGACGTGGAAAAGATCTTTTGGAAGCTTTGCCGTGATCTCGTAGCCCTTTTCGGTCTTTACGATATTTCCGTTCACTTTATCCGAAATATCGGCGCCTCCCGGATTATCGTCGTCAAGCAGTGCGGTCTTGTGGTTATGCTGGAGCAGCTTAAAAGTATCGCCTGTAACGAACGAAAGGAAAAGACCCGTCGTATCCGCGAGCTTATTGCCCGGGTTTAAGTTGATCTGGAGATAATCACCGGCATTGACGCCGATGCCGCGGATGGCAACGTCCACCGCATCTTCCGTTATTTTGAAGAAGTATCTTACGCTCGTGTCACCGATCTCACCCTCGGTCCAGCTGAGCGCGTTCGTTTCGTCAACGACGTACGATACGGTGTAGTCTGCTTCGTTGATGATCCCTGCAGGTTTGTCTCCCGGTCCTTCGGAATGATCCGGTATCTCGAAATAGATCGGATCCATGTCTTCAAGCGGAAAATAACCGTCATTTTCGAGAATTATGATCTTCCATTTACCCGGCACAAATTCACCGTTTTGATCGATGAAAGTGCGGTTCTCACCTACGTCCATTTCATCCGGAAGGACCCATTCACCTCCGTCGTCCCCGACGTACCACCACATCGATGAATCATTGTAACCGTCATGAGATTCCGGATAGATACCGATCCAGTCGGTCGGGCCAAAATTTCCGCGTTCAGTAGCGTCCGGGTCTGCATTGATGACAAGACCGTCATCGGTCAATTTCACAGTGAGGATCTCTCCTTCGGCGAAAGACGGAATGGTGATCATCGCCACGCACATTGCGAGACAGATGATGATTGCAAGTAGTTTTTTCATAAAACCCCCCCTGTTTTTGTTTTATCGTAAAGGTTTATGCTTCTGTTTCAGTTTCAGCCCCAGCTCCTGCTCCGGCTAAAACTTTTGCTTCAGCTTCTGCCGTTTTACGTTCTTCTAACTGGCTGCAGATGTCATCGTAGGTCTTCTCGTCAAGTTTGTAGAATTTCTGATACAGTATGTAAGAAGTAAACCCGAACACGAGCGGAATTATCACCATGGCAAGCAGGAGGCCTGTAGTCTGCCATGAACCAACAGTCCCGATGACTCCGTTTATACCTTCCAGACGAGCCTCGTCTGTGATCTTGCCCAGCTCAGCCTGCTGCTCAAAATCAGCGATAGCATTTGTTTTTTCAACGACTTTGAAAATGATGAACGTGAGCGAAGTGAACGCGGCTACTATAGCGCTGCCCATCTTTGTAAGCAGAGGCCTCATAGAAGTGATGATCGCTTCGTTGCGGTGGCCGGTCTTAAGTTCATTGTACTCGACGGTATTGACGATCGAGATCATCATAATGAGGTAGAATCCGTAGAGGCCGAGATTGACCAGCATGTAACCGATCGTTACAACGGCGAATCCGATCATATTGCCCGGGATCAGAATACCGCCGATGATCTCGATAACGCTTCCGACGGCAACCATAATGATGCCGAACGTCATGAGCTGACGGCGTGTAAATTTCCTTGAGAGCGCGGGGAAGATGAGCATCAGCACTGCAGTGGCCGCAACGCCGACGATCGAGAAGATAGAATACAGACCGCCTGCGTAGCCGAAGCGGAAGTATACGAAATACGTACCGATCCCGCCGAAAACAAGTGAGTTACCGATCTGCTGGATAAGGAATATCAGGATCATCCACCTGAGCTGATCGTTCTGAGTAATGGTTCGCAGGATGCGTTTGAAGTTTAGCTTCGACTTGGATTCGGCGATCTCGTCGCGGTTTTCTTTAGCTCCCAGAAGCGGGAAGAGGATGAACAGCGGGCCGAGGATGGCGATGACAAGTGCGATTATGCCGTATGCTTTGCCTGCGCTTCCGCCCAGAGCGCCTTTACCGACTGTAAGCATGGGGATAAGGAAGGATGCGAGCGTTGATCCGATGCCTGCGCAGAAAGTTGCACGCGAAGTATACTGGTTTCTGAGGTCCGCGTCGCGCGACATCGCAGGGATCATGCCCCAGTAAGCGATGTCATGCATCGTGTACGTGATGCTGTACGCGAAGTAGATGATGCCGAAGAATACGATGAATCCCCAGCCCTGAAGCGACGTGTTGAACGCCAGGAAGATGACAACAGATGTGGAGAGTACGCCTGCCAAAAGCCAGGGCTTGAATTTTCCCCATTTCGTGCGGGTACGCTCGATGATGTTGCCCATGATCGGATCGTTCAGTGCGTCGAAGATACGTGCTGCGACCATGATCGCGGTGATAGCAAGCAACTGCGAATTCGTGAGCTGCTTAGTGAGCATGATGTACGTGAAGAGGCAACTGGTAAACAAGTAGTACATCATGTCGCGGCCAATAGTGCCCAGCGGGTAGAATATCAGATTTTTTTCGCGTTTTTTACGTTTGCGCTCCGATATCGGCTCCCCGGGGGCGTCAACATTGTGCTCAATTGGTTTCTGGTTGGTTTCTGCCATAAAAACCTCCGTATTAATTTATAGTGATGAGATTCTACCACTTTTAAACCGATAAATCTACCCCCTTGTTTTTTTGAGGGTCGTTTCCTTTCTCCGCAGCGGATCGGGACAGTGGACTTATTGTCTATGCTGTTCAACTCAGTTCAGCATCTGGTTTTGCTCATTTTTCCGGGCAAATATCTGAAAGTTGTGTCGAAATTTCAAAAAAGTGATTTTCGACACAACTTACGATACAGACAAAAGTCTTGAGCAGAGCGAATCACTTCTGCTAAGGCCAAAAATGAGCAAAGGCGAAATTGCGGCCTTACTTTCTATTTCTTCGATACGGCCACAAATGACAAAAAG